>CAYMFQ010000043.1:1554-4615 GCA_964389335.1 uncultured Granulosicoccaceae bacterium
TGTCACTGTGTGGCAGTTGCCCGCTGTCCTGCAGACGGAACGTCAGTGAATCTGTTCCGTGGTAATTGGCTGAAGGCCGATAAACCAGCTGCCCGTTGGCGATGTCGGCTTGTGCGACCATGGCACCAGCGCTCACCTCCGCCCCGCTCAGAATCAGGCTACCGAAGCGAGCCGGCTGATCAATGAGTACCGCGACGAACGCATCACCATCACTGATGTCGCTAAAACCAAAATCATCAACACGGATGACATAATCATTATCTTCAACAGCGATCGCAACCTGATCAAGTCCGGACGGTGCATCACTGACGGATACCACATTAATGGTCATGGTACGAGAGACTGTGTCAGTGTCCGGTCCGGCGTTGTTGTTGTCATCCTGTACACGGAAGGTAAAGCTGCTGTACGGCGTGCCGCTGTCATCGGCGTCACTGATATATTGTAAGTCGCCATTGATAAGATCAGACACCAGCACGCGCGCAAATACAGACTCTCCGCGCAGCGTCAGACTGCCCTTATCAGGCATGGCGTCAATGAGTACTGCGGCCAGGCTGTCGGTTGGATCGGCCACGTCGGTAAAACCAAAGTCATCCGGTGTAAAGCGATAAACGTCGTCTTCATCTGTGGTAACGGTATTGTCGGCTCCGCGCGGCGCATCGTTTACGCCATCAACTGCGAGAGTCAGCGTATAGGCATCCGCCGATACGTTTACACCCGGTACAGCACCATCATCGCTGACGCGGAACACGAACGCATCATCGCCAAATGAATCACTGAATGGCCGGTACACCAGTAAGCCAGCATTAATGTCAGCCGCATCAATATGCTGACCGACCAGCACCGGATTGTTGTCGTACAGCAGCAGTCCACTGCCAGGCAGTGACTCAACAATCACTGCTGCAAGCTGATCGCCTTCTGCGGTATCGAGAAATCCGAAATCACTGACCTGAAGTACTGTGTCGGTATCTTCCCGCGCATTTACGGTACCGCTCGCGGCAAACGGTGCATCGTTGACTGCGGTCACGCTAATAGTGGCCGTGTTGGCAGCACTGGTACCACCATCTCCATCGGTCAAAGTAAACAACACGGTTCTGGAGGTTATCGCGGGATCGTTGGTATTGGTATTCTCATAGCCGATCGTTCGAATAAGCGCTGATACCGCCGCAATATCCGCCGATGCATTGAGTGTTATCTCAAGACCACCACCATTCAGGCCACCCGTAAATGTGCCGATCTGCGTGCCTTCATAGGAAACCACATTAACACTCACGCCAATTTCCCCGGGTCCGTCGCCCTGGTGCACAATGGCCAGTACGTCTTCGGTACTGACTGACCCGTTGGTCAGTGATACAACGAGCCTTCCGCCGTCAAAGTTGGCGGTGTCGATATCGGTAATTGCAGCGGCTGGTAACTGATCAATCGCGACAAGACCATCGCCTTCCTGATACTCGAGCACATCACCACTGAGGCTGTCGATTATCGGACTGTCGTTAACCGCGTCGATATCGATATTGATGCTGCCGAGATTGATATCCAGTCCGCCACCGGCACCACTGTTGCCCTGGTCGTTGACCACAACGGTCAGTGTGTCGACATTGTCGCCGACGATATTTGCGGTGCTGTGAAGATAACCGATACTGCCGGCGTTGTTTATAAAGCTGTTGAGATCGGCAAGGCTGCCTGTCAGCGTCAGCGTATTTGTGTTGTCACCGGCAACGGAAATGCTATTACTGACAGCCGCGACATCATCAGCGCCAAGAATGCCACCGGCTGATGTTGCGAGCGTGAGACTCAGCGGATTTAACTGGCTGTCGACGTCAGTCAAATTCAGCGCAGACAGGTCCAGATCACTGACGACATCTTCGGTTACAGAGATATCCGCCGGCAGGCTACCGGCATTCAGTGGATCATCATTGATCGGGTTGACGGTAATACTCAGTATTTTATTGTCAGTCAGTGAGCCGCCGGTACCACTGTTGCCGAGATCATCCGCGGCCATCTTCAGTGTTGCCACACCGTTAAAGTTCAGAGCGGGGGTGTAGAATGCCCCGTTTAATGCCGCAAAGATCGCTGTATTCGGCCCTTCGAAACTCACCAGTGATGTGCCATTGCCCGAGTGCATGGTCAGAGCAGAAGTATCGGCCAGCGTAAAGACACCATCAGTCACAGAGATCTCTGCGCGAATAACTCCGCTGCCGGAATCGAGATCATTGATTGATATGCCGTTACCATTCGCACCCGAGAAGATCAGCGGTGTATCTTCGTCAGTGGTCTGCGATGACTGCAGGTTGATCTGTGGTGCATCATTAACTGCGCTGAACTGCACGGTTGCGTCAAACGCAGCGCTGGTGCCTCCGTCTCCATCAGTCAGCAGGAACTGCACGCTGCGGTCACCCGGTGTCGGGTTGTGCACGTCGGTGTTGTGATAGCCAATGGTCTGAATCAGCGCAGATACAGCAGCAGCATCAGCGTTACTATTAAACACAATCTGTAAATCGGCGCCACCGGTGCCGCCAGCCACCGTTCCTATATCGATTCCCTGGTAAGCTACGGTCACGCCGCTTACACCAATCTGGCCGACAGCACTGCCCTGATGAATAATCTGCAGTTGATCTTCAGCGTTGTCGCTGCCCGTAGAGAACGAGACTACCAGTGAGCCGGTATCGAAGTTCGCGGAGTCTACGTCAACCACCAACGCATCGCCTGACTGATCAATGGAGACCAGGTTGTCACCCTCCGCGTAGGCCAGTATATCGCCCCCCAGATTCGCTATCACCGGCACATCATTAACCGGCGCAATCGCAATGCTGGCTGATGACGTTACACTGCTGCCGCCATCGCCATCTGCCAGGGTATAGGTAATTGTTCGCGTACTGCTGGTCGGGTTGTCGTTATCGATGTTGCGATAAGTGATGGATTGAATCAGTGCCGCTGTTGCCGCAGCGTCCGCATTTGAGTTGAGCGTGACGGTAAGATCCGTACCACCACTGCCGCCATTAACAGTGCCAATGGCAACTCCCTGAAAGCTGACTACAGAACCACTGACACCTATCTCACCCGG
>CAYMFQ010000043.1:4715-17604 GCA_964389335.1 uncultured Granulosicoccaceae bacterium
CATCATTGACAGCAGTAAACGCAATGGTGGTATCGTAGCCGGCACTGGTGCCGCCGTCACCATCGGTCAGCACATAGCGTACAGTTCGGTTGCCTGTGGTCGGGTTATCGGTGTCGACGTTTTCGTAGCTGATGGCCTGTATTAACGCATCGACAGCAACCACATCGGCGTTGCTGTTAAACAGTATCACCAGTGCACTGCCATTTGCCCCACCGCTATAGGAACCAATGGTTGCGCCGCCGTAGGTGACATTTGCACCACTGAGCCCGATCTGTCCGGCAGCCACTCCCTGGTCTACGATCGCCAGCACATCTTCTGTACCAACGCTGCCGGCAACAAAGCTGACGGTCAGTGTGCCACTGTCAAAGTTTGTAGAGTCGACGTCTGACGTTGCGGCATTGACAGGCTGATCGATGATAACCGGCCCGTCACCCTCTGTGGTGTTTACTGTGTCGCCAGCCAGGTTGCTAACAATCGGATCGTCGTTAACGGCAGTAAAACTAATAGTTGTGTCATAAGACAGACTGGTCGCACCGTCGCCGTCGGTCAGTACAAAACGCGCGGTACGATCACTCGACGCCGGGTTGTCGGTATCGATGTTTTCATAGCTGATGGCACTCACCAGTGCAGAGACCGCGGCGGCAGACGCATTTGCATTGAGTGTGATTACAAGATCAGCACCGCCGCTGCCACCGCTAAAGGTACCGATGTTAATGCCCTGGTAGCTTAGACTCGCACCGGCCACGCCAATCTGTCCGGCGCCGGCACCCTGATCGACAATAGCCAGCACATCTTCAGTATTGTCAGTACCGGCCACCAGACTCACACTGAGCAAAGCGCCATCAAAGTCGGACGAATCGACATCAACTGCGCTGGCATTTGATAACTGATCAATGGTGCGAGGCCCGTCTCCCTCGGTGTAGCTCAGTAAATCTCCGGCCAGATTTGACAGCACCGGTGCATCGTTGACGCCGTTAACGGTCACGGTTGACTGCACGCTGAGACTGGTGCCACCGTCGCCATCGGTAATAACTGTCTGCACAGTACGACTGCCCGCAGCGGGGTTGTCGGTATCCGTGTTCTCATAGGTCACTGCCTGCAACAACGCAGCAGTGGCTGTGGTATCGGCATTGCCGTTGAGAGTTACGACCAGCGCATTGCCATTGCTGCCACCAGTGAGTGAGCCAATAACAACACCGCTATAAGTTACAATGGCGCCACTGACACCAATCTGCCCTACCCCGGTGCCCTGGTTGGCGATTGACAATCGATCATCCAGCGGGTCTGCACCCGCCGTAAACGACACAGTAACCGTACCCGCATCGAAGTCAGTCGAGTCCGGATCGGTGACCGTGGCATCGGACGATTGATCAATACGCTGTGCACCATCGCCTTCGTTATAGGCGAGGCTGTCGCCACCCAGATTACTGACAACCGGAATGTCGTTAACGCTACTGAACGAGACCGTTGCAGCGTGGCTGACGCTGGTACCGCCATCCCCATCCGTCAGTACGTACTGCACCGTGCGGTTGCCAGTCGTCGGGTTATCGGTGTTGGTGTTGTGGTAGCCAATGGCGTGGATCAGCGCCGCTGTCGATACCGGTTCTGCACTTGCGTTCAATGTAACCACTAAATCGGCACCACCACTGCCGCCGCTATAGGTGCCGATGGAAACACCACCGTAGCTGACCGTGGTGCCACTCACACCTATCTGTCCGGCGCTGGTACCCTGATCCAGTACCACCAGCAAGTCTTCTGCAGGGTCACTGCCGGCAGTGAATGATACCGACAGAGACCCACCGTTAAAATCCGCGGAGTCGACGTCGCTGATGGTTACATCACCGCCCTGCTCTACGGCCTGCTCGCCATCACCCTCGCTATAGCTCAGTGAGTCTCCCGCCAGTCCGGCTATGGTTGGGCTGTCATTGACCCCGCTAAGTGCGACCGTAGTCTGATAGTTGGTACTGGTGCCACCATCGCCATCCGACAGGCTAAAACGCAGGATTCGATTGCCGGTTGTGGGGTTGTCGGTGTCGGTGTTCTCATAGCTAATGCTTTGAATCAGCGCAGATACGGCAGCTGAATCGGCAGTAGCATTCAGTGTAACCACCAGATCAGCGCCGCCACTGCCACCGGTGAATGTGCCAATGGCGGCACCACCATAAGTGACACTTGCCCCACTGACACCAATTTGTCCAACGCCGGTGCCGCTGTTACGTATTGACAGGGCATCTTCGGCGCTGTCACTACCCGAGATCAACGCGACCGTAAGCACACCACTATCGAAATTCGACGAGTCTACATCGGTGACCAGCGCATTGGCCAACTGGTCTGTCAACTGAGCGCCGTCACCTTCTCTGTAATTGAGCGTATCTCCGCCCAAATCGGCAATGGTTGGAATATCGTTCACCGCCGTCACTGCAACGGTGGTATCTATGTTGGCACTGCTGCCGCCGTCGCCGTCGGTTAATACAATACGAACACTGCGATTACCGGTGGTCGGATCACTGGTATCCGCATTCTCAAAGCTGATATTTTGCATCAGTGCCGAGACGGCGGCTGCATCTGCGTTAGCATTCAGCGTGACCACCAGGTCCGCACCGCCACCGCCGCCAACCAGCGTCCCGATACTTGTGCCGCCGTAGGTAACAGTGGGGCCGCTAACACCAATTTGCCCGACACCTGTGCCGGTATTTCTAATAGACAGAATATCTTCAGCGCTGTCACTTCCTGCTGTAAACGCAACCGTCAGTGTGCCACCATCGAAGTTGACCGAGTCCGGGTCACTAACAGCGGCGCCGGTCGGCTGATCAATTAGTTGCTGCGCATCACCTTCAGTGTAATTCAGCGTATCGCCTGCCAGCGCGGTAATCTGGGGGTTGTCGTTCACAGCGCCAAACATAACGGTGGTATCGTGATTGGCGCTGGTGCCGCCATCACCATCAGCCAGTACAAAACGCACAGTGCGGTTGCCGGGTGTCGGGTTATTGGTGTCGGTGTTTTCATAGCTGATAGCACGCAACAATGCAGAAGCGGCTGTGGCATCCGCATTAGCGTTGAGTGTGACTACCAGGTCAGTACCGCTGACACCGCCGCTAAAGGCACCGATCGTCGTGCCACCGAATGACACACTGCTGCCACTGATGCCAATCTGCCCCGCGCCACTGCCCTGATTGACAATAGCGAGTACATCTTCTGCGCTATCGCTCCCTGCGGTAAACGCCACCGTCAGGGTGCCGGTATCAAAGTTTACCGAGTCAGCATCCGTTACCAGTGCATCAGCTGGCTGGTCTATAACGATAGCGCCGTCACCCTCTGAATACACCAGTGTGTCACCCGCCAGTGCAGATATAACAGGCGCATCTTCAACAGCCGTGATACTAACTACGCTGCTGCCAGTAACGTTAAGCGCACCACCAGTGCCCTGCACTCCACTGTTGGCATCGTTTACCGCAATGTCTATCTGCACACTGGCTGGTGGTGTCTCACTGCTGTTGGCATAGGCAATGGAGCGTAGCACTTCGGTAACAGCACTATTGCTGACAGCCGAGGAGAACGTCATTGTTAGTGTGCCGCCGGTATTGGTGTACGTGCCCACATTCACGGCAGACAGTTCCAGCGAGCCCGTATTAAATACCAGGTTACCCTGAGCACTAAAGATATCATCACTGTTCGCACCACCGTTGCGGGACAATACAACGGTGGCCCCGCCAAAATCGTCTGCCAGACTCAGTTCCGGGTCATACAGCTCGATATCTGCGTCCAGCAACACTGCACTGCCATCTTCGGTATAGCTTACCTGTGACAACTCGCCCGAGCGCTGTCGTACCGACACATTGTCGATGTGACCATCTGTGGTTTGCGTGTCATTGGACAGACCGGACGTGTCAGATGTGTCTGTAAAGGTAATCGTTGAGGCAGTGGAGTCAGCGGTGAAATTAAAGCTGTAGCGAACGTATGATGTACCATCGATATCCGTGACGATATCCGACGTTGTCAGCAGATTAGTGGTTCCGTCGACGCTGACCTGCAGGCTCTGGTTGTAGTCGCCGCGGCCATCGCGGTAGTCGAAGCTTAAGGTATAGGCGGCACCGGCAATCGTACTAATTGTTTGAGCGGCACTGTGCGCGCCGGCGCTATTGGCGTCGCCGAACCGCAACCCGCCCGCCTCAAAATCGGCCTGCCCGGTAACGGTCCAGCCGGTCAGATCACCGGTGGCAAAGTTACCATTGCTGATTAGTTCCGGACCAAGCAGCGATGGTGCATCGTTCGCGGCTGTGAAGCCTATGGTCTGTGCTGCTGCGTGCTCTTCACTGCTGGCGTCTGCGGTGTTACCCGGGTCGGCACCGGTATTACCCTGGTCATTAACGGTCAGCGTAATGGTAGTTGTCGCAGGTGGTGTGTCGCTGGCAGCAGCCTGATCGTATCGATATTCGATGGTTCCGGTACTGCCGCCGGACAACAACGCATTGAGCTGTGCTTTTGTGCCGGTAAACGTGACGGTGTCAGTGCTGTTGCCGGAGGTAAAGTTACTACCGGATGAAACGTCCACACCGGAGTCACCGGCGTCTATCAACACCCGGCCTGCGCCAACACTGAATGTGGCACTCAGGTTTGCCCCGTTGTCATCGGTGTCGGCAATACTGAAACCACTGCCGTGTATCATCAGGCTGCCCTGCTCGTTAACGCTCAGCACTGAACCAGGCGCTGTGACAACTGGCGCATCATTAACGGCGTTGACGGTGATATCGCGAGTTACCGGTGCACTCAGAGAGTCACCATCGCTGACGACCCATTCAATGGTTCGGGTGCCGGTCGACGGATTATTGTTCTGGTTATTAAAAACAATCGAGCGCAGGGCGGTTTGATAGTCGGCCACACTGGCAGTGCCGCTTAGTTCCAGTACACCGGTTGCATTGCTGTAGGACCCTGCAATGCCATTTTGATCGGTAAACTGAAGCTGATCCACGCCAGCCGCAAAATTTGCACTGATGCGCACTGTCGCACCGGTAAGTGTGTTGTCGTCGATGTCTGTAATGGTTGCACCGATGTCAATCCCCACCGGGCTTTGTTCGGTGAAGTTAACATCCGTGACCGACACTGACGTAACCACCGGATCATTGTCTGATTGCACATGCACCAATGTCACGCTGGCCGCTACTGCCGGCCCGCCACCGCCGGTATTGCCCTGATCGTTAACCGTCACACTTAAGGTGGTATCACCGAAAAAGTCAGCGGTCGGCTGATAACTAAAGCTGCTGAGCGCCGTGTTGATCTCGGCGACGGTTCCTGTAAAAGTAACCGTGCTGCCACTGTTGGCAGTTGAAAATGTTACCGCGCCGGTCGGTATGGTCAGGATGCCATCAGCCGCATTGACAGTAACGCTGAGGTCAGCGCCGTTGGCATCCACATCGTCCAGTTGCACCTGCAAGCCTGTCAGTGTTGTGTCTTCCACTGCATGCACGCTTGTGAAAAAACCTGCACCGCCGTTGACGATCACCCCGAATGTTGAGTCACTGTCCTGAGCGGTGATGAAGTCCGGATCACCATCACCGTCAATGTCTGTCGTGTCAATTCGGCTGACACCATCAGCGCTCAAAGAAGCTGCGCTCTCGGTGAAAGTTCCGCTGCCATCATTGCCAAAAATACGGATAGCGTCACCACCGGTATTAGCATACGCCAGATCCACACCGGCGTTGCCATCGACATTTGCGGCGATCAGATTGCCAAAGGTACTGAACGTACCAACGTTGTTGCCTATGGTATTGGCGCTGAACACCGGACTGATCGCACCGTCGTTTTCCATCCAGCCGAGTGTTCTTGTCACCACGCCATAGACGTAAGCCACGTCAAGATCCGCATCCGCATCGAAGTTGCCGATTGCAACGTCGAGCACGCCTATGGGTGTAAACGCCGACATACTGGATACGGTAAACGAGGCGTTTACCACACCATCATTTTCAAGCCAGTACACACCGCTGACACCAGCTGCTGCAATATCCGGGTTGCCATCGGCGTTTAGATCTCCAACGTCGATACCACGCACACCCGCCACAGAACCTGCGACGGAGCGGGTAAATAGATCAGGCAGGTTCTGCTCATAGAGTATCACCTCACCGGAGTCATTAAAGCTGGCAACAATATCCGGTCGTGTATCACCGTCAATGTCCTCAACCACAAGGTCATAGACACCGAAGGCGGTTGACTCCATTGACGTCATGGTGAACGACAGCGCACCGCTTTCCAGCAACTGATTGTCGAACAGCAATATGCCGTCTTCGCTGGCGTCCGGTGTATCGTTACCAACGACGATATCCTGATCGCCATCACCGTCGAGGTCTGCGACAACCGCTGCAGAAAAGTCGTAACCGGCTGTGTTAAATATGGCACTGGCTGCAGAGAACCCGCCACTGCCATCGTTGGCGTACCAGTTAATCTGCCCGTTGGATGTTGCTCCGAGCAGATCCTGGTCACCGTCGTTGTCAAGATCCCCGGACGCAATGACCGAAGCACCTGCAGCGGCGCCATCAACCACCGCCTCGTTGGCAGGCAGCACCGTAAACTGTGGTGCATCGTTGACCGCATTGATGGTGAGCGCAACACTGTCACTGGCATAGCCCTGATCACCCATAATGGCGATGATCTCAGCCACGTTAAGTTCGGTGTTGTAGATGCGCACATCATCGATACTGCCAACCAGTGCATCTGAACCGTCAGACTTCGCTCCGATGGTGATGTTTGCCGAACTGGCTGCTGCCCAGTTGATGTCACCAAAATCGTAATTGCTGCTATGAATCTCCACACCGTTCAGATACAGGTGAAGCTCGTTAGTCGTATCGTTAAGTGTGGCGGCGATATGGTTCCAGCCCTCGCCTGCAATATTGTCAGCCAGGTCCATACTGTTCGACGTAAATTCGCGCGCGTGCAGAGCCATCGAGTAAGACGGATTAGACCGATCCAGCGTCACCCAGAACTCATCGCCAATTGAAACCGGTACCGCTTCCTGTTGACCGGCATCCAGATTGACCCACGCAGAAAACGTTACTTCCGTGCCGAGTGTCGCCACAGCACTGGCAACATTGACCTGATCGTCACCATCAAACGCGAGCACATCACCGCGATCCGGATCAGCGGTCAGCGTCGGATTGCCAGCTGCCGTACCGTTGTAGTTGTTTGTCGTATTATCTTGCAGAGACCCCTGCAGGAAGTCGTAGTGCGCGTGGAGACTGGCTTCAACCGACGCGGCAGAGCCGGTGCTAATAGTCAGCGTATCGCTGCCATTGTAGTCCTGATCGCCCTGATACTGCAGCCCGTCCAGCGCTGCATTGATGTCGGTTTCAGTACCTGCAATCGTCAGTATGGAACCACCGTCGCTGGTGCCATCGAGGAAGGTAATACCGGCGGTGCCAGCCAGGGTCAGCGTGCCATTGCTTACCGACAGTACCATAGTAACCGTCGGATCGTAGGTACGACCGTCATCAACACTGATTGCAGTGCCGCCCGCTGATGAAAACACCAGTGGCGTATCTTCATTAACACTCTGTGCGATGGGCACTGTGACCACTGCAGGATCAGGCGTGTTGATAATTGTAACGCTCGTGCTTCCGGTAACCGCCAGTGCTCCACCCGTGCCCTGTGCCGATGCGCTGTTACCGTCGTTAAATGACCAGTCCAGATCCACACTCGCCGGCGGGGTGTAGTTGCTGTTGCTGTAGGTAATTTGCCGCAGCACCGAGTTGACATCGGCGTTGACGGGTGTTTCGCCGTTGGCATCGGTAAAGGTCACTACCAGTTGCCCCACATTTGATGCGGTATCAAACGAGGCAATCACCTGACTGTTTTTTATCAGATTGGCGCCAGACAGCGAGATGCCGTTGCCATCGTTGAAGCTGAACTGATCATCGCTATTGATACCGCCATTGCGCTCAATTGTCAGCGTCGTACCACTGAAGTTATCCGCCGCACTTAACTCTGCATCAAACAGGGCTGCATCGGCATCGAGCACAACCGCTGCACCATCTTCTACAAAAGTCGGGTTGTCATTGAGCGTATTGGTTCCGAGCGTTGTATCCAGACTGCCGTCATGATTCAGACGTACAACACTGACCCAGCTGTTGCTGTCAAAGCTGTCTCGCGTGGTATAGCCCGCCAGCACTATCTTCTCAGATACACCATCCTTATAAAGTGCGACAGCGTAAGCCTCACTATAGTCTGTACCTGAGGTCTGCACCCAGGCACCACTGTTTGCAAACGATGTGTCCAGTGTGCCGTCTGTGTTTAGCCGGATGGCAAGCCACTGCGTCGGATACGCATCGGTGTAGCCCGCTACGACAAGCTTACCGTCTGCCTGCTGCGCAATGGCATGTCCGTGGGCTGCGGTAACGGACCAGGTTGCTGTACCGGCTGTGCCAAAGTCTGTATCAACAGTGCCGTCAGTATTAAAACGGGTAACAAACAGCGCGCTGCCGGTGCCGCCGGCGACCAGGAACTTACCATCCGTCTGCGTCGTTGTGGCGAAGACGGCATTGCCGACATCGAGAATGCCATCGGTGTCGAAGCTGTTATCAAGTGTGCCGTTGCTGTTGAGCCTGACCACGGAAGTTTCACCGACCGCAATGATTGAACCGTCTGCGAGTGTGGTGACCGACTGAAGTGACTCCGACGTTCCACCGAGGTTTACCGTAACAATGCCACCGGCACCAAAGCCGCCGTCAAGCACGCCACCTGTGGTGAAGCGCGCAACGATAGAGTCATCACCGTATTCGCCAGCGAGCAACACCTTGCCGTCGGCCTGCAGGGTGAGATCCATACTCTCATCGACCGTGGCCGTAGCCAATGTTGTTACACCGGCGGTGCCATAAGTGCCATCGATGGTCCCGTTAGCGTTGTAACGTGCAATGAAAATGTCACCGGAGTCACTGCCTGACACCAGTATCTTTCCGTCTGACTGTACTGCCAGTGACTGAATGTAGGCGAAGTTAATCGCGCTGGTGTCGGCATAGCCTGCGGTGCCAAATGATGTGTCAATGGTGCCGTCAGCGTTCAGCTTTAACAGCGCAGTATCACCGTTTGTGTCGTAGGGGGTGATCAGCATGCTGCCATCGGCAAACACATGCGTGTCCTGATTCTGCCCATAGCCAGCACCACCGGTGGTAAGCACTGCCTCGCCCGGCAGCTCAAATGACGGGGCATCATTCACCGCATTGACGGTAATCGAAACACTGTCGTTTATCGACGATTCATCGGCTGCAATTGCCGCGATCTCGTCCGTCGACAGTGCTCGCGAGTAGATGCGTGCATCGTCTATCAGACCGGTGAAGTACATTCCCAGTGACGGGTGCTGACCAATATAGGTGGTTGTGGCACCCGCCCAGTCGATTGAGTCAGTGATTGAGGCCGAGGCAATAACAGCACCGTCCAGATACACTGTGTGCATGTCGCCAGCGTCGTCAAACACATACATGATGTGATGCCAGCCATCACCACTGATAAACACATTTGAATCAAGATCAGTCCACACACCGGGGGCGGTCTGCACAGAACCGCTGATACCGGCTGATGCCTCATCAATCTTCAGGTGGATTCGATCATCAACAGAGATAAACTCGCCACGCCCGCTGCCGGTGTAGTTCACCCAGCCACCGATTGACATAGAAGTCGGGTTTCCGAACGTACCGGCAATCTCCACGTAATCGCCGGTGCCATCCAGACTCAGCACCTCGCCTCGCGTCGGGTCAGTCACGGTCGTGGCATCGCCACGTAGGCTGCCGTTGTATGCGATCCCCGCACTTTGATCATCGGCATTGCCGCCTGCGAAGGTATAATGGCCCTCAAGGTCCGCCGCCAGTGCCACACTGATCGTCAGCACATCCGCGCCATGGTAGTCGGGGTTTGGCGTAAAAATCAGCCCGTTCAAGGCGTTGTTCAGATTACTTTCAAGTCCTTCGATAACGAGCGTGGCACTGTTGTCGACACTTTCAACAAAGGTAATACCGGTCTGATTTGCCAGTGTCAGCAGACCATTAGCCACGTTGAGCGACACCCGCATAGGCGAATCAAACGCGGATATACCATCGAACACCTGTATATAATTGACCCCGTTGAATACCAGTGCCGTGTCTTCATTAACAGTGCGATTGGACGGTGCCACGATTTGCAGATCGGCTGCGTTTTGCATGGCAACTGTGGTGCTAGCGACCTGACTGCTGTTACTGCCGTCGCCTGCTACAAAAGTAATGCTGCGACTGGTTTTATCCGGATCGGCATCGGTATTATCGTAGGTGACTGTACGCAGTACCTGCTGATAGTTGGCCACCGTGTCCGATCCGGACAGCGTCAGCACACCTGCACTATAAGCCGCACCAATGCTGGTGCCGGAAGTGTCTGCCGCCAGCACTTCGCTCGCGCCATCCTGCACATTGGTGATAGTAACCACCAGCGACGAAAGCAAGGCGCTGTCCGGATCGGTTAATACGGCGTCTGTATCCGTCAGTCGTGTTGGTCCGAGTCCTTCTGTGTGCGTGACCGTAAAGTCAAACCCGCTGCCTGCCGAATCGTCCGCGTCCAGGTCAAGATACGGATCATTGTCGTGGTTAAATACCGTCAGATCCTGCACCGCCACACCGTTGAAGTTCAGATCGGTGCTCGACGCCGGATCAAAGTCAAGCAGGTGTGCGATGTCTCCATCACTCAGTGCATCGTCTACTCCGGTAACAGTGATGGTCTGCGGCGTACTCCAGTTGGCCGGTGTAAATGTCAGTAAGCTGGTGGAAAGGGTACCCTCTGTGCCATCCGCCATCGAAACGGCTATCGTTACATTAGACGTTGGTGCAACATCAAGAACAACATCCACCGCCGCGGTACCAGTGTTCTCGTTGGTTGCCAGCCCATAGAAGCGGCTTTCAACCGTACCGGTTTGCAGATCTTCAAACGCAACGACAAACTGACCACTGTCATTGATCGCAAGTGCCGGCGCTTCCTGGCCGCCATCGGTACGCGAGTTGACAACAAACGATGGCCCCAGTGCAGCCCCCGTTGCATCAAACTGACGGCCGAGAATGCCGTAGTCATCGCCATCGTGAAATCCCTGCCACACGACAATGAAGTTGCCATCGTTGTCTATTTGTACCGCGGGATAGTTGTCACCGGAATCCGCCCGATCACTGACGATGATTTCTGCGCCGTTTTTCGAGCCGTCGGCGTTGAACAACTGCGCCTGGATCGCGTTCGCCGCGTCGTCATCTCGCCACGCCACAACAAAATCACCGGCGTCGTTGACAGCAACCTGTGAGATCCACTGACGATTGGTGGTGTCTGTATCGACCTGAATTTCGTCGGTTAACGCGTAGCCATCCGCGTTGAAGCGGCGCAGATAAACGCCCTCCTGATTTCCATCCTGATTGTCGCTGGTCCACGTAACAACAAACCCGCCATCACCGTCCATACTGACGTCGGGCAGGATCTGGCTGTCGGTAACAGTGCTGTTAACCCTGTACTCGGCACCCAGCGGGTCACCCGCGGCGTTAAACAACTGACCATAAATACCATCACTGTCATCTGGCCCCTGCCCGCTCCACACGACAACAAAGTCGCCATTGTCGTGCATGGCAACTGATGGCGTAGTCTGTACACCGGTGGTGGTGGCATTGATCAGGACTTCCGACCCGATGGCAGCACCGCTGGCGTCATAGCGTTGTGCAAATATACCATTGCTATCACCGGCGCCCTCACCGGACCAGACGATGACCGTGTTGCCGCTATCATCCATCGCCACCGATGCATATAACTGACCGTTGGCGGTCGTTGTGTTAACCAAAACCTCAGAACCGACCGGGTCACCGTATGTATCATAGCGACGCAGGTAAACACCCTGGCTATCACCATCGCTGTTGGCAGTCCACACCACGACATAGCTGCCATCGTTGCCCAGTGCAACCGCCCTTGAATAGAGTGTTGCGAACCCGGAAGTCGGGCTTTCACTGGCCTGTGACTGTAGTCCGAGAGCCCCCGGAGTGTTGACAGTGAGACTGATACTGGCATCAACGGGTGTTATGGCTACGTTTATACCGGCAGTCGTCTGCAGCGCGCCTCCGCCACCCTGCGCCGTTGCGTTGCCATCGTTAAACGTCCAGTCCAGTTGCACGCTGTTCGGCGGCGCATGACTGATGTTGCGGTAGGCCACTAACTGCATCACTTCGTTAACCTGTGTGTTGGTCACACCTGCTGCAAAGGTTAACGCCAGACTGCCACTGGCGTTGGTATAGGTACCGACAACGGTAGACGACAACTCTACATTACCTGTGCTCGTGCCAACCAGTGCCAGGTTGCCAGCCGCACTAAAAACATCATCGCTACTGGCGCCGCCATTGCGGGCGATGGTCAGAGTGCTGCCGCCAAAGTCATCGATGCCACTGAGTTCATGATCGAAAATATGAACATCAGTATCGAGCAGCACCGCATCACCGTGCTCGATAAAGATCGGCGTTACATCACCGAGCGCACCGGCAATGCCGAAGGATGTATCCAGACTACCGTCATCGTTATACCTGACAACTGCAAAGTCGTTGTTGCCCTGCACATCCGTAGTGCCGACAACTACTATGCGACCGTCCGGCAGCACGCTGACACCGGTGCCTTCATCGTCACCACCAAGGTCAGTGAGCACATAACCCGAACCGGCACCAAAGCTGTTATCGAGCGTGCCGTCTGCGTTAAAGCGAATCAGCGCAATGTCGTCACTGGCACCACCGTCATAGCCTGCCAGTAGAATTTTGCCGTCACTTTGCAACGCCAGATGGTTTGCCCATGGATTCCCCGACAACGTCGCCGTGGCTATTCCATCGCCACCGCCAAAGGTGCTGTCGAGTGTGCCGTTATCGAGGTAACGCAC
>CAYMFQ010000043.1:17704-32960 GCA_964389335.1 uncultured Granulosicoccaceae bacterium
TTACCGGCTGTTACCGCTGTGATTTCAATACCATCGCCGCCGCCAAAGGTGCTATCAAGGGTACCGTCGGGGTTGTATCGAACCAGTAGAAGGTCAGTATCGACACCGTTGGACTGATACCCCGCTGCCACCAGCCTGCCATCCGGCTGTTGGTAGACAGAGTCAAACCCCTCACCTTCGACACTGAGCTGACTAAACACAAAGCCACCGCTGCCGAACGATGCATCGAGAGATCCATCCGTGTTGTATCGATAAATAGTGGCGCCATAGTTACCACCATTTGAGCTACCACCAACAACAACTATTTTACCGTCAGCCTGCAACGTTGCGGCATCGCCAAATTCAACACCAGGCTGTGCATCGGTCGATACCAGTCCGGCGCTGCCAAAGCTGCTGTCCAGCGTGCCGTCGGTGTTGTAACGCGCCAGTGCGATACCGGTGCCTGAGGCGTTATTGTCTCCAACGACAATGATCTTGCCATCGGACTGCACCAATACCTGAGTGGCTTCGTCAGTGCCGCCGGTGACGTCAGTTTCCACAACTCCATCGTCAGAGGCAAACACCGGGGCGTCGTTCATCGGATCTACTGTGATCGCAACGCTATCGGTGACCTCGGCTTGATCGGTTGCAAGGGCCGCGATTTCATCCGCAGATAAAGCTCGGGAATAGACTCGAGCGTCGTCGATCTGGCCAATGAAATCAAAGTCTCCCAGTCCATCACCGGCTCGACCGATGTACGTGTCGGGGCTGTTATCGTATTCGATGGGTCCGTTGCCAGTGATCGAGCTAACCAATTGTCCATCGAGGTAGACCGACATGTCTCTTGTCGCGTCGTCGATGGTCAGCGCGACATGACGCCAGCCGGATCCAACAAGATTTTCATCGCCGGTAAAGATATTGTTGGTTCCACCGGATTCGTAGTACGCCTCCAGTTGTCCCGACCCATTCATATAGAGAGCCGGGGACTCTCCCATCGAGAGGAACACACCGCCAAAAGTATCGAGACCCGTCGCATTGATCCATCCGGACAAGGTGACATTGGCAGGCCCACCGAGCAGTCCGGTAATTTGAACAAAGTCATCATCCCCATCGAGGCTTAGCACTTCGCCACGATCAACATCGGTTATTGTCGTTGCATTGCCGTTCAGTGTGCCGTTGTTGGCGACTCCGGCGACCTGATTATTCGCACTACCGCCTTCGAACGTGTAGTGTCCTTCAAGATCAGCCGCCAAAGCGGAATGGACACTCAGACTGACGCTGCCACTGAAGTCAGCGTCAGGCGCAAACGTCATTCCGTCGAGTGCCGCGTTGATGTCTGACTCGGTACCATCAATGACGAAGCTGGCAGAACCATTGGTGCCTTCGATAAACGTCAAGCCGGTTGTCTGCGACAGATTCAGCACGCCATCATTTACGGACAAAGTCACCCGCATTAACGCATCTGTCGTTGATAGCGTATCTGTGACAGTTATTGCGTTAACACCCGTGAAGGTGAATGAAGTGTCTTCGTTGATCGATTGTGAGGCCGGTGCCGTATGCTCCGCTTCGGCTAAATTGTTCAGATTTATGGTGACATTTTCATCATGGAATCCTGTGACCGGATCGTTGATACGGACCGTCACTGTCATAGGAGACGAAGTTTCAAAGTCGATCAGACTCGGATCGAGTACCACGACCGTGCCATCGCTTTGGATGTCAAACGCACCGCCTGCATCGTCGGTGAGCGAATAGGTGTAGACATCGCCGCTGTCCGGATCGACAACCTGAGACAGCACTGCTGCGACGGTACCGACAGGTGAGTTCTCATTCAGCGCCGGTACGAAAATACGACCAACCACGGCGTCACCACCGCCATCCTGCCCTGCTGCATCCCATACCACTACCAGACGGCCATCATTTAGCAGGGCCAGCTCAGGATTCGACTGGCTACCGGCTGTTGTGATATTGACCTGAAACTCGCCATTGATCTTGTTGGCCGACGCATCGTAACGCTGCGCAAAGACACCGGCTCCATCTCCGTCCAGTGCGCCGTTCGCTTCCCACGTAACGAGGAACCCGCCGTCTGCCAGTGCGTCTACTTTGTGGTCTTGCTGGTCATCAATGGTCGTCGTGTTGACCAGAAACTCGCTACCAACAGTTCCGCCGGCTGCGTTGAACAGCTGTGCGTAGATACCGTTCTCGTCACCGTCCTGACCAGCTGACTCCCAGGCCACCACGAAACCACCACCTGCCAGCGCCGCAACGACCGGGTCATCCTGACTGTCAGCCGTTGTGGTGTTTACCGCAATCTCGCCACCAGCGGCCGTGCCGGCTGAATCGAATCGACGTGCAATGACTTCTGTGCTGCCGGTTGAATCATCCTGCCATACGATGACAAAACCGCCGTCACTGGTTGCGGTGATACCTGGATTGCTCTGGTCAGATGTTGTAGTAACATTGGCACGAGTCTCGGTACCCTGAAGAACACCGGTCTCACTGATGCGCTGAAAGTAGATGCCATTGCCACTGCCATCCTGTCCGGAGTCCTCCCATACCACAACAAAACCGCCACCAGTGAGCGCTGCTATATGTGGACTGTCCTGGTTGCCGGTCACATAGGAGTTAACTGGAATCTCAACCGTTACAGCCGCACCATCAGCATCGAATACTCTCGCAAATACACCGTTGCTGCTGGTATCCTGCCCTTCTGACTCCCACGTGACGACAAAGCCACCACTTGCCAGTGCCGTGACCTGAGGGTCGGCCTGCGCATCACCGGTTGTTATGTTGACCGGTGTTTCCAGGCCAGTGGCATTGCCCGCGGCGTCATAACGCTGAAAGTATATTCCCTCGTCATCACCGTCCTGACCGAACGATTCCCACACAACAACAAAGCCACCGTCCGCAAGTGCGGCAACGGCTTCGCTATCCTGATTGCCCGATGTCTCTGTGTTGACGATAAATTCGCTGCCACCCACATATTGCGTATAGTGAGCATCGGTTATTGAATCGTTACTGACCGCAGTGATGTTGACATCAATCTGTCCACTCGCCGTCAGTGCCCCGCCTGCGCCCTGACTGCCTGTATTGCCATCATCAAACGTCCAGTCCAGCTGCACAGTGGCGGGTGGTCCGTCATTCAGGTTTTCGTAGGCAATAGACTGCATTACCTCATTAACCTGAGCATTGGTGGCGCCTGCATTAAAAGTGATACTCAGGCTGCCGCCGGTGTTGGTGTAAGTGCCAACAGCAACTGAAGAAAGTTCAACGCTACCGGCATTAAACGCCATATTGTTTTCAGCGCTGAACTGATCGTCCGTGTTTGCACCACCGTTGCGGGCTATGGTTAACGTAGCGCCGCCAAAGTCGTCGAGTGCACTCAGTTCTTCATCGAAGATCTGTACATCCGTATCCAGCCGCACCGGGCTGCCGTTTTCGATAAACGTCGGGCTGTCGTCAAGGGTTGTTACAGGGCTGCCAAATGTCGGCGCATCGTTACCCGCCGTTACAGACACCGGAATCGTATTGCTGACAGACAACGCATCCGCCGCCAGTGCCTGCACTTCTCCTGCGGACAGAGCGCGGTTGTATATTCGTGCGTCGTCTATCAGGCCCTGAAAATCGAACGCGCCGGAACTGTTGCCGTGTGCACCGATAACAGTGTTGGAACTGGTGTTACCATCGAGCGTCCAGTTAATACTGTCTGTGGTGTTGACCAGCGCCACGCGTTCACCGTCGACATACAATTCAATACGGTCCGCGCTGTCATTAAAAACCGCGGCAACATGACGCCAGCCTGTGCCATCAAGGTTAACCTGCGGCGCGGCTAGAAAATTCCACGTACCACCCTGATAGTATGCGAGTGCAAGTCCGTTGGCCGGGTCGTCGGCCCGTAAGGCGATATTGTTGCCGATACTGATAACCTCGGCGTTATCACGGGAAGCATCCAGATTCACCCACGCTGCCAGTGTGACATCAGCGGGTTCACTGAAGCGGCTGTTGATCTCAACGTGTTCTCCGGCTGCATCGAGTTGCAGTACTTCGCCACGCGTACCGTCTGTTGTTGTGGTTGCACCACCGATGAATGTGCCGTGTTGCGTTAACCCGAGGCTGGTATCGTTGGCGTTGCCCGAGAACTCATAACGGCCTTGTAAGTCAGCACCGAGCGATGTCGTCACGGTCACTGTGACAGCACCCGTGTAACCGCTGGCCGGTGTATACGTCATACCATCGAACGCGGCGTTAATGTCGGATTCAGTCCCCTGAATCGTCATAAAAGTACCGCCGTCACTGCCACCACCAATCGTCAATCCGGTAGTCTGTGCAAGCGTCAGAGTGCCGTTGAACCCGGTTGAGATATATACCTGTAAGCGAGAATCCGCAGAATCGAGCCCGTCACTGACGGTAATGGCATCTACACCGGTAAAGGTCAGTGACGTATCTTCCACCACTGACAGCGATGTCGGCACCGTCTGCTCAAGCTCGAAGCCATCATCCACAGTAACCGTAATGGCTTCACTATAGGTGTTGCCGGTGGCGTCAGTTGCCTCAACCGTTACCGAGTGCGTGTCGGCTGCCTCGTGATCGAGTAACGACGCGTCGGCAACCGTGATTTCACCGGTGCTGCTGTCAATCGCAAAGCGTCCGCCTGCATCACCGGCTGCTGCGAACTCATAGGTGAAACCGGACAGCACCTGGTTTGCATCCCACTCAATGACGTAGGCGTTGTTGCTGCCCTCAGTGTCATCAGCCCAGGTGCCATCGGTATTCAAGCGAAGATAGTCTTCACCTGCCGATTCAGACTGGCCGAACAACGGTGCAAAGAACCCGTTGGCGGACGAACCCGTGTTGCCACCGGTCCAGAACTGATCAAACGATTCACTGTTGCCTTCCAGCCAGTTCCATTTTCCATCGTTGTTGGTGTCGTGGCTGCCCAGCCAGATATCGTTACCGGAGTTCAGCGCATGCTGGCGGATTAAGTCGTTTTCGTAACTGGAGCGAATGGTGACCAGTTGTCCGCTGACACCGTTGATCGACGCACCAGTTGCAGCACTCAGTGCCGCATCAAAGTTTGTGCTTGTGTTGACAAAACGATAAAACTTTCCCGTTGCCGCATTGTAGGACAAGGTCGCGTCATCGAGCAGAATCGTGCTGACCGCCTGCGGAATCTCGATGACCTGAATGTCACTGATATAGGGCCCGTAGGTGCTGGCAGCACCTTCCAGTGACTCGAGTCGAAGCGTGGTCATGCCTGCATCAGCGGTGAATGTGAATGATCGATTCTCAAATGCGTTCGTCTCACCCCACGACCAGTTAGACGTTTGCTTGGCGGTAAAGTCCTCGCTAACGCCTGCTGCACTTACGCGAAGATTCTTCACTGCCTCTCCGCCCGAAAAATCACCGGTCATCGCGAAGATCACGCTGTACTGCTGGCCAGCGGTGGTTGCAAAAGTCTGTTCAATTGCACCCGGTGCCGTGCCGTCCAGGTTCACCACGCGACCACCCAGTGGAGATTGCCAGTCAGTCGTGGAAAACAGATCGATCGACGCGGTTGTTACCGTCCAGTCGCCAAACGATCCGGTGACACCGTACTGTGTTGTTGTTGGCGTGGCATTCAAAAACCGTCCGTCGCTGACGACATCCTGCGGCGAGTCCTGATCAGCGGCTGTGACATAGCCGACACTGTTGCCGTTACCGGCGTTTTCGTTAATGTGCAGATCACCAACGGGTGTGCCCGAGGTAAACCCGGCAACCTCAGTACTGCCTTGATACAGGCGAATGTTGCTCAGAGATACATCACCCTGGTTGGTAAACGATGTATCCAGATACCAGTCGGAGTTGGCACTGATAGAAACGGTGTGAATGGTTGTGCCGTTGTGTTTGTACTGGAGCGTGGTTCCGTTAATGTAAAGCGAGAACTCATCACCGGCCACTGGTGTAACACCGGTGGAAACACCTCCACCTTCAACAAACAGACTACCGCTATTGTGGAAGTAAAACGAATGATCGATATCGGTGTTGCCTGGCCCGCTGTCGACCAGACCCAGTCCAATCATAAAGTTATACGGTTGAACGTCATCCAGCGTAAAAGACACACTGTAGTTATCGGTAAAGCCCAGTTCAGAAAACAGCGCCGAGTTAACCTGTGAAGAGTAAGAACTCGGCGCAGTGGCGCTGTCCAGCGTAATGGTTGCACCGCTGGCTGTCGCTCCACCGGTTTGGTTTGACCATGACGTAAGCTGAACAGATGCGTAGCCCACGCTCAATCGGTTCGGCGTGCTGCTTTCGCTGACTATGTCGCTGACTTCCTGGCCACCGTTGAATTGCATTTGCCAGTTCGCGATGAGCCCGGCCGGAAAGCTGGCGTCATCAAACTTGTGCTGGTGGTTGAGTGCAAATTCTGCTGCACTGCGCACAGTGTTCCACAGACGCACATCATACAAGGTGCCGAGAAAAGCCTGATCCGGCGTAAACCCGCCGCCCTCAACATCCTGGTCCATACCGAATAGCAGTGTGCCATTGCCTGCCGAGCCTGAGATTGTGGTACCTGCCTCAAGACCGGAGCCGGACTCGATTAGCTCACCGTCGACATAAACGGCAAAGTCTCCGTTGGTGTTATCCCACGAGAAACTAAAACGGTGTTGCTGACCATCTGCCAGCAGGCTGTTGTAGTTTGCACCGTTTAACAGTCGAATGGTGCCATCGATAATGACTCGCAGCGTGCCGCTCGATTCAAAATCGATATACAGAATATTGTCGTTCGCACCAACGGCGTAGCTTAGCAATGGGTTGTAGGCGTTAGACTCACTGATGGCAAAACTGGATTCAAACGTAAATTTGTCTAACCCGCCGATGATGCCGCCGCCGTCACGGGCAACCAGATACGCCGCATTTTGGTCGCTGTTGTTGAGCTCGATACCATCCGACAGATCGGTAGGCGGGTTGTTGTCCTCGACCAGATTATTCAGCGAGATCGTGAATGATTCGTCGTACGTGTTGTTATCGACGTCGGTGATGCGAACAGAAATTGTGTGCAGCGCATCCGTCTCAAAGTTCAGCTTTGATCCATCCAGCACCGAGATCTCTCCCGTGCTTGTGTCTATACCGAATGCGCCGCTTACAGTCTGCGACTGGATCGTGTAGTCCAGTGGTTGTTCGCCATTGCTCCCCGCGTTATCGAGGACCGCGTCCGCATTCCACTCGATAACCGTTGCTGTGTTGATCAGTGATGACGAGCTATCTTTCCAAAGCCCTCCGCCTTGCATCGACAGATAGATTAACGAGGTGTTGGTACCGCCGTTGGGTTCCGCAGCCTGAAAGTTGACGTAGGCATTGTCAATGTTGGTACCGTCGACTCCGCCACGATAGAACAGCGTCCCGTCATCCCAACGCCACTCATCAGCGACAGCAGCGTCCGAACCGCCCAGCCACACGCCATAACTGCCCACAAACTGCGCAACGATATCGTTCTCGTGCGCTGAAGTGATGATTGGCAAACGGCCGCCGACTCCATTAAGCAGTGTGGAAGAGGCGGTAGTATCAGCGGTTACGCGATTAACGGCACCGTCGATATACTTGTAGAACTTGTTGGCCTCAGCGTCGTAAACCAGCTCGGGATCGGCAGCCAGGAGTGATGCAATCAGTGCATCACGCTCGGGGTCAATACCGCTGACCGACCCGATGATCGTTCCATCGACAGCGTTTTCATTTACCGAGAAGGTCAGCTCCGCCTCACTGGCAGTGAAGCCCGATGCGGATACTTCCCGGAGCTGCAGGTTGTTTGCGTTTACTGTTTCAGGTACATAACCGTCGGTGGACAGTTGGCTGAATTGCCAGTTCGCGATCATGTTCGGCTCATCAAATGGCAGATCGCTGCGATAACTGGCCGCGAGTTCCGCGGCGGTGCGTACATCGTCGAAGAAACGGGCTTCGTAGTAGGTGCCACGAAAAGTATCGTTGACGTGGAAGCCGCCGTTGAGAACGTCTTGCTCCTGCCCGAACATCAGCGTGCCGGTGTTGGCATTGCCAGCGAGGGTTTCACCGACCGCAAATCCGGTTCCGGACTGAAGGTGAGCGCCATCGGTGTATAAAGACCACGCACCCGTTCCGCCGCTATCATCCCACGTGAAGGCAACATGGTGACGTTCACCGTCACGCAAGCCAGGCGCCAGCGCCAAAATCTGATTCGACGTCCCGTTCATCACGACTTCGATGTATTCCAGCCCCGTGCTCTCACCGACTCGAATAAAGAAATCGTTCCCCTCAGGTTCGACGGCAGCATACGACAACAATGTCTGGCGATTATTGTCTGAAAAGGCAAAGTCCAATTCGACTGTGAACGTATTCAGGCCCCCGAGAACGCCTCCAATCCCCGTTGCCGACCCATCGCTTTCAACAACCAGATTAGCATCGTTGCCACCGTCGTGGTTGAGGCTCAAACCACCCTGGGCGGTCGCCGTTGTTTGCAGATCACTCGGCGTCGCACCGCCGGCGTCACTGTCAGTAGCAACGGCGTAGTTGGAGAACTCGCTGCTGTTGCCACTGGCATCGGTGGTGATCAGTGTGACGTATTCGCCGACGGCTAGAGTAATGCCCGGTAGCGTCCCTGTCAGTGAGCTATTGGCGTCATCGACTCCCGTTAGCGTGCCAAGATAACGCTGTCCTTCAACCTGCTCACCATCACGGTCGGTGCTGGCATAGAAGTCGATGGTGTAAGTGCCGTTCGCGAGGGTGGTCGTGTCGAGGTCGTAGCTGAACGTGCTATCGTCCGCGATCTGTGCCGACCTGAGCACGGCCCAGTTTTGCAGATCGTTCGCACCTGTGTCGATGTCACCAACGTCGTTTGCTGAGCGACCATCCGCATTGATGTCAATACCCAGACCATTGTTGTCGAAGATGCTGTTACCGCGGATCGATGTGGTCTGAGTCGTGGTTGACCCCGATAGCTCTATGCCATCGAGTCCGCTGGCGGTAATGACGTTGCCTTCACCTGCAGAAATGCCACCAATGGTTATGTTGTTAGTGTTGTTGTCAACGTAGATTCCATAACTGCCATTGCCCGCGGTAACCGACCCTGTTTCGTCCTGGCCAATATAGTTACCCTGAATGATTACGTTGTCGTTGTCCCAGGTATAGATTCCAGACCAGCCACTGCCAACAATAACGTTACCCAGATTAACGCCGCCCACTTGTACCAGATGGGTGTCGTTAAGGCTTACGCCAGTGTTTGAATTGCCAACAACGGTTGTTCCGTCTGCACCAAGTCCAATCCAGTTTTTGTACACATAGTTGGGTTGCGCCGCGTAATCGTCGAAACGGATCGCGTCATCAAGTCCACCAAAAATATTTCGGTGATCGTTGGTGGCACCACCGATGGTGTTCAGTTCGGCAGAGTTTGAGGTATAAATACCATCCCCCGCGTTTGTGGTACTGGCAAGCACCGCGTTACCGGTAATGTCGGTTCCAAAGTAGTTACCGGAAATGCTCCAGCCATCCGATTGATACAGATAAATTCCCTGTCCGTTCTCAGTCACGAATACATTGCGATCGGCGGCCGTGGTACCACCAACCGTCGTATTGGCGGCGTTATTCCATGTCGTGATGCCGTAGCCAGTGACCGCCTCAGCAACTCCCGAATCACTGCCGTCACTGTTAAACTGACCAAACCAGTTGCCTGCAATCAGATGATTGTCGGACTGCACAAACAGTGCGGTTCCCACATCACGAATGACAAGCCCGCGGACCTCACTGCCATCAGAGCCCGTCTGCAGATCCAATCCGGTGCCCAACGCCTCTGCGTCAACAACGACAGGCAGGAACGATTGTTCGACCCAGCCACTCTGAGTGGTACCGTCAATGGTCACCGCGTCGGTGATCTGCGGCAGCAACGACGACAGTGTTATAACCTGAGTGCCGCTGCCGGCAATACTGAACTCAATAGTCTGTGCACCCGCCTGAGTGTTGGAGACTTCAATGGCTTCCCTCAGTGAGATAAACCCGTCCGCGCCCTTGTCTGCCAGCAACGCCGCGACACTTGCGGTATCACCGTCGCTCACATCATTGGTCGTATCGACGGTAACTGTCTCCTGCGTTACCGCCGCATAGTTGGAGAATTCTGACGAGTTACCGGACGCATCGGTGGTAACCAGCGTGATGTATTCGTTCGATGCGATTGTGGTACCAGTCAGCGTACCGGTTAACGAGGCGTTTGCATCACTAACACCACTCAAGGATCCAACATAGCGGCTACCTTCGACCTGCCCGCCATCTAACGCAGTACTGGCGTAAAAATCAATGGTGTAGGTTCCGGACGCCAGTGTCGTCGTGTCGATATCGTAAACCAGCTCGTCTGACACATTGGCTGATACAGCGTTAATTCGCGCCCAGTTCTGTTGGTTGTTAGCTCCGGTATCAGTATCACCGGCATCGTTCAGATTCGCATCAGCGGCGGCGATATCTATACCCAGACCGCCGTCTCCACCACTGTTATAGATGGAGTTGCCACGTATCGTATTGCCTACGCCAGCTGTGGCGGAGATACGTATACCATCGAAGAGGCTGGTTTGAACGTTGGCAATGACATTGCCCTGTCCGGCACCGATACCACCGATGGTTGTGTTACTTGCTCCGTTATCAAGATTAATGGCGTGGTATAAGGTTCCCCAGTCGTTGCTCAGTGTCGCATCGGTTCCAATGGTGTTGCCCTGAATTACGGTTCCAGACGAATTGCCGAAGACCTGCACGCCATTCACACCGGAACCGGCAATGATATTGTCGAGGATATTAGTGTTATCGGCACCGCCGGTTAACAGAATGCCGTCAGCCCCCGTGCCGAGGTTTAACAGGCCGCTGGCTGATACCCCGATCTGATTGTTTTGTACGGTGTTGCCATCAGAAGATTCGCTGTCAATCTGCACACTCTGGGCACCGTTTGACGCGATAACATTTCCGTGGGCCGCTGTACTGCCGCCTATCGTCGTACCGGTTACGCCATTCTGAAGCCGCACACCATCGAACGTGATATCGACTACTGTATTGCCGGTTGCGTCGGTTCCGATATAGTTACCAGCGATGTCAGATCCGGCAGACGCATCGATGACAATACCGTTTTCCCCACCGGCCACAACATTGCGATCAGCTGTTGTCGTACCACCGATGGTCGTGTTGTCGCCGTAGCTTGCCACAATCGTCGACGAGGTTTCTTCACCGGATACATAAGCACCACTGGAATCAAATCCACCGAGAAAGTTCCCGGCTATGGTGACGTTGTCAGCGCCGCTATCGACATAGATCGCAGAGGACATATCTCGAACAACCAGTCCACGTGCCTCGGTACTGTCTCCGTCGGGCCCAATCGTTAGCCCGTCAAACGCACCGTTGTTACCATCGATAACAACCGGCAGGAAACTGCCTGCCACCCACCCGGTTTGCGTGGTCGCATCGATAAAGACCTGTTCGGTGATGGTGTCGAGCGCCGAACTCAGGTTGATAATCTGTGTACCGCTGCCGGTAATATTAAATTCAATGGTATCGGCACCGGCACTGGCATTCGCATCGATAATGGCCTGTCGCAGCGAACCTGCACCACTGTCGTTAGTGTTAACGACGGTAAAGGTCTGACTGGCAGCCTGCACAGTCACTGAGTAGTCTTCCCACTCGCCATAGGATTGCCCACCGCCCGACGATGGCGGTCCACCCCAGGCCATGCCGATTCGCATCGTGGTTGTGCCAACTACGGCTGTACCCGGTGTGGTGATATTGGTTGAGTGTGGACCATTGTTGCTCGCGCCGGATACGATCACATAGGTTTCACCGGCGTCGTTGAAGTCACCGTCCTGATTCCAGTCGATCCAGGCGCTGATAGAGTTATCGTTGTCTTCCTCCATGGTGACAGACAAGCTGTTGATATCACCGATGGTCACTGTGGCGTTTTGCGCGGTGTAGTCACCGTAAGCGTTGGTATCCTGCCCGGTGGTGTTATTGATACCCGCATAGGTTACGTTGCTTATCCACTCGTTACTGTTGTCACTGCCGCTCGGGTCCCCGTATGTGCCTGCGCCGCCGCCGAGTGCGTATAACGCGGCAATGTCAGCAGAGTCGAGCGCGCGTGCGTAGCCTCGAATATCATCCAGCAAGCCCTCGTAGTCATCACCGCCGCTGCTGGTTCCGCCAATCAACAACGGCTCCGTCGATGTGACGGTGCCCACGGCCGTTGTGCCTGAGTTAGCCAGTGCACCATCCACATACAGTTCAAACGTGTCGCCACGTCGCTGCGCAACCACATGATGCCAGTCACCGTCGGTTACATATCCGCCCGTAGCACCGACATTACTGACAGCGAGAGAACCATCTACCAGAAACTGCAGATTACCAGCAGCTGTGTGATAGATAAACAATCCATCACCCACCGAATACTGATGAATAATTGATTCACTGCCGGATGGAGCAGTACTGGAGTTGTACCAGAAAGAAAAAGCGAAGTCGGCATCGACATCAATCGATGCATCGTCCGGCACATTAACAAACGCCTGACTTCCCGCAGTGTCGCCGGCAAAGTCCATAGAGTAGTCACCCACCGCACTGGCACTGCTCCACGCCGGTGCGTTTGTCCAGGTACCATCGTTGTTGTTGGGTGTGCTATCAAGTGCGGTGGCACCACCGTTTTCTTCAAACTCGTAGTGTGCGAACAGGTCTGATGAAACATCCGCCCCCAGTGCGCGCAACGCACTGATATCCAGACTGTCCAGTGCCCTGCCTTTGTAGAACCTGAGATCGTCTATGCGTCCGTCAAAGTCGGAGCTACCGCCAATGACGACATTGGTACTGGTTGAGATGCTGCCGACAGCACCGGTCGACGAGGTGCTGGATGTGTTAGTGCCGTCCCATGCTTCCAGCGTGAACGTATCGCCTGAGCGTATCGCGGTAACGTGATACCAGGTGTCCGCAGATATACCGCCCAGTACAATACTCTCCAGACTGTTGGTGCCATCGATAACCCAGTGCAACTGTCCGGCAGAAGTCAGTGAAATAGCCTGGCCGTCGCCAAGTCGATGGGACACCAGCGATTGCAGCGCCAGGCTGTCGGTGTTAAACCAGAATGCTACGGAGTAATCATTACTACCGAAGTCAAAGTCACTGTGATTGGTGATGGTGGCGGTAGAGGTGCCACCACTATCGGGCGTCAGGTTAATTGCATCGGCGACCAGCCCGTCAGTGGTAAATACCGGACTGTTAGCCAGACTCGCATCGTGATTGCCAATCGTGTCAGTGGCGGTCGTGCCACTGCCGTCTTCATACTCGTAGTGCGCAATCAGGTTGCTGGTAATGTCGCCACCGAGACCGTATAGCTCTGCAACATCGCTGCTTTCAAGTGCTCTGGTATAGAGCCTGACATCATCAAGTTGCCCGTCGTAGTCTCCACCGGAGTTGTCAACCGCGCCCATACGAAACGGGTTACTGGTGTTGATGTTACCGCCATTGAACGAACCGCCGGAGCCCGTCGCAGTGCCGTTCACATGCCATTGATAGGTGTTAGCAACACTGTTGAAAGTGACAGCCACATGCTGCCAGGTGCCGTCAAATGTACCACTTATGGAACTGGTGGTGGATCCGGACGCACCTTCAAGTTCAAACTCAAGTGATCCGCCGGACGTGGCTCGAATGGCAAACCCGGTGCCGCTGCCGCTGTAGTCACCAAGTAGTCGCGCATCGCTTGATGGATTACCGGACTGCTGGTACCAGAAGGCAATGGTAAAATCGCCTGTGCCAAAATCCTGTGCGGCGTTATCGGCTGCCTCAAGTACACCGTTGCCACCGGTATCTGCATTAAACGAAACGGATTGATCCCCAACCGCTGAGTCGGCATCGCCAATGGCATTACCACTGCTGACAACCAGGTTCTGATTGCCCGCGGAATCTGTCGTTGCACCAGTACTGTCAAACGCATAGTGTCCAACCAGACCGGTGGTTGTATCCAGCGTGCTGTGCCACGAGCGCTGCACTGCATCCGACAACACAACCGGCGTACTGACATCACCTGTGTTGTATTCCAGATCCCAGTCTGCACCGAGCGCTGCGTGACCGGTTAGATCATCACTGGCTGCCACATCACAATCACAAGTTGCAGCAATCAACTCAAGCAGCGTTCTGCCTACGGTTGTACCAGCGAGGTTGCAGCCGTAAATTAACAGATCGGCATCACTATCCAGTGAGTTACCCCAGCGCGTCAACTGGTCAGTCAGTTGCGGCGCGGTAGTCAGATTGAGTTGCTCACCACCAAGGGTTAATCCGGTACCATCGCCGTGCGACAGGATATGTACCGCATCAACTGAATGCATTCCGCCCAATACATCGGCAATGTACTCTACGCCGTTGATATCCGGCTCAAGCGTGACGGTTATATACTGCGTGGCATCGGTGCTATCGCGTATGCCACCAATCAGGGCATCGGCGTTATCGACCGCTGCATCAACAAAAATTACTTCGACGGGGCGCGCTGGTGCCGGATCATTTGTCAGACCGTCTGTGACCAGGCCAGCCAGTGAGTCATCAGTGAACGTCGAATCTGTGTCGGAAACGTGCAGACCCGGCAGCAGATCAGCTGAAAACAACATACGCTGTTCCAGCATCTCCACAACAGGAGCGACGGCGGGTTGCTTACGTCGCGCAGTGGCGTCAACGCGTCTACGCTTCTTCACACGTGCGACCACGTAAACATAAGGAACAATAGATAAGCAGGTTGCGGAAGATCATCGAATCAATCCAACGCCCGCACATTACCTGTTGATGCACGCGGTGCACACTTAATAAAAGATGTGTTCTCCATGACACACGCGACGACCATCTTTATCGAGTATCGACAGGTGATTATGCGCGTATAGTCACCCCGCCCACCAAAGCGGCACTGAGCGGCATCCATGCGCACGTAGTCCATTTCCATATGGAATAACAACCAGCCAGTTTAGTTGCATATCGCACGTCCGTTTGCTTTTGTTATGCCAATCGTCTTTTGCCAATCTATAAACGATTGCATGGCCAGCCGGTTAGTACTGTTAGTAATAAATCGGCCCACACAATGGGCGAACGCCAGGCTTAATCGCAGATCGGTTTTCATCACAAACATCCGGCAACATCCGCGCCACAAGATTGCCATATCAACTGAAATGAGTATCACGTCAAAGCACCCGAATTCGCCCGCGGAACCCAGCCAATATCAGGCTGCTGAACTAACCCGAGCAAAATCAGTCAGGTGAATGACCGCGTGCAGCGCGCGTCTGAC
>CAYMFQ010000044.1:0-10408 GCA_964389335.1 uncultured Granulosicoccaceae bacterium
ACTGCGGCAGTGGTAAAAAATTCAAGAAGTGCTGCGGGGCTGCCTAGGCGCGCCCTGATTGCACGTGTAGCTTAAAATCCCGAATAGTCAGTCGAGCGCGTTTTGCAGGAATTCGCTGACCGCCGACGCAAACAGATCGTTGTTATCTCCGGCAACCATGTGCGCGGCATTGGAAACATTGGCATAACTGGCGTGCGGAACGAGCTGTAAAAACTCACGGGCGGTCTCGTCGTTGACGATTTCACTCATCTGGCCGTGCACCAGTAGCACCGGCAAAGACAATTTTTTTGCCGCCTCGCGCTGACGCTCAACCGCTTCCACATCCAGTCGACTAACGTGGTTGAGCAGTTTTGGATCCCAGTGCCAGTAATACCTACCGTCCACAAGGCGCAGATTCTTGCGCAACCCATCGACGGATTTATTCGCGCGCGACCGATGTGACTGATATTGCGCAACCGCATCCGCGGCGTCCTGCAGCGTCGCAAATCCGTCCTGATGTCGGCGCATAAAGCCGAGAATTTTGGCTACGCCACCTTCATCGATGCGTGGCGTAATATCAACCAGCACAAGTGCACTGAACAATGCCTGTGACGATTCCCCCTGCGCCAGCAACGCGGTGATGCCGCCCAGTGATGCACCAACCACTGCAGGACGCTGTCCACTCTGTTGCGCCATCGCGTCCACAACAAATTTCAAATCGTGTATGAATTGCTCAATCGAGTAGTCTCCATCCGGGCACCAGGAACTGTCACCGTGGCCGCGCGCATCCAGTGAAACAGCACGCCAGCCATTGTCGGCCAGCGCAGTTGCCGCCGCATGCCAGGCGTGACGTGTCTGTCCCGCGCCGTGCAGCAACAGCACCGGTTTATTATTCGGGTCACCAAACGAACTTGCTGAGATACGAACCTGGGCGGTTGTGTTGAACGTTAGCGTGTCTGGCATGGGCAGCCTGGATAAATGGTACAAATGCGGACCGGCGAGTCGATCACAACATCGCCTGCGACTGGAGATGATAGAAAATTGACGGCGCAAATGCTATCGGAGCTGACGTGCCATTGCCACCGATTTCAAGCACAGCATTTGGTGGCGGGTAACTGCAAAATGTAAACGCGGACCGGGGATGCGTTTCGAGGGAACTTGCTAAGTGGAACTGTGGGAATACAAACAAAAAAGCGAGGGGTTAACACTGTGAGCCGCCCGGCAGGCAAGGTTGCCTCCGGGGCTCGCTCAACAGCAGATTACTCCATACGAGAGACTTCTGCTGCCTGCCATCCTTTGTCACTTTTCGTCTGAATATACTCCACCTGCTGTCCTTCAGAGAGTGTTTTATAACCTTCACCAATGATTGACCGGTAGTGGACAAACACATCCTCTCCCGCGTCGTTTACGATGAACCCGTACCCTTTTGCATTGTCAAACCATTTGACCGTGCCTATTGATTTATCCATATTTTTCTAAATCTCTAGAAAGCTATTGTTTTAATTACAATAGTTTCATCTTGCTATGTTATGTGAATGTATTGATCACAGCACTGTGAAGCAAACACTCCAATTGTTGTAAAGCATCATGTGCGTACTGTGTGTATCAGCCGGATAAACTCAATACAGGCCAAGTCGTTCCCCGGTTACAGAAATTTTGTAGGAAAATTCTTACAAAACTATACAGAAATGTCGCTCGGATTAAGCACTTTGTCAACCTTTGTAAGCGTTTTCCAAGGAATTTTTCGAACAACGATTACAGAAAACCAAAAAACGCAATCACCTTATTAGGTCATTTACATAGTTTCCCAAAGCAGTTTAGCGATCCAGCGCTCGGTTTACTACCTCGAAAACGTCTTTAGATAGCGACTTTTTGCCAGCTATTAGTTGTAAACTCAACTTCATTTGCTGCTGTCTTTCAGTGTTCATACGGTACCAGCGCGTCAGTGGTTCGGTCAGCCGCGCCGCAACTTGAGGATTAATGTCATCAAGTTGAACAATTTGCCTGGCCAGTAGACGATATCCGCGCCCATCGACGTGATGAAACGCAACCGGGTTGCCGACGCTGAATGCGCCAAGCAGCGACCTCACCCGATTGGGGTTACGGAGGTTGAATTCATCGTGTGCCAGTAACGCCTCAACGCGTGCAGTGACATCAGGCATTCTCGCTGTCGCCTGTATTGAAAACCATTTGTCGATAACCAGCTTTTGGTCGCGCCAGCGCCGGTAGAACGCCTGCAGATACTCATCGCCTGAATCCCGATCAAAATCGAGCAGCAACCGCAGTGATGCAAGCTGATCAGTCATGTTGTCTGCCTGTTCGAACCGCAGACGCAGGTGCGGCAGCCAGTCATCAAGGCGAGCGAGGTAATCCAGCGCGACGTTGGCGAGCGTGCGGCGACCGATCGAGGCTGTGTCCACCGCGAACGCGCTGTCGTTGTCCGTCCACGCCGCAAATTTTTCTTCCAGTGCCAATGCGATACGCCGCTGGACAGCTTGTCTGGAAGCATCTAGCCGGTCGACATCGAAGACCTCATGATGCTCGGCAATAGCCTCAATGGTTGGCAAACGCAACAACTCCGCTCGGTAGGCACTGTCGATATTGCTGTCGACCAGCACGTTACCGAGCGCGTCTATCGCTGGTATAAGGTGTGTGTCATCAGCGTTTTCGATTACCCGGGTTAACAGCCGCTGCCCTGCCTCCCATCGATTAAACGAGTCCGTTTCATGAGTCAGTAGAAACGCCAGATCTTCCAGGCCGTAGGTGTAGCTAAGAATTACCGGCGCCGAAAAGCCACGCAGCAGCGAAGGCACCGGCCTGGCAGAAATATCGTTAAACACTATGTGTTGTTCAGCATCAGTAACATGCAGCACTTTGACTGCGTCGCCCTCCCCTTCACCCTCGTCAGCCGTGGCATTTGTAGCGGCATGTTGAGTAGCTAATGGCAACGGCTGACCATTTCTCGACAACAGCGATACCGACAACGGAATATGCATCGGCGCCGGATTTGGCTGCTCGCGCGTCGGCACCAGCGATTGCTTAACAGTCAGTGTGTAGCGTTGTTGTTCAGCATCGTAGTGATCATGTACTTCCAGCCGTGGCGTACCTGACTGGCTGTACCACAGGCGAAACTGACTTAGATCAACCTGCGATGCAGCCTCCATACACAGCACAAAATCTTCACAGGTTACAGCCTGTCCGTCATGCCGTTCGAAATACAAATCGATGCCCGCACGAAACCGTTCCGGCCCCAGAATGGTGTGCATCATGCGGATAACTTCGGCACCTTTTTCATAGATTGTCATGGTGTAGAAGTTGTTAATTTCGATGTACGAGTCAGGCCTTACCGGATGCGCCATAGGACCGGCATCTTCGGGGAACTGACGCGCTCTCAGCACGCGCACATCTTCGATGCGCTTCACTGCCCTCGAATGCTGATCGGCGCTGAATTCCTGATCGCGAAAAACAGTCAGCCCCTCTTTTAAGCTCAGTTGAAACCAGTCTCTGCAGGTAACGCGGTTGCCGGTCCAGTTGTGGAAGTACTCGTGGGCTACAACGGATTCGATACCGAGAAAGTCGCTATCAGTAGCCGTGGCCTGATTCGCCAGCACGTAGCGGGAGTTAAATACATTGAGGCCCTTGTTCTCCATTGCACCCATATTAAAATCATCAACCGCGACGATCATGTATCGGTCGAGATCATACTCAAGGCCAAAGCGCTGCTCGTCCCATCGCATGGCATTGCGAAGCGATGCCATGGCGTGATCACACTTGTCGATATTGTGTGGTTCAACGTATATAGCCAGATCCACCACACGTCCCGAGGCCGTGGTAAACGACTCGTTTATATGAGCAAGATCACCTGCCACCAATGCAAACAGATAGCTTGGCTTTGGCCAGGGATCTTCCCAAAGCACCCAGTGACGACCGTCCTCGAGATCACCGCTATCCGTTTGGTTGCCGTTGCAAAGCAGCACCGGACAGTGTGTTTTATCTGCGGTTATTTTTACGGTGAATCGGGCCATCACATCCGGTCTGTCCGGATACCACGTGATGCGCCGAAAGCCCTCGGCCTCACATTGCGTACAGTAGTTCCCGGACGACAAATACAGGCCTTCCAGCACGGTATTCGACGCCGGGTTGATGTCTGTTTCGATCTCGATGCACGCATGTTCCGGCACGCTGTGAATCGTAAGAGTGTCCGGTTCAACCGCAGGCTCGAGCGCGTATTCACTCGCCGACAGAGTGCGTCCGTCCATCCGCACGGCAACGAGGCCCAGATCCGAACCATTTAATACCAGGTCTGAACTGGCACCACGGCGCCGCACCTGCATAGCGGACCGGACACGCGTTGCACTGGCATCCAGTTCAAACTCAAGGTGCACGGTTTCAATCGTGTAGCCAGGTGGCTGGTAGTCAGCGCGATGGATTGCTGTCGGTGTTGAATTATTCATCTGCTTTATTTAATCGCCGTCTTTGTGTGACCCGGTGCCACATTTAGCGGCCACGAGTCTGCGTCGGATCAAGAAATTCAGGTTAGTGCCGTTACCCTGCCTCGCGATCAATGGGATTAACAGGGGCAGTTATGAAAGTGTTCAGTTTTGGCTTTCTACGACCAGCGGCATTATTTTGCTGCATGGTTGGCATCCTGGCTTTCTCAACACACCAAACCATCTACTCTAGAAGCTGGCACGAACCCCTACAAGTCACCGTCTACCCGATCAACGGTGACGACTCGCTGCAAACACACAACTACATCAACACACTAACTGATGACAGTTACGCTGACATAGAGGCCTGGATTGCACGCGAAGCAAAGCGCTACCAATTAGCGCTCGACAGACCGCTGCAGATCGCACTTGGCGATCGCGTTGATTCAATGCCGCCGCCGCTGCCTGAAAATCAGAACATGCTGGCGGTATTGTGGTGGGGCCTGAGACTTCGTCACTGGGTGTTTTTCAACACTCCGGATGATCAATCAAATTTACGTCGAATCAGAGTATTTGTGGCCTATCACGCGGGTGAAGACGATAAGCCGTTACAGCACTCGGTCGGATTGCAGAAGGGATTAATCGGCGTCGTACACGCATTTTCTCTGCAGCAACAAAACCCGCAGAACAACATTGTTATCGCACACGAGATTTTGCACACCGTGGGTGCCAGCGATAAGTACGCATGGGGAGGTGCACCGGCATTTCCGGAGGGCTTCGCCAACGCTCGTCGCGTGCCACTTTATCCGCAGCGCTACGCCGAAATTATGGCCGGCAGAATACCTGTTTCCGCCTATTCCAGTTACATGGCCACGAGCCTGCGCAGCACCCGGATCAACCCGATTACAGCAAGGGAAATAGCCTGGATCGACTAATGCACCTCAAAGCAATAGCCGCAGATATTCGAAAGCGTAATCCGGCACAGCGTGAATTTCAGGAAAACCAAAAATATTCCACTACGCTTTAAGTGTAGTCGTTGTCTGGCAGCGTCGGTCAGAGCAATCGAGCGCAGGTGTCTGCACGGCAGAACCTGATGGCGCGGTTTTACTACAAACAAAAACAACAATAAAGCGACGCCAACCTGCACTGTTGACATCTGCCCATGCCGCACTTTGAACCACACCCTGTATTTGCAAGCGCTAAAAGCATCGTACTAATCCGCAACGTCTTCTTATCAGCGCTGTTGACCTGCGTTGGTTCGACGCACGCAGTAACACTCAGTCACGACGCGCTAATTGGTCACTACGACTCCACAATCAGTAAGCTCGAGCGGACTATTGGGGCGGCCAAAGCTCGTCGCACCGCACTGATTGAACGTCTCGATGCGCTGGGTACCAACTTAAAAGAGGTTGAAACCGAGACCACCACCACAACGGTTAACAACCCGACTCTGGAAGATGAAATTCAGCTGCTGACACAGGAGCTCGAAGGACTGGAAAGCCAGCTGCAGGAACGTCAGGATGAGCTAGCAGAGCAGCGCCGACAAGGCGAAAACCTGCCGATACCCGGAGTCATCGCCGATGCACTGGCGGACGACACGGCATTGCAACAACACCGGGCACTGGCGTTGTGGCAATATAGGATGCATCTAAAGAAGCAAAAACTTGCTGCATTGACGGATAAAAAAAGCCAGCTGCAGGCAAATATTGATGCGACTACAGCGCGCAACGACACAATCCGCACTTCCATAGAAAAATTGACTGAACAACAAGAATCACTGACACGTGACCGCCAATCAATTGAGGAAAGGTTCTCAAAAATATCAGCTGATATCGTCCGCCAGCAGGATCGCGTTGATCGCATGGTAAAGCGCCGGCAGTCGTTGCAGGACAACCCGGCACGCTCGACAAGTTTCGCCGGTTTTAAGGGAAATTTGCCGGACCCCACAGAAGGAACTCTGTTAAGACGTTACGCTGAACCAAAGGCCGAGGGCTTACTCAAATGGGATGGAATCCTTGTTAACGCACCGCTTGGCCAGGAAATCGAAGCCATATTTGATGGCCAGGTTGTCTTTGCCGGCGAGATTCAGGGGTTGGGTAATGTTGCGATTATCGAGCACGACACCGACTTTATGACACTCTACGGAATGGCCGAATTACTGGTTATCGAGGAACAGCAAACGGTAATCGCGGGCCAGGTCATCGGCACAGTCGGCGAATCTGTCGGAAACGACGCGTCAGCGCTATACTTTGAGATCCGCCGCAATGCAGAGACTGTCAACCCGGAAGAATGGCTGTCGATGACGGCAATCAGTTCAGCGGAGTGATAGGTGGCCGCCAGTGATGCTATGATCAGCGATGATTCGCGTAGATTACATAAAAAATGAACCCGCGCTTCGGGTATTTGGAGTCGATAAATGACAATCCGGTCTAAGCCTCTCACGTTTCTCGCTATTGGCGCGGTACTCGGTGTTTCTCTGACCATGGGTCAGGGGGTAGTCGGCGCCAGAGACAGCTCCGGTGATGTACTGCCACTCGACCAATTGCGTACCTTTTCCGATGTATTTGCACGCATCAAACGCAACTACGTCGAGGAAGTCACGGACGAGGAATTACTCGAGCATGCCATCCGCGGTATGTTAAGCGGCCTCGACCCTCACTCCAGTTATCTCAACACTGAACAATTCAACGAACTCCGCATCGGCACCTCTGGTGAGTTTGGCGGCCTCGGCATCGAGGTTGGTATGGAGGATGGCTTTGTTAAAGTGGTCTCACCTATTGACGACACACCAGCACAACGTGCCGGTATGCAGACCGGCGATCTTATCATTCGCCTGGATGACAAACCGGTCAAAGGCCTGTCACTGAACGAAGCCGTCAAGCTGATGCGTGGCAAGCCGGGCAGTGACATTGTTCTGACGGTGGTGCGCGACGGTGAAGACAAGCCACTGCGAGTCACTATTACGCGCGCGGTTATTCAGGTTACCAGTGTGCGGAACCGCATTCTGGAAGATGGTTTTGGCTATGTTCGCGTGTCTCATTTCCAGACCAAAACCACTGCCGATATGGTCAAGGCAATCGAAAAAATGAAAGCCGACGCCGATGGCAAGCTCGATGGCCTGGTGCTTGATCTGCGCAACAACCCCGGGGGCGTATTATCCGCAGCGGTGGGCATTTCAGACGCCTTTCTGAACGAAGGTCTGATTGTCTACACCGACGGACGTGAAAAAGATTCCAGACTGCGTTACTCCGCCTCACAGGGTGACGTACTCGACGGCGCACCGCTGGTAGTGCTGGTCAACGGCGGCTCTGCCTCGGCATCTGAAATTGTAGCCGGAGCAATGCAGGATCACGGTCGCGGCGTTGTGATGGGTAACAAGACTTTTGGCAAGGGATCAGTTCAGACCATTCAGAACCTTGCTAATGGTGGCGCAGTAAAACTGACAACTGCCCGGTACTACACACCATCCGGCCGATCCATTCAGGCCGAAGGTATCGACCCGGATATCGTCACTGACAACCTGCGGCTCACCAAGCGTGAGGAATCCGGTATCGAGCCCATCACTGAGTCGAGTCTGTCCGGGCACCTCAGCAGCCAGTCAGATGATGACGCTGAAGAACAAAAGACAACCACAGAAGAAGATACACCGAACCTGGCTGAAGACGATTATCAGCTCAACGAAGCACTAAATCTGCTCAAGGGTCTGACTATTCTTAGTCGCCGAGGCTAAAACACCCACCGCTTCAGAACTGCGGCAGCGCCTGCTGCCGCAGTGTCTCTGCGATGTCACGCTCCCGGGTTCGTCCGGCCGTATCGCCATTCCTGTCCTGCCCCGCAACCTTGCGGGTAACGCCGCGCGGCGCCCAGCTGCATGACGCTATGGCGCTGTATCCCACAGCCGATTTTGCTATCTTCGACACTTTCACTAACAACACACCGGGGGAATAATGTTCCAGGGCCTGATGCAACAGCATTCACTAATGATCTCCAGCATTATCGAATATGCTGAACGCTGGTATCCGAATGTTGAAGTCGTCTCTCGAACCACGGAAGGACCGATTCATCGATACACCTATCGAGACCTCGGCAAGCGCGCGCGCTGTATGGCGGATGCCCTGCAACAACTGGGTATTGAAGCGGGGGATCGCGTTGGCACTCTGGCCTGGAACGGCTACCGGCATATGGAACTGTATTTTGGGGTGTCAGGCAGCCAGGCAGTGTTGCATACCGTCAACCCGCGGCTGTTTCCGGATCAAATGGCGTATGTCATCAACCACGGCGGCGACAAGGTCCTGTTTACCGACCTGACTTTTGTGCCAATTCTCGAAGGCCTGATTGATCAGCTCACACAGATTCAGCACATAGTCATCATGACCGACCGCGCGCACATGCCTGACACCACACTGCCGAATGTACTGTGTTACGAGGAATTGATTGAACAGGGTAACAGCGATTATCAATGGCCCGAGTTCGACGAAAACGCTGCTTCAAGTATGTGCTACACATCCGGCACAACAGGCAACCCGAAGGGCGTTGTGTACTCGCATCGCTCAACGCTGATTCACGCCATGGGCAGTTCAATTCCAAACGGACTGGGCCTTTCCGCAACCGACACCATTCTGTTGGTTGTGCCGCAATTTCATGTCAACTCGTGGGGTGTTAGCTATGCCGCTCCTATGAATGGCTGCAAGCTGGTATTACCCGGCCCCGCTATGGATGGTGCATCAATTTACGAATTGCTGGAGCAGGAAAAATGCACACTGTCTCTGGCCGTACCAACTGTGTGGATGATGCTGACCGGTTACCTTCGTGAAAGTGGCGCGAAGCTGCCACACATGAAGCGAGTGGTTATCGGTGGCTCCGCAGTACCCGAAGCGATGATTCGCTCATTTGAAACCGAGTACGAAGTCGAGGTAATACACGCCTGGGGCATGACGGAAACAAGCCCACTCGGCACGCTCAATTTCCTGATGCCACACCTGCAGGAGCTGAGCTACGAAGAACAGATGCCAATAAAATTAAAACAGGGTAAATCGGTGTTTGGTATCGATATACGCATCGTCGACGATGAAGGCAATCTGCTACCGCACGATGGTGTTGCGTTTGGCCGCTTGCAGGCACGCGGACACTGGGTCACGTCCGGTTACTACAATCCGGATACCGACAACTCGGTTGACGCCGATGGCTGGTTCGAAACCGGTGATGTCGCCACTATCGATGCAGACGGCTACATGATGATTACTGATCGCACTAAAGACGTCATTAAATCCGGCGGAGAATGGATCAGCTCGATAGAAATAGAAAACCTCGCGGTTGGACACCCGGACGTTGTCGAGGCAGCAGTAATCGCGATTCCCGATCCCAAATGGGACGAGCGACCACTGGCGGTAGTGGTAAAGAAGGAAAACTCCACACTGGATAAAGCCGGACTACTGGATTACCTGGCAACTGGCCTTGCTAAGTGGCAGATACCTGATGATGTAATCTTCGTCGAAGAGTTACCACACGGTGCAACCGGCAAACTTAATAAGCTGAAGCTCAGAGAAATGTATGGAGACCACCGCCCAGCATAGCGGAATCCCCTAGCAGTAAATCCTGGTGACTGTCACGGGTCATCAGGTAAAAAAATGTGTCCGGTTAGTCGGACAAGCCATACAAGACCCTGGTTAATAACAGCCGGTTATTAACGCTAACTTGTGCAACTGCTGAATTTGCAGTAACCAACGCCACGCAGTTGAGTAAGTACTTTGAGGGCAGGTTAAAATTAGAACGGTACCGATAACGGTGCTATCTATCAGTATTACACGGGATTGCCAGCACTATTGCTTGTGGTTGCCTCAACTGACAACCACCAATGGTGATGTTATAGCGGATCAAGAAAGACCGGTAAGCACATCTGTTACCGGTCAGTTCATTACAATGCGCCGCCGTTTCATTGTAATCGAAGTGTTTACAATCAGATTTTACCGACTAGCCACCCAGCTGTTCTTCAACTTCGC
>CAYMFQ010000044.1:10508-19973 GCA_964389335.1 uncultured Granulosicoccaceae bacterium
AAGTGTTTACAATCAGATTTTACCGACTAGCCACCCAGCTGTTCTTCAACTTCGCAGGATGGAATCATCGCTTTTACCTGGTTGATTATTTGTGCACGATCATCCGCACTGGGATACATCGCACTGGTTGCTACCACCTGGCCATTAGCAGACTTCACATTAAAAAAGTACATGCCATTGGAAGACTCTTTTAAGATGTAACGCTTGTCCTCTGTGCAGTTTTTCTTGACTGAATTAATGCCTTTGTTGGCACTGTCCTTTGCTTTGTAATTTTCACTGCGCAGCACCATTTTTCCGTCGCTGTCTACGAAAGTAAAGCTGAATGGTTCTGCAGCGGAACTTTTCTTCAAAATTGCTTTCATGGTTGTCTCCTGTCAAATACGGCACAAAAACCAGCTATTCACTGGGATCGCCTATAGTGACGTCTTGAGACTGAAATTTAAACCGGGAAAATACAACTATTGTTACATATCGTGTCTAAATGTGTCTGGACACCAAAGTAATGATGACCTCACAAAACCTCACACAACGCTGTGTCACCGGCCGATATGGACTGCCTGGCTCTCTTACCAGTACGCTGCTCGAGCGACCGATCGATCATCTCCTGAGCGTTACCGGTGGTTAGTGTGCAGGTGGAAATGCCAAACTTTACGGTAACACTAAGCGGTTGTTCGTTATCACTACCTTTTATTACCACCAGCTTGTTCAGCACACGCTCCAGTCGTGTAATCAGTGCGTACACATTTCTCTCTGGCGTGTCTGGCAGAATCAGTACAAAGCAACCGGGTTGATAGCGGGTAACGACATCGGTTTCGCGCAATTGTAGCTTTAGTGTCTTTGCAACCAGTGCCGCCGCCATGTCTCCAGCCTGGTGACCATACTCGTCACTCAGTGCTTCATAGTCATTTACTTCTACGGATATCAGTGCGAGCGGTGTGTTGTAGCGCTTGCTGCGGGCTATCTCTGCCTCAAGCCTCTGCTCAAGATAGTAGCGATTGTGAACACCGGTTACCTGATCAAATATGCCAAGTCCGTCGCGCTGATAAAGATGACGCAAATGCGTTAACGTTTGTCTGACCAATAACGACAACGACAAAAACAAAGCAGCGAAGCAAGGCGGCAGCAGGTAAATACCCAGTTCAGATGTTTCTTTAAACACGATCGACGAAACACCAAAGAACAAAACAAAGCTGGTCACGATGCCGAGCAATACGGTAAAGCGCAACCAGGCCCGGCGAAGCTTGAGGTTGGAGAGCAGATTTCTGGTTCGAAATACAAACACGCAGGCAAGGGCTAACAGCCCGGCCGTTGCTATCAGAGCGAGTGATAACAACTCAGTATCCTTTTGCGGTAGACAGGTACTTCATTTGCAGGCCATACATGAATGGATGTTGCACTACTCGACCAGCTCGGTAATAGCCGGCGTGCCACTATCAAGTTTCAGCCAATTGTATAAATCAACAGTTTCGACTGGAACATTGGCGTAGTGATCCTCTCGCACCATCAGCAAGTGGATCTTGTCACCAGCTTCGTGGTTTGCCCAAATAGTTTTATAAAAATCACTCAAACTTTTAAGTTTGCGCTGTTCTACTGCAACGATAGTATCACCCGCCTGTATGCCGGAGCGTGCGGCCGGGCTGTCATCGTCCACAGCACTTACTTTAATACCCTCTTTGGTCTGTTTCAGATGCAATCCAATCCAGGGTCTTTGCGAGGCATCAGAGCGGCCTTTGGCCAGTAGCTCGCCAAGAATCTCCTGCACCGAATCAACCGGTATAAATACATTGCCAGGCACTCGTACCTTGGGGTCGATGTCTATATCGATTGTCACCAGCGCACCAATACCCAGAAGCTCACCGGATTTCGATAACAATGCAGAGCCGGCAAAATCTGTACTCGGGGGATAGGTATGAATGGCATCCTTCATTACATATTCCCAGCCACTGGTGAACTGTTTGATCTTGCCAATCTTTACTGCCGTCGCCGCGTCCTCACCGTCGAATGGCACAATCAGCGCCGGCTCATCCTTCTTGCCGTCATCAGAGTCCGCCCTGGCGATTTTTAACGGGCGTGTTGCAACGCGCTTATTGGCACGCAACAGTGCCACACCACTGGCGTGATCATAGGCAAGAATTTCGCTCGCCACCTTTTCGCCGTCGCTAAACGTCACGGTGACCGAGCGCGCTTCTGCAACAATGTAACCGACAGTCAGTATCAGTCCGTTGGAGTCCATTACCACACCGGTACCGTTTCGCTCGACACCGTAAGTACTGGCAGTGCGGGCGTCTTCCGGAACCAGCGCATCGATGCGGACGACTGAACGCATCACCTGTTCCATTGGCCCGGCCTGAGCCGCGCCGGAAGACGGCAGTGGCGACTGCAATTCAATCGGCGCATGCAATTCGAACGGTTGCAGCAGCGGATCCGCTTTGGCAACCGACACCAAAACCGTGAACAGCGTCAAACAAACGAAGACGGCAATCGATCCCGGTATCCGGTTGTTCAACAATTTAGATTTACACATGTTCTGCCTTGAATGTATCCGCCGAACCAAAACGGCGCCGACACACTCAGGTAGCAGCCTGTGTGCCAGACAGTTCACAAATTCCGGCCGCTCAATTAACCGATGTTGGTGGCGCGTTCCGCTAACTGCCCGGACACCGGACGCGATCATTTATCTGATAAAATCCGCCCCATGGACGTATCCCACATACTCGATTCCCTCAATACCGAACAGCGCGATGCGGTAACTGCCGAACCCGGTCCTCTGTTAATTCAGGCCGGTGCGGGCAGCGGCAAGACACGCGTGCTGACGCATCGCATTGCCTGGCTCAATCAGGTTGAAGGCGTGTCGCCGTTCGGTATTCTCGCCGTCACCTTTACCAACAAGGCAGCCGGTGAAATGCGGGCGCGCGTGGAACAACTGCTTGGCACCACCGTTGGGCCTATGTGGATTGGCACTTTTCACGGGCTGTCGCATCGCTTTCTGCGTATCCACTGGAAAGAGGCAAAACTGCCGCAGACTTTTCAGATTCTCGATGGCGAAGATCAGCGCCGTATGGTGCAGCGTGCCATTCGTGGCCTTGATCTCGACGAAGAGAAATGGCCACCACGCAACGCTGTGTGGTACATCAACGATAAAAAAGACGAAGGGTTACGGCCGGAGCACATACGCGACGACGGCGACCCGACTGAACAACAGATGATCCGCATCTACGCGGCCTATCAAACCGCCTGTGAACTGGCCGGCGCCGTCGATTTTGCGGAGTTACTATTACGCGCACTCGAAACACTGCGCGACAACGAGGAATTGCTGCAGCACTACCAAAAGCGTTTTCGCCATCTGCTGGTTGATGAGTTTCAGGACACCAACACCATTCAGTATGCGTGGCTCAGATTGCTGGCTGGCGACAAAGGCAACGTCTTTGCTGTCGGGGACGACGATCAGTCAATCTACGGATGGCGTGGCGCCAAAGTCGAAAATATCCTGAATTTCAGCGATCATTTTCCCAACACCCGCATCATCCGTCTGGAACGCAACTATCGCTCAACCGGCAACATTCTCAACGCCGCCAACGCACTGATAGAAAACAACGACGACCGCCTTGGCAAGAATCTGTGGACGGACATTGGTGATGGCGACCCGATCACCTTCTACAGTGCCTACAACGAAGGCGATGAAGCTCGCTTTATCGTCGAGCGGGTGCTTGATCACATAAACAACGGCGGGCGACGCTCGGAAGCCGCCATACTGTATCGGTCAAATGCTCAGTCGCGTGTATTGGAACATGCTTTTCACAATGCAGGTATTCGTTATCGTGTCTATGGTGGTCTGCGCTTTTTCGAGCGCATGGAAATCAAAGACGCGCTGGCGTATCTGCGTCTGATCAGCCTGGGCGATGACGACATTTCGTTTGAACGGGCAGTTAACCAGCCCCCGCGTGGTATAGGCGACAAGACACTGTCATCCATCCGCGATGCAGCGCGCGAGGCAAACGTGTCGCTGTGGCATGCCTGTGCAGAAATTCTTGCCGCCAATGCATTAAAAGGTCGTGCGGCAACAGCTGTCAGTGGATTTATGACGCTGATCATGAAACTGCGCAAGGAAACCAGTGACCTGTCGCTTGAAAAAACAGTGGCCTACGTCATTGAACATAGCGGCCTGCTTGATCACTACAAAAAAGATCGCAGTGAAAAAGGCGAGGCAAGAGTGGAGAACCTGCTCGAACTAACCGGTGCCGCCAGCGCCCCAATCGAGATACCGGAAGACATGCCGGATATGTCTGAGCTCGATGCGTTTCTGGCCAATGCCGCACTGGAAGCGGGGGACAACCAGGCGGAGGAAGGTGAAGACAGTGTACAGCTGATGACCATGCACTCTGCCAAGGGACTTGAGTTTCCGCTGGTGTTTATCACCGGCATGGAACAGGGCCTGTTCCCCAGTAAACGCTCCGTCGAAGAGAGTGGAAAAATAGAAGAGGAGCGCCGACTATGCTACGTGGCCATCACACGCGCCGAACAGCGGTTGTTTTTAACCATGGCGGAACACAGGCGTCTCTATGGTCGTGACCACTTCAGCACGCCATCGCGGTTTATATCGGAGATTCCTTCCGACTACATTATGGAAATCAGACCACGTCTGAACGTGAACCGCCCGATGGTGCAGACCCCTCAGCGCAAGGCCATCCGCGAGGACAACACCACCGGTTTAAGCATCGGTCAGCGCGTAATGCACAGCAAGTTTGGCGAAGGCACTGTCACCGACTATGAAGGACAGGGCGCACATGCACGCGTATACGTTAACTTTGAGTCCGTTGGCAATAAATGGCTGGTGCTCGCCTACGCAAAGCTCGAAGCACTGAACACCGCTTAAGTCAGATTCGATCGCGTAACGTGTAGTACAGCATGGCGAGCTTCAGCAGCGGTGAGCGCATGGCGACACCGCCTGGAAAACGCTGATGATCAATATGACCGAGGATGTTAAATCCTTCACTCTCACCCTGTATCACCTCGGCGATGAGCTTACCGGATAATGTTGCCATACCAACACCGTGGCCGGAGTAACCGGAAGCAGTGTAGACATTGGCTGCCAGCGATTTTATGTGCGGCAGGCGATTCATTGTGATGGCCAGTGTTCCACCCCAGCCGTAGTCAATACCGATGTGTTGTAACTGCGGATAGACCTTAATCATGGCCTGTCGAACGAAGCGTTTTATATCAGCCGGAAATCTATAGCCATAGCTCTCGCGGCCGCCAAACAACAATCGATTATCCGGCGACTTGCGAAAATAGTTAACGACAAATCGTGAGTCTGCCACGGCCATATTATTGCGGATAATCTCCGTGTCCGCAGGCAATGGCTCTGTGGCTAAAATATAGTTATTTATCGGCATGACTCGCGCCGCAACTTCAGCATTCAGATCGCCAAGGTAACCGTTGCAGGCCAGTATCAATGAATCAGCCGTAACCACACCTTCAGCGGTCTGCACCTTTACCGGCTCGCCGTGTGTAATAGAGCTTACCTGTGTTTCTTCGTAAATCGCAGCACCGGCAGCTTCGGCAGCAGCAGCGAGGCCGATGGCGTATTTAAGCGGGTGTAAGTGTGCGGCTCCGGCATCAACGGATGCTGAGTAGTATTGGTTCGTGCCGAGCAGATCAGCTGTTTTGGCAGCGTCCGCAAATTCTATCTGCTGATACTGGTAGTCGCGCTGTAGTTTCTCCACATACGCTTCTGTGTCCCGGGTATAACGAGCCTTGTGATCTGTGTGAATGATACCGGGGGTTAGCTCGCACTCGATCCGATGTCGGCGAATAAGGTCTTTAACCGTCGACTTGGCGCGCTCTGCAAGCGTCCACATGGCGTGCGCCTGCTCGTGACCGTAGCGCTGTTCGAGTTCGTCCTGCTCCAGTCGTTGTCCGGAACCGAGTTGACCGCCGTTACGCCCTGATGCGCCCCAGCCGACCCGATGTGCATCCAGCACAACCACGCTGAGCCCTGCCTCAGCCAGTGAAATTGCCGCAGATAAGCCGGTAAAACCCGCCCCGACAACGCAGACATCACAGCGTTTATCGTCGCTCAGAGCTGCTCTTTTTTTGGAGCAATCAGCAGTGGCCGCATACCAGGAACCCGGATAGCGACCGGCGATGTCATTGCTGTACAGCAGATTGTGCGACATAGTCTCAGCAGTAAAGGGTGTCGCCCGAATTGTACAGCAGCCGGTGGTAACAGCCGACCGGGTCGCCTAGTGCTCTATTTGCAGATCAAAAACCACACGGTCACTCAATTGACCGGTGCTGATATCGAAAACCAGCTGCCACTGGCCGGCCATATTGAAAGTCAGACCTTCAAGTTGATACTGACCGCCACCAATGTGTTTGGTCACCTGCGGCTGTGTGGGCAATCCGTGTCCGTGGGCAGGCATGCCGCCGCCAACCACAACGCGCACCGGCGTGACTGGCTGCTTTGACTCAGCGTCTTTTATAGACAACTGCCAGATGTCAAATTTGCTCAGCGCAACACCGTCATCCGGTGCCATCAGCTCGACCAGAAACTCACCCTGCGACGAAGTCTGTGACCAGCGTTGCGAACGCTCTGAGGCATATCCCAGTGCCATACTCAGCAGCAGGCAGATACCAATCAGTCGTGCAGCAGTGCTCTGAAACATTGTAAGCCCGTATTCATTGTCTGAAAGAACGAGCACTCAAAGCAAAAAATCTGCCGTGTGTTTCACTTGGGCAGGGTGTCAGAGAGTATCTGTATGGAACGATGTGGGTAGCGAGTTAAACCGGAGCCGATGGGCGTTTGAGATGGGCTTTGATTGGAGCAGCAGATTTCTAACAGCTTACAGTGGCGATGTATTCGGGGCAGAAAATATACCCCGAATATGTCAAAACAGGGTTAGTGCAACTACCCTTCCTCGACCAGCATTCTGCCAACTTCTGCAGCCTGCCAGCCCTTTTCACTCCGTGTCTGAATAAACTCCACTTCCTCACCTTCATTAAGAGACTTGTAGCCGTCGCCAATGATGGCTCGATAGTGAACGAATACGTCCTCATTATCCTGGTTCAGAATAAAGCCATATCCTTTGGCATTATCAAACCATTTAACCTTCCCAATTGATTTTGACACTGAATCACCTTTACTTTCTTGTTTTAGAGCTTGACCACGCAACAACAGAACCAGTAGCTCGAATCATTCGAACAGGTAGTTCACCCGCGTGCACTACGCACAGAGACCGCGTGTATCGGTCTGAAGTACAAGTTACACCCCCGTGCTCGCTCGCAAAGTTACCACAATGACCTTACTACTGCATAGGAAGTGCACTCCCTAAAACACCCTATCCGGAGCATGATCACTATTGGTTCACAGTCATCTGTTGGTATCTGTGATGTCCGTCCTCGCAATCAGACTGCTGTGTCGGACGTCAACTGAACGAAGCTCGCCACCTGTGCGTATCTAAAATGACAGGTGTACGCGTTGGCACTAAACTTCCCTTGTGTGTTTCTGTCACAATAAACGCACAACAAGTCTGAACACCGGGCGCAAAAGAAGACGTTATGAATCCGAAACTTACCGCTTTACTGGCGACTCTGCTGACGCTGGTTTCGCCACGCCTGGCACTTGCGCAGCAGGGTATCTGTGTGGCGCCACAGCGGCCGGTGTGCCCGCTGGTAGTACAGACGGTGCCGCAGCATGAATTCACGTTTTCCCGGCTGATATTTGCCGACAACCCGGTGGCTGTGCATGAATTGGGAGATTACGTCGGATTTCCGCACTGGCAGGCGGACTGCTCGGATTCAGACCCACATTTTATCTCGGCGCTAAAGCGCATGACCCGCATCGAACTCGCCCGCCAGTCGCAGAGCATTTCACTGATGGACGCGGCCCTGTACGACTACCCGGCGCTGTATATGGTCGAAGCCGGATTTGCCTCGTTCACCGAATTTGAGTCAATCAGACTACGCGAATATCTGCTGCGCGGTGGCTTTTTACTGGTTGATGATTTCCACGGCAGCTATCAGTGGGACAAGTTTGCCGAATGGATCGGCAACGTATTTCCGGATCGGGAAATCGTTGATATTCCGCCGGAACACGAAGTCTTCCACGTACATTTTGATATCGACAAGTTTGTTCAAATACCCGGACTCCGAGCCCTGTGCCTGAACAACGGCGCCAGCTGGGAGCGACCAATGACCAAGGCACCCAGCGTTATCGAAAGTAACACGTCGCGCCAGCAACCCGCCTGGCGCGCCATACTGGACGACGAGGATCGTGTCATGGTGATGATCAACTGGAACGTTGATCTGGGTGATGCGTGGGAACATGCCGACATGGAGGAGTATGCGTCGGAATATACCTCAACCGCCTACCGACTCGGCGTCAACTACGTCATCTACAGCATGACGCACTAGCCTGCAGCCGGCCCGGCTTTTTTAGTCGTCAGTCGGGTTGCGCTTTGCGTATTTGCGCTCGCGTTTGGCCTGCAACTGGGTGCGCGCATCCTCACCCATATGAAACTCACCGCGGCTTTCAGCCAGGCGCATTTGCTTTTCGCGCTCCAGCAGACGCGCTTTTTTATCATCCGATATATCAAGATAGCAGCGCGGGCAACTGGCCCCGGCAACATAGTGCTGACTCAGTTTGTCTTCCTCGGTTATCGGTCTTCGACACGCGTGGCACTGGTCATAACTGCCCTTTTCCAACCGATGATTTACCGTGACGCGATCATCGAACACAAAACACTCACCTTCCCATAGAGACTGTTCCTGCGGTACCTCTTCCAGATACTTCAGAATCCCGCCCCGCAGATGGTATACCTCGTCAAAGCCCTGCTGCTTTAGAAATGCCGTTGACTTTTCGCAGCGAATTCCACCGGTGCAAAACATCGCTATTTTGCGTTTTTTGTGCGGCAGCAGCTGCTTTTTGGCGTAGTCCGGGAACTCGCGAAAGCTCTCAGTGTGAGGGTTGACCGCATTGGCAAACGTACCGACTTCGCATTCATAGTCGTTGCGCGTGTCCACAACCAGCACCTCGGGGTCCGCAATCAGCTGATTCCAGTCCGCCGGGTCAACGTAGGTTCCGGTGGACTGGGCGGGATCAATATCCTCAACCCCCATGGTGACAATCTCTTTTTTAAGCTTTACCCGCGAGCGCTTGAATGGCGCCGTAGACGTCAGCGACTCCTTGCACTCCAGATCCTGAAATTCGGCATGGCTGCGCAGCCAGTCAAGCACAGCATCGAGGTCTTTGCGTGGCGCAGCAATGGTGCCATTGATACCCTCGGTTGCCAGCAGCAGAGTGCCACGCACCTGCCTTTGCAGCATCAGATCGAGCAGTGGCTGCTGCAGACGCTGCGGTTGTGTCAGGCGCACAAATTTATACAGAGCGCAAACGACTATCTGTGTCATGGTCTTCTACCTCGGCGTTCCGGAGCGTAAATCCGGCGCCTTGTCAGTTGTGTGTGT
>CAYMFQ010000044.1:20073-32662 GCA_964389335.1 uncultured Granulosicoccaceae bacterium
CTCGATGATTAAGGGGCATGTATAGCAAAGCCACCTGTCGCACCGGCCGGGTATACTGGACCCGTCATTTACAGGCTCAGGCTGATTTTATGTCCGCAAAACACAACCATCTGGATGTCGACTTCGTACGTCGCAGCTTTCCTACCTTCGACACAGAACTGGCAGCTAAAACCGCCTTTTTTGAAAACGCGGGCGGCAGCTACGTGGCTGGTGCAGTGCTGGATAAGCTGATGAATTTTTATCGGCTTAATAAGGTTCAACCCTACGGCTTTGCAGACATATTGAACACTGCCGGTGAGCAGATGGATGCCGGACGCCAGACCATGGCCGACCTGCTCGGGGTCGACACCGGCTGTGTCACGCTTGGCCCATCAACGACGCAAAACATCAACACACTGGCGTTTGCCTGCAGCAGTCTGGTAAAGCCCGGTACAGAGGTGTTGGTTACCGACCAGGATCACGAGGCTAATATAGGCGCCTGGCAAAGACTTTGTGAACGCAACAATGCAACGCTTAAGGTCTGGCCGGTTGACCCTCAGTCCGGTGAACTGAGTCTGGAGCAGTTCCAGCAGCTGCTAACGCCTGCCACCGCACTAGTCTGCATGACCCACAGCTCGAATATAATCGGCACGATTAATCCGGTCGAGGAAGTGATCAGCCAGTGTCGGGCCCAGGGCACGCGTGTGATTATAGACGGTGTCTCGTACGCGCCGCATCAGTGGCCAGACATTCCGGCACTGCAACCTGACGCCTATTGCTTCAGCACCTACAAAACCTATGCAACCCACCTCGGGGTGATGTACACCTCAGCGGAGTTCAATGCCCTGCTCGATCCACAGTGTCACTTTTTTAATAAACCCTATCAGCAAAAGACCCTTGACGGTGCCGGGCCAGACCACGCCTCAATTGCCGCCCTCGATGGACTGGGCGACTACTTCGACAGCAGCTATGCACATCACTTTGGCGCATCCGACCAATCCAGATACGAAAAGGCACAGGCGGTGTCCGCACTGATGCACGCGCATGAAAGTGAATTGTGCGAAAAGCTGCTGACCGGCATAGCGGACCTGCCCGTTAGAATTATCGGCAGGTCAGATCATCACGGCCGTGAAGCGAATATCGCCGTTATCTCTGACAAGTGTTCCTCCGCCACGTTGTCGGAGGCGCTGGCACAACGCAACATCGCAGCGGGTCACGGTCACTTCTACGCGTTGCGGCTGCTGCAAAAAGTAGGCGTTGATGATCCCGATGACGGTGTACTGCGCATCAGCTTTGCCCACTACAACAACAGCGACGATGTTGAACGCGTCATCGATGCATTGCGGACAACACTTAAGGCCTGAGTGTCACCCGGGTAAATATGGCCCGCGTAAATATGGATAATCGGCAGCGATCTCTGAGCGCGGCACCAGGATTTCAATGCCCAGCATTAGTGAAGAGAGTGTCTTGCCATGGCCGTCAATACAGAGGCCATCATTGACGCCGCCCTCCAGTGCATTGTCGAGTACGAAGTTTAAAGCGTACAGCCCCGGCAGCTCGTATCGAACCACGGCAGTGACGTGCTTGTGACGAAACGCCTCGAACACTCGGTCCTCGGTAAGTTGCTCAATTAATATTGAGTAGGCAGATGGGCGCCAGGCAATAACGGAGATATTCGAGCGATTACCTTTGTCACCTGAGCGGCTGTGCGCAATTGCATGCACCGGTGCAATGACACACGCTGAATCGGTAACGGCGCTGTTATTCATGCCATCACCTCAACAATCTGAACATGTGGTTCTATGCGCTGCCTGTCTACTAACACAGACGCGGTGGATACCTGTTCTGTAACTGATTGTCGCACGCCACCGCCGCCGGCAGGACCGCAGCAGTACAGCGCCAAAACCTCATCCGCCACACGTTGTGCGGTATTTTGATCGTTACATCGAAATGCCACCCGCACCCGAAATTCTCCGTGCAGTGAAAATTGCTGGTTTGACTGTGTAACACGCGCCGACTGATCGTTGTCATGCACGGCGCCGGTGCCCAATAGTTCAATACGACACGGTTGTGTAATAGACAGAGACTTAAGTCTGCCTTTGACCGTATCCGCCGCCAGTTGCGCACGAGCCAGTGCATTGATACCGGCATAACTGATCTCTGCCTCAGCCAGCCAACCACCATCGACAGATACAGTTACTTTCAACGTCGATGGTGGAGCCGCACCGCGTGCACCGGTCACCCTGACGCGATTGTCGTCAAGCTCTTCAAGTTCAACACTAGTGATGTCCACGATCACATCCGGCGTTAGATAAGCCTGTGGGTCGTGTACTTCATATAACAGTTGTTCGGTTACCGTGGCGCGATTAACCACACCACCGGTATGCCCGGCCTTACTGACAACAACGGTACCAAGCGCGTCGACCTCAATCAGTGGAAAGCCCAGCTCATGCAATGCCGGTACGTCCTTAAACCCCGGATCGGCAAAGTATCCACCGGTAATCTGACCGCCACACTCGAGCAGGTGCCCCGCCACCGTGCCACAGGCAAGCCGGTCATAGTCATCGGGCTGCCAGCGGTATTCATGTAACAGCGGCCCAAGTACCAGCGCTGCATCCGTACTGCGCCCGACCAGGACCACATTCACGCCCAGGTCCAGCGCCGCCGCCACCGGTGCAGCGCCGAGGTACGCATTGGCCGCATGCACAGCCTGTGGGTCAGTGCCGAGCTCAGTACCTTCAATGGGCGTTGCAGTTAACACACTGGCAGCATCGCTGTACTCAAGCAAATCATCACCGAGCACTACGGCGACGCGCAACCCCTGCACTCCAAGTGCCGCTGCAATTTCATGCGTTTTCTGCGCGGCGGCGCGGGGATTGGCATTGCCAAAGTTAGCGACAATGCGAATGTTATTTTTTAAACAACTAACCAACACCTCAGGCAGGTATTTTTCGAGCCACGGTGAAAAACCGGCATTGGGATTCTGTCGTTTTAGTTTTTGCGCAATGGCGAGCGTGCGCTCCCCCATCACTTCGTAAATCAGATAGCGCGGTCCGTCATGCGCTTTCAGTGTGTTGACTACAGGTACGGCGGCGTCGAACCGATCTCCGGCAAATCCGGCACCACTGCCAATGCACACAGTCTTATCCAATCTGACGTTCCTTTTTCAAAGGCCCGGGAATAATCAGGTATCCGACATGCCAGCGACAACGTCCCGCGCTGCCGACAGCATAAACCCGTGCTCGGAGGAAACAAAAAACATATTTACCCCCAACTCACGCAGCGCTTTGATGTTGCCTGTACCCGGTGTAAATGTCATACAACTGCAGTCATTGTTTTGCACCGCCAGTGCTACCCGCTTCATCGCCTCCAGCACCTTGTCGTCATTCAGATCAGTAACACCCAGACAAACAGCAAGATCAGCCGGACCGACAAACAATCCATCGATACCATCTACCGCTGCAATCTGCTCACATACCTCAACCCCTTCGGGTTCTTCTATTTGCGCAATGACAATGGTTTCCGACTGGCTTTGTGCCAGCAGGTCAGGCATTTTTCGGGTCGTAAACTCTGCCCAACGAGTAGAACCGGCGTAGCCGCGACCGCCGTGACCAAAACGCGCCCACTGTGCAATCTGCTGTGCTTTTTCCACTGAGTCCACGTGCGGTACCACCACGCCGGTTGCTCCGGAGTCGAGTACCTTGAGTAATTCCTCACGCGAACCATTCGGTACTCTGACAAGTGTCGGCATGTCGCGCGCGCGTGCCACCGCCAGGCACGCGTCGAGTCGTGCACGGTCGAAGGGAGCGTGTTCGGCATCCAGACAAATAAAATCGAGCCCCGACATCGACAACACTTCAACGATTTCGTAGGCCGGTGTTTTTACAAAGGTGCCGCACAGCTGCTGCTGTGTGATCATGCGTTGACGAAGTTGGGTTGTCATTGTGCAAACACCTCCGGATTAAATACAAAGTCAGGCGTTAACGCGCCATCAAAATGATTAATGATATTGCTTGCCGCATAGGTTGCCATGCGTTGCATACTTTCGTCTGGCCCGGCCGCGTTGTGGGGGGTAATGATGGAATTGGGCAGAGTCAGTAGTGGATTGTCGGGCGCCGGTGGTTCTGTCGAGAACACATCACCACCATAAAAAGCAATCGACTTGTTGCGTATAGCGCTCGCCAGTGCCTGTTCGTCGACCACACCACCACGCGCACAATTGATGAGTATGGCATGCGAGGGCATCGCATCAAGTTCCGCTGCACCAATCAAACTTCGCGTGGTGTCGTCCAGTGGTACATGCACAGTTACGTAGTCGGCATCCGCCAGCACCGGTTTAAAATCTTCCACCGCGTCACAGCCAAGCTCAGCGGCATACTCTGCATCGAGTTCGATATCTGCCACGGTTACACGCATACCAAAAGCTTTGCAGACCGGAGCCACACGCTTGCCAATGCGTCCGAAGCCAATAACTAATACGTGCTTGCCGTGTAGTTCAGAGGTTCGATGCATACCACGATCACTGAACCTGCCGTCGCGAGTCAGTTGATCGTACGCCATTACCTGTTTGTTCAGGGCCAGCATCAGCATCAGCACATGCTCAACCACAGACGTGGTGTTGGAGTCCGTCGCAATGGCAACGGGTATCCCCCGTGCGGACAATGCGCTCACCGCTATGTTGTCACAGCCAACCCCGTGTCTTGACACGATCTCGAGGTCGGTTGCCGAAGCCAGCAGGTCTTCAGTCAGTTGCATCGACCGAACCAGAATTGCATGTGCACCAACAACCGCCTGTGGCAGACGATCGGCGTCACCGTCCAGAAATTCTACCTGCAGATCATCACGCGCCTTTAGCATCGCGATACCGTCGGGATGGATGTTCTCAGTTACTACTACACGCTTCATGGGCAGGCTCAACAGAGTCAACGGAAATTTAGGTTCAATATACACCGCGCAAAATACACGGCTATCAGCAAATGCAGCCACTTTGACACGTTGCAGGTGCGAGTGACGTTAGACTTACTAGCTGACAGGATGTCGTGTACATTGTCAACCATTCGCAACAGCCGTTCAGGGGAGAGTCACCATGGCAGTCGACACAAGCTTCAGCGCAGAGGATCTGCAGGCACTTACACAATGGGATACGCCAACCATTTGCAACGGGCTTGAGCTCGTCTGCCCGGAGCGCCGCGCCACCGGGTTTACCACCGAACCGCTGGTCAGCCTCGATCCGTCTTTGGCACCTGTGGTGGGCTATGCCAGAACCGCAACCATCAGAGCAGCCGCACCGTCAGTGTACGATGCAGAGAAAAACAAAGCCCTGCGCACTGAATACTACGACTATGTCGCCGACGGCGAAAGACCCGCTATTGTCGTGATACAGGATCTCGATGCCACGCCCGGCTATGGTGCGTTCTGGGGTGAGGTAAACACCCACATTCATCGTGGTCTCGGCGTGGCCGGTTGTGTTACCAATGGATCTATGCGCGATATTCCGGACTCTGCCAGTGGCTTTCAGTTACTGGCTAATCGAGTTGGTCCAAGCCACGCTCACGTACACGTGACCGGTTTTGGCAGCGATGTGACGGTGCACAATATGACGGTTACGCACAACGATATTGTGCATATGGATCAACACGGCGCCGTGGTGGTGCCGGCACACGCAGTGCAACAATTGCCAGCCGCAATCGATCTGATCAGCCGCCGCGAAGCAGTCATACTCGACGCCGCGAAGTCACCCGACTTTGATATCGTCAAACTGCGACAGGCATTAAAAGACGTCGGAGAAATCCACTGATCAAAATCCGTACTCAGACTAGAGAAACAGCACCCAGATTAGCAGTGCAATTACAGCGGCCACAGCAATAACCTTGATCGTGGTGCTTACAAAAACGGATACCAGATAACCCAGAAATTTTTGACCGTTGCCCATATCGCCTGCTCCTGGTCTGGTTGAAACTGTCAGTATGAGGTGTTGGCCAACAAGATAGCCTACGGTCGACGGTTCTCACAAGTAACCAGTAAGCGGTTTGGGAAGGTTCTGAAGTTAGAATGATTTATGAATGACCACTATCGTCAGCTGATCAACCGATCTCTGCATCCAACCCGCATTGAGGGAACTGAACTGTTGCAGCCACTCTGGAGTGGCTACGGTGAAGTGTTCCGCGTCAGCCTGGAAGGAGCGGCACTGGAAGGCGAGGAAGTGACATCGGTCGTGGTGAAGCACATTAATCCCGAGCGTCACGACGGCAGTCATCCGCGTGGCTGGCACAGTGATGTATCCAACCAGCGCAAGCTCAGATCATACGAGGTGGAACACGCCTGGTACACGCAGTATGCCGAGCAGTGCACCAGTGCTGGCTGTCGCGTGCCGCATTGTTACGCCAGTGATCAGCAGGGGTTGCAGCGCTGGCTGGTGCTGGAGGACCTGGATGCGAGTGGTTACCCGCAGCGCTGCGGCAGGCTCAGCCCGGCACAGTGCACACCGTGTTTGCAGTGGCTGGCGGCCCTGCATGGGCACTTTCTGCTATGCAAGCCGAAGCACCTGTGGCCAACCGGCAGCTACTGGCATCTCGCCACACGACAGCAGGAATGGCAGGCCTGCAGCGACCACACACTAAAGCAGAGCGCACAGCGGTTTGATGCACTGCTGCGGGAGACTCACTGGCAAACACTGGTTCACGGCGATGCCAAGGTAGCCAATTTTTGTTTTTCGACACAGGTGCCCGCAGCAGTGGCCGCGGTGGACTTTCAATACGTCGGCGCCGGCAGCGGTATGGTGGATGTTGCGTATTTACTTGGCAGTTGTCTGTCAGAGGAAGACTGTCATGGATCGGCAGAGGCGCTGCTCGATCAATATTTTTTGTCGTTACAGCAGGCCTGTGCGAAGAGAGCAGAACCGATCACCGGATCAGAATTTGATGCACTGGAACGAGACTGGCGATTGCTGTATCCGATCGCCTGGGCAGACTTTCATCGGTTTCTGGCAGGCTGGTCGCCGGAGCATCAAAAAATAAACAGCTACGCCCGACAACAAACCCGCATTGCGCTTGAGCTTCTCAGTTGAGTATAGAAATGCGTTCCAGCTACCGTCCGTCTTCAATGGACCAGTCGATCTGAACCTCTTCCTCTTCACCATCGGCATCTTCAATCAGTTCGATTTGCTCATCAGCCTTCTCATACCACAGCCGAGACAGATAGTTATCCTTTGGATAGCTCATCTCGAACAGATCGAGTTTGATACCGGTGTGGCGGTCCTTTAGCGAAGTAAATATCGCTTCAGCCGCCTCGGCGTTACCCAGCTCTGACTGAGCCAAACCCTGGCTATACAGCGCTGTGTCTACGTAGCTGCTGTCGGGCTGTGTCTCAATCAATGTCTGCATGCCGTTGTAGGCTGCTTCGTAGTCAGACAGATCAACGAGGTTCATGTAGGCAATCATGTACTGGCTGTCGTCTGCCAGGTAGCTGTCGGGATAATCTTCCAGCAACGCCTGCAGTGAGTCGAGTGCACCCGCAACATCGCCCGAATCGCGCTGATTCAGCGCTTCTCGATAGATGTAAAAGTCGGTGCCGGTGCCATAGACATCCGCCTCTTCAAGAAAGGTTGCCTTGATGATGGCGCGTGCACGGTTATCGGTACTATTGCCACCGGCCAGATAGCGTCGATACTCAAACGCAGCGCCGACCGTGTCGCCGGACTCTTCAGCGGTGCGGGCACTGTAGTAGATTGCCTCAACCGCGTTTGACCCGAAACCGGCAATGGTCGAATAGTTGACATCCAGCGTACCGTTGCGCGGGCCCTCACCTACTGGTGAAAAGGCAACGTGGATCTCCATGCGATCACCCGGCTCAAGGGTGGTAGCCGGCAGGTCAATCAGCTCAAAGTCATTCGGGTGCTCACCGGTCATCGTCACCGAATTGATCGGGTAAGAATCAACCCCGACATTCGCTATTTCAAATGTCTGCGGCGTGCGACTGCCAACTTCCTGGGTGCCAAACCGATAGTCGGTCAGCGACAACTGCAAGCCGCTGACTTCCTGACCACTGACACCATCCTCTTCCTCGGCGACACAACCAGCCAGTGTCATAGCTGCCAGCGCAATGAACACACTGACGCGCGTGCACGAACCGGAGCGCTTTGCAGTTGGCAGGCGATGACACAATACGGTACCGATCATCATAACTTGGGCCTCTGGGCTGGCAAATTTCCAGAAATAGGTCCGGCTTAAGCAGCCTTGCTATCGTCTTTGTTGTCAGAGACAACAAAATAATCGAGCGCCATACGGCAATCGGCCAGAGAGGTTTCGAGCTGATCCGAGTTGGCCGCCTCATCACGCAACTGCTCAACCTGAGCAAAGCTGTTTTTGGCCGACGCAATCTGCTTGTTGATGCTGGCTACCGCCTGATCAACCGCCTTAACCACGTCCTCGAATTCCTTGTTATCGTCAGCACGCAACTGCACGTTGAGCTTACCTTCACCGAGCTCACGCAACGCACGCTTGACGGCCAGCAGCGGCTGTCCCAGCTTGCGAATAATGTAAACACTGATCAGACAGGTAACCACCACGTTGATTGCCATCATCGCGGCAATCCAGGTACCCAGCACACTGGACAGACTGGGGATCTGTTCGTTGATCATGCGCATGTCTTCCGACACAAACAACATTGGCGATGTACCGGCAACCAGTTGTCCCAGCATCTGGTGGTAGAAGATGCCGAGCAGTGCCGTTGTCAGCACCAGGTACATTGTCGCAAATGCAATGACGCGACGAATTTCTCGCGCCTGAAAGGTTTTATCCTTGATCAGGGCAAGAAGAAAAAACGAATCGGACGATCGAGCCATAACCGACACCCTCATTGAAAAATTTAGAGAACCTACTCTGACTTGTTACGACCCGGGAAGGCACAACTTAACTGGCAGATTCGCTGCCGGGGTGACCTGTACCGCACATTGGAAACGGAAATTGAGTCGCGAGCGCAAACCAGGGTGGGGTTTCGGAAGAGATGGTGGCTAATCGACGCTGAGCAGCGGGTGTCACACAGAATTGTGGCGGAAGAACGTGGGAGTCGAACCCACCAAACACGTCTGACGCGTCTCACCGGATTTGAAATCCGGGCCCGTCACCGGATCGGGACGTTCTTCCATAGCAACTATGGTACGACAAGCGCACCCTGAATGAGAAGCAAATCCAGGCCTGCCCTCAAAGATGTTGTGAGGCGCTTTCAAAAAGTGCAGACCTTACACCGCGATAACCGGCAGCGTCGGGCTGGCGCGACTGGTCAGCAGACGCGCACCCTCTGCTTCAATGACGATATTCTCTTCATGCACCATCAGGCGACCATCGCCGTAGCTGAGGCCCGGTTCCAGTGTCATCACCATACCGGCCTCCAGCACAGTGGTATCAAACGCTGTAATTGAAGGTGTTTCCGTCAACTGCATGCCAAGGCCATGGCCGAGTCGACCAACGCTGCCGGTTTCCTGCAACACGGTTTGCATAATCTCAAACAACTCACAGCACTGTACTCCGGGTGCAGCCGCCTGCAGTGCAGCCTCAAGCGCATCGTGTACCCTTGCATAGGCAGACCGACTCTCGGCATCGGCAGCACCCAGTGCATAGTTTCTATCGAAATCGCAGAAGTACCCGTCGTAGACACAACCTGTGTCGAGGATCAGCACATCGCCTGACGTTAGCTGCCGTTGTGATGGTGGCGCAATAATGTCGTTATACCCGCCCGCAGCACTGGCACCGACCAGATAGCTGACGTCATCGGCACCGGCTGCGAGACAGCTGCGCTTAAACTGCCGGAATAGCTCAATTTCTGTCATGCCAGCCTGAACAAGATTCGGCAGATCAGCGAATGCTCTGCCAGCGGCGCGGCAGGCTGATTCAATCTTTGCGACCTCTGCTGCTGACTTGATATGACGCTGTGCTCGTACCAGGTGTGTTGCATCCTGAAAACGATAGCCGTCAAGCTTTGCCAAAACGCGCTCGTAGTCGTTGAGCGGCATGCGCAAATGCGTTTCGGAACCTTTTAACAATCCGATGGTACCGCTGTCACCAAGCAACTCTCGCAGGCTGTCCACCAGCAGTGTCACACCGTCGTCGGTGGGGTGCGGCGACGACCAGGTTCGAATATCCGCCACGCGCGTTTTTCGCATACAGACTTCCCCAATGGCCGGTATCACCGCAACCGCGTCGCCATTCGCAGGAATCAGTAAAAACCAGGGGCGTGTGGGGCTTTGCCAGAACTGCGTGAAAAAACCACTGAAGTAACGAAATTCCGGTTCAGTGGTCAGCAGCAACACATCGACATTCGCACGGCCCATGGCGTGCTGAATGCGACGCATCCGCTCGGCGTACTCTGCATCGTTGAAGCCGCGGGCAGCGATATCAGCCGTGTTGTTTGAACTGGCAGTCATCTACGCGACGGACTCAAGCAACTGTTGATAGACAACCGGATCCGTTGCACCTTCACAGCCCAGCACCAGCACGCGACTGTCAGCATCGAGCTGCAACGCCTGTTTTAATGCGTTGTCTTTGCAGCACGCCAGCAATGCCAGTGCACCCGGTACCGCACATTCACCGGCTTCAATCGAACCTCCGCCCATGGCACCATCAGCGAACAGTTTCATGGCAGCTGGCACCTCGCTGTCGGGTAAAGTAATTACATGATCCGCACACTGGCTGAGGATGTCCCAGGCCAGCAGCGATACCTCTCCGCAGGAGAGTCCGGCCATCACGGTTTCTGTCGCTATCGACACCGCTGTTGGCTGTGCGCCCCGGAGGCTTTGCAGCCAGCAGTCGGCATACTCCGACTCAACAATCACGACAGTCGGGCGCTGCTCGTTGTACTGCATCCATAACCGCGCAGCGACAGCACCGGCCAGGCCACCAACACCGGCCTGCACGAACAAATGAGTAATCGGCGCCGGGCTTTGCTCTATCACCTCAGATGCGAGAACGGTGTACCCCGCCATGACATCGCGCGGCACAGTCATATAGCCATCGTAAGACGTGTCTGATACCACGTGCCAGCCGTGCTGCTGTGACTCAGCCGCACACAAACGAACAGAGTCGTCATAGTCGCCATCGATGCGAACCACGGTCGCCCCCAGCGCTTCCATTGCCTGCTGTCGACCAACGCTGACTTCGCGATGAATATAAATGCGGCAGCGGCAACCTGCATTTTGTGCTCCCCAGGCAACTGAACGACCGTGATTGCCGTCAGTGGCAGTGGTCACCGTCATGCCGCGAGTGAACTCACTGAGTTCGCCGCGCCGCACAGCCGCCAGATCCACAGATCGGCCCTGCGCTTCCAGATACTCTGCTGCTACCAACCGCAACACTGCATAAGCACCGCCCAGCGCTTTGAAGCTACCGAGCCCGAAACGCTCCGACTCATCCTTATATAACACTTCGGCGCACCCGCAAAAGTCCGCCAGCTTGTCGAGTGATCGCAGCGTGGTGGGCTTATAACCAGGCCATTGCGAAATTTCCCACAGCGCGGCGCTGGCATCGTCCTCTGACAACACCTGCTGCGATGATGAATCCCGGCGTGCCACACCGGTGTGAAAGCTGTCGCTGATTGATGCACCATCACCAAATACCGCTTCAAGAGACATAGTTATTCCTGCCAGTTGTGTCACACATTAATGGTTGCGCCAGAGACAGCAGTTGTTAATTCCCCGGCTGGCGCCATCTCGTTTGGAGGTGATTTATAACACAGGGTCAATGAATTAACGCAGAAGTCTCAGTAGTCGCATTAACTGTGTAGCCTTGTTGTGTAACAGCGCGTCACTCAATCGTCACAAAACGTGGCCGATAGGTCTTGAAACGCGATTTTATTGTCGCGACGATTAACATCTATCAGGTTCGACGATGCCAAACCCATCCTCTGATAACTCTCGGCAAGATTCGGTCTCCGGTAACGGAAGCCGACGCATCAGCCGCGAGATAGCCATTCTTCAGCAGGAAATACGCGACGACTTTGACCAGAAACTCAAAGAGCTATCAGGCCTGATGCAGCGCTTTAAGCTGCTGCTCGGTAACGACGCGCAACTGGATCTGGGTGAGCGGCAGCACACTGCCGCCAACGATGCGGTAAAGGATGTGACCAGCAAAGCCTCGGTCACACCGTTGCTGCCGGATCAACCGCTGCCCAATGAAGCGCTGAAGAATATCCCGGTACTGACTGACCGCGTGCACGACGATATCGAATCGAGCGATTCTGTCGCTAATCCGAAACGCGTTAACCCACCAGGCAAAGCCCCTGCGGATGGTTCACAGACGCCCGAGGCGGCAAACGATCCGGCACCGACACCTAAGCCGGTTTCACCATTCGCCACAGAACCCGCTCGTTTTGAAACCGGTCTGTACCATCTGAACAGCCAGTTGTATCGATTCAAGCTTGAGCTCGATCAGGAACTGGAGTTTCGCGAGGAGCCGCTGCATGTGCACTTCAGACATCAGTCGGAGCTTGCCCAGGTACTGCAGCAGATTACCGAAAAGATGCAGCGCGAGAAGAATGCCGGTCGCTGATGCTAAGTAGCCCGGCTTATTCACGGTATTGACGGCATTTCACTTGATCCTTGATTCCACAGCACATTTTT
>CAYMFQ010000045.1:0-31925 GCA_964389335.1 uncultured Granulosicoccaceae bacterium
ACAAGCCTTGAAGAAGCAAACCGAGTCACACAGGACTAGTCCTGTCCACTGAGTACAGAAGAAGATGGCAACTGCAGCACTAAAGCAAACCTTCATCTGGGAAGGCAAAGATGCAAAGGGTCAGGTCGTTAAGGGCGAGATGTCCAGCAAAAGCCCTGACCTGATCAAGGCGCAGCTTCGACGCCAGGGCATTACACCGACCAAGGTTAGAAAACAGAAAGCCCTGAAAGCTGGTAGTAACAAAATCACACCCGGCGATATTGCAATATTCGCCAGGCAGCTTACTACGATGATGGCCTCGGGTGTGCCATTGGTGCAAGCTTTTGAGATTGTAGCAAATGGCTTGGACAATAAGGCCATGGCGCAGGTGGTAAATCAAATCAAGGCAGATGTAGAGGGCGGAAGCAGTCTAACAGTCGCCTTGAAACGACATCCGGATCAGTTCGACGATCTGTTTTGCAACCTGGTGGAAGCAGGTGAGCAGTCAGGTACACTTGAAAAGCTCCTGAACGAAGTAGCAACCTACAAGGAGAAAACAGAGGCTCTAAAGGCGAAGATCAAAAAGGCAATGTTCTATCCCATTGCTGTATTGATCGTGGCGTTTATTGTAACTGCCATTCTATTGGTCTTCGTAGTACCTCAGTTTGAGACCCTGTTCGAGGGTGTAGGCAGCGATCTTCCGGCCTTCACCAGAATGGTGGTTAACCTATCCGAGTTTATGCAAGCTTGGTGGTGGGTAATATTCGGTGCAATTGGGGGCACTGTATTTGTACTCAAAACATTACACGGAAAATCTCAGAAATTCCGCGACAAGGTAGATGCACTGGTGTTAAAGATGCCAATCATTGGTGAGATTATGCACAAGGCCGCCACCTCAAAGTTTGCTCGCACACTTGCAACTATGTCGAGCGCAGGGGTACCTTTGGTGGAAGCGATGGACTCTGTAGCCGGTGCCGCCGGCAACGCTGTCTATCGCGATGCTGTACTGCGCATGAAAGACGATACCGCGACTGGTCAGCGACTAACTGCTTCAATGCGTGATCAGGCACTTTTCTCTAATATGGCAGTTCAAATGGTTGCCATTGGTGAGGAATCAGGCGCGCTCGATGAAATGCTGTCCAAAGTAGCTGACTACTATGAAGAAGAAGTGGACAACTCCGTTGACGCACTGACCAGCTTAATGGAACCGATGATCATGGCATTCCTTGGTATTGTCGTCGGTGGTCTGGTTGTCGCAATGTATTTGCCTATTTTCAAAATGGGCGACGCGTTCTAAACTACGCTTTTGAGTGTCCTGGTCTGACACGGGTTAGCAATGACTTTACTTAATGCACTACAGAGCAGCGATTCGCTGCTCTTTTTGGTTTGTCTGGTACTCGGGCTCTTCGTCGGCAGTTTTCTCAATGTTGTCGTGTACCGTTTACCCATCATGATGGAACGCAGCTGGCGCCGGGAGTGCCACGAGTTTTTGGAGCTCTCCGCCGACGCAGAGGACGATAAGCCGTTTAATCTGGCCGTCCCACGCTCTGCGTGCCCGTCGTGCGGCAAACTGATTAAAGCCTGGCAAAATGTACCAGTGCTGTCGTGGTTGTTACTACGCGGCAAGTGCCATTCATGTAAAACCCGTATTTCTGCAGAGTACCCACTTGTAGAACTGTTGACCGGACTGCTATCCCTGGCCATCGCGTATAAGTTTGGCGCCAGTGTGCAAACCTGTTTTGCACTGTTGTTCACCTGGTCTCTGATTTGTCTGGCTTTGATCGATTTTCATACCACCCTGTTACCAGACTCAATCACCCTGCCTTTAATGTGGCTCGGTCTGCTGATTAGTCTGGCGCCCGTATTTGTCGACACCCGCGAAGCTTTGATAGGCGCCGCTGCAGGATATATGTCACTGTGGCTGGTATTTCAGGCTTTCAAACTAATTACTGGCAAGGAAGGCATGGGGTTTGGTGACTTTAAGCTACTCGCGGCCTTAGGCGCGTGGCTTGGATACACGCAGTTGCCACTGGTCATTCTCTTGTCGTCACTGACCGGGGCCATCATTGGCATTACCATGATGACCGTCTTTAAGCACCAGCGCGACAAACCAATCCCGTTCGGCCCATACCTGGCCATCGCGGGCTGGATTGCATTTATGTGGGGTGATAGTCTGACCAGTTGGTACTATCAGATACTGGGTGTGTAAGCACCCGGCGCACACATAACCCAGCTTACTCAACAACTATGATGCGCGTTGCACTCACCGGCGGAATCGCCAGCGGTAAGACAACCGTCAGTGATACCTTCGCAAGCCTCGGTGTGCCGATTGCGGATGCAGACCTACTGGCGCGCGTGGCAGTCGAGGTTGGCAGCCCCGGACTGGAGCACATAACCCGTCGATTTGGCGATGCCATACTACAAGCTGACGGGTCACTCGACCGCTCAAAACTACGCACAGTCATATTTAACGACGCCGATGCAAGGCGGGACCTCGAGGCGATTGTTCATCCTGAAGTCAGGCGCCTGACTATAGACCTCATTGAATCGTTTGAAGCGGCCGGACACCCCTATTGTCTGGTTGTGATTCCACTACTGGTAGAAACCGCTCAGCAACACCGCTATGACCACGTTGTTGTGGTTGATGTCGATGCGGAAGTACAACTACAGCGTCTGCTGCAAAGAGACGGCAGCTCCGAGGCCGAGGCAAAGCGCATTTTAAAGAGCCAGGCCAGTCGAGAGGAACGACTGGCAGTGGCAGACAGCGTTATACACAACAATCGAAGCGTTGAGGAACTGAAGGACGAAGTGCGAGCGACGCACGAAAAGCTGCTCGATCTCGCGCGCCGGCGTCCGGAGAACTAGCGCACGGGTTGATGTTGCGCGGGTTGATGTAAAGTTAGCTGCGATACTCAGCGTTAATTTTGACGTATTCGTATGACAGATCCGTTGTCCACACAGTAGCCGATGCATCGCCCATCCCGAGGGATATTTCTACGTCAACTTCCTCTTCAGCCATTATCTTTGCAGCACGACCCTCATCGTATCGAGTGGACGGCTCACCATTTTCTACCACCGGTAAACCACCAAGCCAAACTGATACCTGATTCATTTCAAGCGCTTCTATCCCACTTCGACCAATGGCCATCAGGATACGGCCAAGATTTGGATCACCGGCAAAAAAGGCTGTTTTCACCAGCGGTGAGTGCGCTACTGTTAAAGCAACCTGACGACATTCAAGACGATGCGCGCCATCTCTGACGGTGATACTGATAAACCGGGTCGCACCCTCACCATCCCTGACAACGGCGTGCGCAAGAAATCGCGTCAGCTGCTCGAGCGCTGCATAAAATGCCGGCCAGTCCGAATGATTCTCATCAAGCGGTGTGTTACCGGCTTTGGCAGTTGCCATGCAGATATACGAATCATTGGTCGACGTGTCACCATCTACGGTGATGCAGTTAAACGTAGTTTCAATGATCTCGCCAACGGCACGTTGCAATGCAGCCTGATCAACGCAGGCATCGGTGGCTAAAAACGATAACATCGTTGCCATGTTGGGATGAATCATCCCCGACCCCTTGGCAATACCGGTCAGTGCAATCGGCAGACCATCGACAACGGTGGTAATCGACTGCGCTTTCGGCAGCGTGTCGGTGGTCATAATGGCACGCGCCGCGTCAAGCCAGTCAGCATTCAATTCGGATGACATGGTTTTTATGGCGTCGTCAATCTTGTCGACAGGCAACTGCTCGCCGATCACACCGGTAGAAAACGGCAGGACCTGCTCGCCAGCGATCCCAATCTGCGCTGCTACTGTGTCGCACAGTTGTCTGGCTATCGCATCACCGCGGGTGCCTGTACCAGCATTCGCGTTCCCGGAGTTCACCAACAATGATCTGATATCGCCAGTCGCCAAACGTTCGCGGGCGATGACAACCGGTGCTGCACAACAGCGGTTTTGGGTAAAGACACCCGCTACTGCCGTACCTTCGCAAAGCGATACCAGCAACAGATCCAGCGCTGCGTTACCTTTGATGCCGCAGGCAATAGTCGCGAGTTCAACTCCGGCAACAGGCATCAGTGTGTCGGGTGCAGTGAGTCCAACGGGCATCTTTTTATCAACTCGATTGGGTGGCTGTGACTAATTCACAGCCCGGGTTATTTTCAGAGCTTGTTATATTTTCAACGCGCGCGGGTTATTCGCGCTGTGTTAGTAACGAGTTATTTCAAAGCTCCATGGCAGCGCTTGAACTTCTTACCGGAGCCACACCAGCACGGATCATTACGACCTACTTTCGGTTGGTCGCGAACAAAAGGTTCATCACCGTTATCCAGTCCAGCAGCAGGCTGTCCTGCAGCCTGCCCCGGTGGTGCAGATGCGGTGGCACTGGCCGCCTCGGCGTGTTCATAGCTGACCTCATCAGGCACAGCCTGCGCCGCGGCTTCCGCTTCTGCCCGCTGTACTTCCGCAGGATCCTGTACCTGCACCTGGGACAACGTGCCTACCACTGCTTTTTTGTATTCATCGAGCATGTTGGAAAATAGCTCGAAAGACTCTCGCTTGTACTCCTGCTTTGGGTTTTTCTGTGCATAGCCGCGCAGCCCAACACTTTGTCGCAGGTAATCCATCGACGCCAGATGTTCTTTCCAGTGATCATCGAGTGTCTTTAACAGAACAAATTTCTCGAATCGTCGCAGCGTCTCTTCACCTGCGCGATTTTCAATTTCACTGTATTTTTCCTTCAGCGATGACAACACCTGATCCTGCAGACCGACTTCATCAAGATTGTCATCAGCATCGAGCTTTGCCTGCAGATCAATGTCGAGCGCAAAACTCTCTGACAATGCTGTTCGAGCTCCCTCGAGATCCCAGCTTTCCTCTAGTGAGCCAGCCGGAATGTAACCTGCCATTAGAGTTTCGACCGCATCTTCACGCATGGCCGTCACCGTCTCACTGACCTCTTCGGCTTCGATCAGTTCATCGCGTTGTTCATAGATAACCTTACGCTGATCGTTAGCGACGTCATCGTATTCAAGCAAATGCTTACGTATATCGAAGTTATGCCCTTCAACCTTGCGCTGCGCATTTTCTATTGCGCGAGTCACCAGCGAGTGCTCGATAGCCTCGCCCTCTTCCATACCGAGCTTTTGCATGATGTTGCCAATGCGTTCTGACGCAAAGATTCGCATCAGATTGTCTTCAAGTGACAAATAGAAGCGCGAAGAACCAGCATCACCCTGTCGTCCTGAACGACCGCGAAGCTGATTGTCGATACGTCGACTCTCGTGACGCTCGGTACCAATAATGTGCAAGCCGCCGGAATCGAGCACTTCTTTATTGCGCTGCTGCCACTCGCTGGTCAGCCGTGAAATTTCGTCATCACCGGGGGCATCGAGTTGTGCAAGTTCAGACTCCAGGTTGCCACCCAGCACGATGTCTGTTCCACGACCAGCCATGTTAGTTGCAATGGTCACAGCACCCGGGCGACCGGCGTTGGCAATAATCTGCGCTTCGCGCTCGTGTTGCTTCGCATTCAACACTTCGTGCGGAATGTCTTTTTGGGCCAGCAAGTCGGACAGATACTGTGAGGTTTCAATGGACGTGGTGCCCACCAGCGCCGGCTGCTGCCGCTTCACACAATCTTCGATATCCTCAACGATGGCATCGTATTTTTCTTTTTGGGTAAGGTAGATCAGATCGCCACGATCATCGCGGATCATGCTCTTATGCGTGGGAATAACCACCACTTCGAGGCCGTAGATCTGCTGAAATTCAAACGCTTCGGTATCAGCGGTACCAGTCATTCCGGCAAGCTTGTCGTACAGGCGGAAGTAGTTCTGATAGGTGATCGAGGCGAGCGTCTGATTTTCCTGTTGAATCGTGACGCCTTCTTTGGCCTCGATGGCCTGATGCAATCCGTCTGACCAGCGCCGCCCAGCCATGGTGCGGCCGGTAAATTCATCGACGATGACAATGGTTCCATTCGAAACGATGTAGTCAACGTCTCGGTTATAGATCGCATGCGCCCTGAGCCCTGCGTTCAAATGATGCAACAAGCCAATGTGCGTCGGGTCGTAAAGACTTTCATCTTCATTCAACATACCCTGCTCGACCAGCAACTGCTCAACGGTATCCATCCCCGTCTCTGTCAGATGTACCTGCTTGGCTTTTTCATCAACAGTAAAATCACCTGGCCCTTCCTCTTCCTCGACGCGTGCGAGCGACGGAATCACCTTGTTGATTTTTTCGTAGGTTTCGCTGCTTTCGTTGGTGGGGCCGGAAATAATCAGCGGCGTGCGCGCCTCGTCAATCAGGATTGAGTCAACTTCATCCACGATCGCAAAATGCAGCCCGCGCTGCACTTTGTCTTCCATCGTAAGCGCCATGTTGTCGCGCAGGTAGTCGAAACCGAACTCATTGTTGGTACCGTAGGTTACGTCAGCCGCATAGGCCTCGCGTCTTGAAAGCGAGTCCATGCCGGCGATAATCACGCCGACAGACAACCCTAAAAACTCGTAAAGCTTGCCCATCCACTCAGCATCACGCTGAGCCAGATAGTCGTTGACGGTGACCACATGTACGCCTTTGCCGAGCAGCGCGTTCAGGTAGACCGCGGTGGTCGCAACCAGTGTTTTACCCTCACCGGTACGCATCTCCGCAATTTTGCCATCGTGCAGCACACTGCCACCAATCAGCTGCACGTCGTAATGGCGCATCCCCATAGCGCGGGTGCCGCCCTCTCGCACGACCGCGAACGCTTCCGGCAACAGATCCCCAAGCTCAGCGCCATCCGCAACCCGGGCTCTTAACTCGTCTGTTTTGGCTCGCAATTGCTCGTCAGACAGGGCCGACATTTGATCGGCCAGCTGATTACAAACCTGCACCGTCTTCTGGTACTGTTTGACCAGTCGGTCGTTGCGACTACCGACAAATTTCTTTACAAGATTACCGATCATTGGTGAGCGACCCGCCCCAGGTGTAGATTCATTGTTGTACCCCACGCGCAGATCCGCATGTTACCACTCTGATTATACCAGTTGATACGGCCCGCCCTCGACGCACCGTCCGGTTAGTTTGTGGTCAGTTGTCCACGAGACAAGCGGTGATTGCAAAACCAGGGGACCGTTCACCTTGCAATTCTTCGCCCGATCCTGCGCTTCCGTCGTGAAATGCGTACAATCAGGCTCTCAGATGCACCGAAGTGGTCAGCTCATGCACGATATTCGCTCGTACCTCGATACCGAACTCAATCAACGCGCGAAGCACTGGAAATCGCTGAAGAACGCGCTGATACCGGCCTTACCACCCGAATTTATGGACAAAATCGTGTACGCGGTGATAGAGGATCAGACCCTGACTGTTTTCTGTGACTCGCCAGCCTGGACCAGCAAGCTGCGGTTCTATGACGCTGAACTCGTCAAAGTGTTCCGCGCACAGGGCATCGTGCTCAAGCGGGTGATCGCACGCACCGTACCCCCCATTGAGATGCCTGGCTCTCTCGCCACTCGCCACGACTAAAAACAGCTACCTTCACGTCGGCACAGTAGCAAAGGCATGCCCCAAAAACGAAACCGGGCTCAATCGAGCCCGGTTTCCGATGGTAACACCCTAAGGAGAGCTAGCCGACTGCTTCGGCCTCGAGCGGTTGGGTGTAGACGATCGGGCTTTGTGCCTCCTCGAAAGTTACCTCTTCCCAGGCTTCAGGCTGTGCCAGCAACGCCCTAACCAGTTTGTTGTTGAGGCCATGGCCCGATTTGTAGCCGGAGAACTGCCCGATGATGCCGCAGCCGAGTTGGAAGAGATCGCCAATGGCATCGAGAATCTTGTGCCTGACAAACTCATCGCCGTACCGCAGACCGTCGGCGTTAAGAACCTTGTAGTTGTCGACAACAATGGCGTTATCGAGGCAGCCACCCAGGGCCAGGTCGCGCTTGCGCAACGCTTCGATATCACTCATAAAACCGAAGGTGCGTGCACGGCTGATTTCCCTGACAAACGACGTCGAAGAAAAATCGATAATCGCCTGCTGTGAGCCTTCGGCAATCGCCGGGTGCCTGAAGTTGATTTCAAAATCGACACGAAACCCGTCATATGGCGCGAATTGTACCCATTTGTCGTCTTCGTCGACTCGCAGGGTTTCTTTGATGCGGATAAACCGCTTCGGCGCAACCTGCTCGCGAATACCGGCCGATTGAATTAAAAAGATAAATGGCGCTGCACTGCCGTCCATAATCGGCACTTCTCGTGCACTGACGTCTACAAAGCAGTTGTCGATACCCAGACCGGCAAAAGCAGCCATCAGGTGCTCGATAGTGGATATGGTGTTGCCTTCATCGTCGCCGATGGTGGTGGCAAGCTCAGTCGATACCACTTTTTGTGCAACAGCCGGAATGGAGACCGTCTTCTGACCGACGTCGCGTCGAAACACGATACCGGTGTTAATTGGTGCGGGTGACAGGGTCAGATACACCTTTCGACCTGTGTGCAGGCCCACGCCCGTAGCGTGTATGGGGTTGTTTACCGTTCGCTGGCGGATCACTTTTTCTTATCCTTCGTTTCCGTCTTTACCAGCCACTGGCGCAAATGCGACCCGAGACAGGTAAACCTTCGGCTGCTGTTGTTCGTTATTGTTGCAGGCCGTACAACCACTAACGGTCTATTACGGCGAACGTCTTATGCTAATGCAAAGTTCGACGAAATCACCAGCACCCTTAAGCGATAGTAATTATAGTCAATGTGCAGAAACTCGCCGCCTCAGCTACCGAGGCGACGACAGCAATTGGAAAAGCAGCGCTCTGAACCACCAGTTCTACAGGCTCACACCTTAACAACCAGTTAACAGGACGAAAAAACCAGCGCCAGGAGTCAGCGCGGTAGAAGTCTGCATCGCGAGAATGCACCCTGTTGGGGACGTATTTGCGATCAGATAAGGCACCGAGTTGTCCTTAACGAAATGATCGCAAGACGCACCTTCGCGGTGCGTTCTCGAAAGCAGAGGCTCTGCCGCGCAGATACCTCATCCCGGCAGTTTGCAATTAATCTGCCTGTCGGCGCAGAAAAGTTGGCAAATCGAGGTAGTCGATTTCATCATCGCGCTCAACGCCTGCGTACTCCAGCGCCGGTCCCGAGGTTCGAGGCGGGCGTGATCGCGACGGGGCGCTGTCTGCGTCACGTTGCGAACGACGCGCTTCAGTATCCACTTTCACCTGGCGTGCCTTACGCGACTTACCGATGCGTGAAACAGCAGGCTTTTCCAGGTGGCTAAAGCTATCGGTTTCGGCTTGAGATTCAACCGCCTTGCCAGCCGATCGAACAACCTTCATCGGTTTTTTGCGAGCGCGTTCATTTTCCAGTCCGGTCGCTACAACCGTCACACGGATCTCGCCTTCCATTTCATTGTCGATAGATGTGCCAATAACCACATTCGCATCCTGTGCGGCGATATCCTCAAGCAGATCTCCAACCTGCTGGAACTCATTCATTCCAAGATCCGAACCTGCAGTGATGTTACACAGGATTCCACGCGCGCCCTTCAAGTTGATGTCGTCCAGCAGCGGGCTTTGCGTCGCCTGCCGTGCTGCCTCTGCTGCACGATCCTCTCCATGCGCACTGCCAGTACCCATCATCGCCTGACCCATCTCTGACATTACCGCTCTGACGTCAGCAAAGTCGACGTTGATCAGACCCGGGTTGGTGATGATTTCAGCAATACCCTGAACCGCATTCTTCAACACGTCATTGGCCGCTTTAAACGCCTGCAGCACAGTTACATTCGGGCCAAGATTGGTCAGCAGCTTTTCATTTGGCACCACGATCAGTGAATCGACATTCTGACGCAGTTCGATCAAACCCTCTTCAGCTACCTGGTGACGCTTGCCACCTTCGAATGGAAAAGGCTTCGTGACAACCGCAACCGTCAGGATGCCGAGGTCCTTGGCAATAGACGCAATCACCGGAATCGCGCCAGTCCCTGTACCACCACCCATGCCGGCTGTCAGGAATAACATGTCAGCACCGTTGATGACCTGAGCAATGTGGTCACGGTCTTCCTGAGCGGCCTGCTTGCCAATCTCCGGATTGGTACCAGCACCGAGACCTTTGGTGATCTCTGTGCCGAGTTGAATGGCGCTCTTGGCACCCATTTTTGACAACACCTGTGCGTCAGTATTGGCACAGATATATTCAACGCCGTGAATGTTAGCGTTCATCATGTGCTCGACGGCGTTACCACCGCCGCCACCGACGCCGATCAGTTTTATTACTGCTGCCTGATTCTGATTAATGTCATATTGGAACATTGTTTACACCCCTCGGTTTTTTTGTACGCTTGTATATTTAAAAAATTGAATATTAAAAATTGCGCTTGAACCAATTCTTCATTTGTTCAAACACACCCTCCTCGCTAACCTCACCTACCTGCCCGACATCCTCCATCATCGGCTGACCGGCGCGTTGGCCATACATCACCAAACCAACACCGGTCGCGTGTATCGGGTTACAGACAACATCCACCAATCCAAAGATATTTTGCGGTTCTCCGAGCCGCACCGGCATGTGAAAAACTTCCTCTGCCAACTCCACTACCCCTTCCATTTTGGAACTGCCACCGGTTAAAACGATGCCGGATGCACAGCTCTCCTCAAAGCCACTGCGGGATAATTCGGCTTTGATTAATTCAAACAACTCTTCGTAACGCGGTTCGACGACTTCGGCCAGCGTCTGACGCGCCAGCTCGCGCGGTGCTCTGTCACCAACACCAGGTACTTCTATTGCCTCTTCCGGATCTGCCAGCTGCTGCAGGGCACACGCATACCGCACCTTAATCTCCTCGGCGTACTGCGTTGGTGTACGCAAGGCAACCGCAATGTCATTGGTTACCTGATCACCTGCGATCGGTATCACCGCCGTATGTCGGATGGCACCTTCCGTAAACACTGCGATATCAGTGGTGCCACCGCCAATATCAACCAGACAGACCCCCAGATCTTTTTCGTCTTCTGTGAGCACTGCAAACGACGACGCCAGCTGCTCCAGAATAATATCGCTCGCCACCAGCCCGCAGCGCTGCACACATTTACTGATGTTCTGCGCCGCACTGACAGCACCGGTAATGAGATGAACCTTTGCCTCAAGCCGCACACCCGACATGCCGATGGGCTCGCGGATGCCCTCCTGGTTATCGATAATAAACTCCTGCGGCAGCACGTGAAGGATGCGCTGATCTGCTGGTATCGCTACCGCTTTTGCTGCATCGATAACTCGCTCCACGTCGTTCGGTGACACCTCACCATCCTTAATGGCGACGATGCCGTGCGAATTCATACTGCGGATATGACTTCCGGCAATACCTGCATAAACCGACTTTATTTCAACGCCCGCCATCAGTTCAGCTTCGTGTATCGCTTCCTGAATGGCTGTAACGGTAGACTCGATGTTGATCACAACACCTTTCTTCAAACCCTGCGAGGGCTTGTGGCCGAGGCCGATGATCTCAACGCGATCGTCGTCGATTATCTTTGCGACAATCGCCACGATTTTGGAGGTGCCAATGTCCAGGCCGACGACAATTCTCTGCTGTGAATTCATGGTGTTAATCAAGCCTCGATGTATTATTTACCGCACTTTTACGCGCCAGCGCGAACCCATTGGTGTAACGCATGTCGACTCTGCTCACGTCGTCGTACACCGGAGCTATATAAGGTCTAAAAATCTCTGCGAACCTCTCGATTCGTTCTTCTATTAAACGGTGACCAATAACCACTTGCACGTCCCCCTTCATTGTCAGGGTGACCGAGCGTCTTTCATCCTCGGAAATACCAACCAGTGGCGCTTCAATTCGTGCGAGCAGCGGCTCTGTGGTTTTTAACAACTTGAGCAACGCTGCATGGCGCCTATCCGGCGCGCTAAGCTGTGGCAGTTGATCGATTACGATCTGCTGCGCAGGATTTTCAACACGACCACCATTAGGTGGAAAAAACAGCTTGAATTTATCACTCAGTAAACCATCGTCGCCCCAGCGTGCAACGGGTTGATGCTCTTCAATATGAACGCTGATACTCTCCGGCCAGATTCGACGCACATAGGCTTTTTCCACCCATGGCAGCTCTTCGACGTCCTGCTGTATCTCTGCGATATCAAGGTTGAAGAAACCACGCTGCGCCTGCCCCATTACCCGATCACGCAACTGGTTATGGTCGGTATGCTGGTAGTAGCCTTCGACCACTACGCTTTTAATGGGAAACCGGCCAGGGTTGCGAAAGTGGTCGAGCACCAGCTGCACCATAAAGAAGATCACAATCAGCACTGCCAGCGCTGACACCAGGCCAATCGCCGAGGCCAGTGCGAGGTCGCGATCTACCGGTGAAACCGGCTCGTTGACGATATCCGAACTCATGCTGCTTGCTCTGTGGTTAGCGTCATCGCCAGTATCTTCAATACCAGTTGCTGAAAGTTCATGCCGCTGGCCCCCGCCGCCATTGGCACGAGGCTGTGGTCAGTCATACCAGGCACCGTATTGGCTTCAAGCAGATAGTGATTGCCTTCGTCATCCAGCAGAAAATCAACACGCCCCCAGTGACGACACTGCAGTAACTCAAACGCCTTAAGCGCGGCTGCCTGAATGGCACGCTCGCGTTCAGGCGCCAGACCGCACGGGCACTCATAAACGGTGGAATCTTCAAGGTACTTGGCGTCGTAATCGTAAAAGCCACGCGGCGTAGATATTTTGATCAGCGGTAGGGCTTCACCATCGAGTATCGTCGCTGTTATTTCACCGCCCGCTACAAACTGCTCTACCAGCACATCGCCGTAACGCGCTGCCGATGACCAGGCGCTTTCAAGTTCGTTGTTGTGCACGATGGAAACACCAATACTAGACCCTTCACTAACAGGCTTGACTACCACTGGAAAACCGATGTCTTCAGCTGCCTGGCGACAGGCATCGTAGTTGTCAACCACCTGCCAGCGTGGCGTTGGAATACCAAACTGATGACACAACGATTTGGTGCGATGCTTATCCATTGTTAACGCACTGGCCAGCACACCGCTCCCGGTATAGGTAATACCAAGCATATCGAGCATGCCCTGAATGCGTCCGTCCTCACCCCAGGTGCCATGCAATATGTTAAATACCCGATCGCAACGATCCACCAGCGCATTGCCCAACTCATGCCGTTCCACGTCCACGGCAAATGCATTGACACCCGCCGCTTTCAACGCATCAAGGACCTGGCGACCACTGTTGAGCGACACCTCACGCTCGGCCGACCAGCCTCCCATCAATACCGCGACACGACCAAACTGCTCCGGGTCTGTTTCAAAGTTAACCGGTTCTGACACAGGTGGCTCCGTTCGCTTGCGCTCGAGTACTTCAGACATGGGCAGCCTCGACTACCTTGGAGCTGGCAGCGCTTGCCTGAGACACAGTTGCTTCCGCAGCAGTTGTCGCATCAGGATTGCTGTTCTCTTCGTACGCGATCTGCAATGCATCGGGCAGTGATGCCGCGACCGCTCCGATTGAGCCTGCTCCCAGGGTCAGCACAACATCGCCATCCTGCAGTATTCCAGTCAGGGTCCGGGCAATGGCGTCGACTTCGGCAACAAAAATCGGATCAATAACACCACGTTGCCGAATGGCGCGTGCCAAAGCGCGCCCATCTGCGCCTGATATGGGTTGCTCACCAGCGGGATACACTTCGCACAGCACCAGCACGTCAGAAGCACTCAGTACATCAGTAAAATCATCAAACAGGTCACGCGTGCGGGTGTAGCGATGAGGCTGAAACACCACCACCAGTCGCTTGTCCGGTCTGCCATTGGCTATGGCAGTGAGTGTTGCTTCCACCTCACGTGGATGATGACCATAGTCATCGAAGAGTTCTGCAGTACCATTCGGTAGCTGCAGATCAGCCACAAACTGCGCACGCCGGCCAATGCCCTGAAAGTGCTGGAAAGCCAGGCGCATATTGGTGGCACGCAGGCCCAGCTCCCAACCCACTGCCACGGCGGCCAGCGCGTTGCGCGCGTTGTGGATACCGGGAAGATTCAGGGTAATTTGACGAATTTCACTGCCATCGGGCAAGCGTACATCAAAGCTTGATTTCATTTGATCCTGACGGAAATTCAGCCCGACAACGTCCGCATCGCCATTAAAACCATACGTCATGACCGGCCGTGCCACCCGCTCGACCAGCTCAGCCACGGTGTCATCGTCAATGCACATCACCGCAAGGCCATAAAATGGCAAGTGTTGTAAAAAGTCGACGAACGCCTGCTTCAGTCGTTCAAAATCGTTCTCGTAAGACGACAGGTGATCGGCATCAATGTTGGTGACAATGGCAATGACCGGCTGCAATGACAGGAAGGACGCGTCGCTTTCATCAGCCTCTGCAACCAGCCACTCGGACTGCCCAAGATACGCATTGGTCGACGAGCTGTTGAGCTTGCCACCGATGACATAGGTGGGGTCCATCCCACCCTCTGACAGCAAACTGGCAACAAGGCTGGTGGTCGTCGTTTTACCGTGGGTGCCTGCAACCGCGATTCCCTGCTTAAAGCGCATGAGCTCACCAAGCATCTCAGCGCGTCGGATTACCGGGATACGACCTTCACGCGCGGCGACGACTTCCGGGTTGTCAGCGGCAATAGCAGAGGAAACCACTACGACATCAACGCCTGTAACATTGTCGGCGTGATGATCGTTGTAGATACGGGCGCCCAGCTTTTCCAGACGCACCACCAGCGCATTGCGTGCCTTATCGGAACCCGTGACGCTGTAGCCCAGGTTAATCATCACTTCGGCAATACCACCCATGCCGACGCCGCCGATACCAACAAAGTGCACGTGATCGATGCGCCGCATCCAGTTTTGCACTCTGGCGCTACTGGCTGGAAGACTCATGCAGTCTCTCCTAAAAGTTCCTCAACCACTCTGTGGGTTGCATCGCGTCGCGATGCCTCCCTGCCTCGTTGTGCCATAACCAGCAATCTCTGTCGGTCGTTTATCAATTCGTTTATCTTGGCAGCCAGCTTGTCAACTGTTAGTGCCGACTCCTGCATCAACACAGCGGCACCGGCATCCACCAGATACCTGCCATTGGCAGTTTGATGATCATCCACAGCCGACGGAAACGGTATAAAAACCGCCGCCAATCCAACTGCTGCGACTTCCGCTACCGTCATCGCACCAGCGCGACAAATAATCAGATCTGCCCATGCATAAGCCGCAGCCATATCATCAATAAAGGCACTGACTTCAACGTTGTGGTCAACCGCATCGTATGACGACCGCGTTGCCTGCAGCAGATTACCGCCCGCCTGATGTTTTATGTTCAACGCACCACTGACCTGTTGCATCGCAGCCGGCACCATTTCGTTTAAGGCACGAGCCCCCTGACTGCCTCCAATCACCAGCACATTAACGGTTGCACCGCGATCCGCCATGCGGTCCTCTGGTGGCTGCACAGCCAGAATATCTGCCCTGACCGGATTGCCGGTAAACACCGCTGCAGCGTTATTGTTGAAAGTACCCGGCATCGCTTCCATGACTCTGTTCGCCACACGCTTGAGCATTCGATTGGTAAACCCGGCTACAGCGTTTTGCTCGTGAACCATCATCCTGCATCCGGTGACTCGGGCAGCAAGACATACAGGTCCTGCAACATAGCCTCCCATACCCAGCACAACCCGCGGCCTGACGGTCAGTAAAATTTGCAGTGACCTGACAATTGCCATCACCAGGTTAAGCCCGCTGCGCAACGTTGACAGCAATCCTCTGCCACGCAGAGACGTTACCTTTATAAGCTTTAATGGCACGCCCCACTCCGGCACCACACGCGATTCAATGCCACGCTCCGTGCCCACCCAAATTACGGGTATATTCTGATCACGCAGTTTCATCGCCACCGCAAGCCCGGGAAAAACATGCCCACCCGTGCCACCTGCCGCAATCATCACAGGACGCTCAGCCATGAACTCGTGCATCCAATTGCGCGGCCCGCGGGGTATCTTCAACCGGTGCTTCGTATTGCGAGGTAGACAAGCGCATACCGGAGCGCACTTCCTCGCGTGCTCTGACCACACGCTTGTGCTCACGTAGCTGTGCATCAGTGGTTTCCGTGTGCACACGCAGCACCAGCGCGAACGCAAAGCAGGTCATCAACGCACTGCTGCCACCGTAACTCAGGAATGGCAATGTGATGCCTTTGGTTGGCAGTACACCCATATTTGCGCCGATATTGACGAAAGCCTGCAGGCCGATCCAAAAACCAATACCTGTAGCGAGATAGGCGCCGAACAAAAGCCCTTCGCGCTCAGCGTCGCGAGCAATGCGAAACGCGCGCGTGATAATTAGTGCAAACAGGGCAAGTATCACAGTGACCCCGATCAAGCCGGTCTCTTCAGCCAGCACCGCAAACACAAAATCTGTATGCGCCTCCGGCAGGTAGGCCATCTTTTGTACACTGCTGCCGATACCGACACCGTCGAACGCACCGCGACCAACCGCGATCAGCGATTGGGTCAGCTGAAAGTCAGAGTCAAACGGATCGTCCCACGGATTCAAAAAACTGAAGAGCCTGTCTCTGCGGTAAGGCGATATAAGAATCAGCCCGATGGCAATGGGGGCAAACACGATAACAATACCCATGATATGGAGCCATCGAACACCGGCAAGAAACATCATCGCAAATACGGTGGCTGCGATGATAACAGTGGCACCGTAGTCTGGCTCAAGAATCAACAGAACACCGGTGGCGCCCGCAATTAACAATGGCAAGGCAAACACGCCAATTTTTGTTCGCAGCTGATCGCCCTTGCGTGCGAAGTATCCTGCAAGAAAAACAATCACTGCCACCTTGTGTAACTCGGACGGTTGAAACGACACACCCAGATTTAACCAGCGCTGACTACCATTGACACTCTTACCAATGCCCGGTATCAACACCAGCACCAGCAACGCAAAGGAAAACGCCAAAAACGGCAGCCCAAAGCGTTCCCACATTGCCAGCGGTATACGCCAAACACACAAGGCCACGGCCAGACCGATGGCAAGGTAAAGCAGTTGGTTGCGACCGAAATACAGCGCGTTGTCATGCAGACGCTCGGCCTGTGCAATCGACGCAGAGAAAACCATCACCAGCCCAAAGGCTGCAACCAGGCCAAGTAACAACATCAGATACCAGTCGATGCGCTGGTCCTGGTAGTTCAGCAACGTGTTTACGCGCATAGTCGATTCACCTCATCGGCAAAGGCGTCACCGCGCGCCTCAAAATTCGCAAACATATCGAAGCTCGCACACGCAGGCGACAGCAACACACTGTCGCCGGTCTGTGCGACAGTTGCAGCACGATCAACGGCATCAGCCAGGGTGCTCTCCTGGTAAACCGGTACCGGATCACCGATGGCGCGGTGCAGTATGTCAGCGTCTTCACCAATCAGAATGACCGCCCTGCACTTGGCAGCAATGGCCGGCGCAAGCGGCGAAAAATCAGCACCCTTGCCCTGACCACCAGCAATCAATACTACCGGTCCGGTCAGACCTTCAATGGCACTGACACAGGCACCAACGTTTGTACCTTTGGAATCGTTAAACCAGCTGACGCCATCACTGTGACGCACCAGTTGCGTGCGATGCGGCAGACCGGTAAAACGCTTTAATCCATTGGCAAACACTCGACTGAGTGCCGCAGTAGAATCACGCAGCTCCGAAATTGACGCAGGCAGGTTCTCTTCGCTGTTGAACAAAGCCTTCACCAGTGCCATTGACACCAAAGCGTTATATTGATTGTGACTGCCATCCACCTGCAGCGCAGAAGCATCGACTTCTATGTTGTTTGGCCCCTGCAATATCACGGCGCCGTCAGTTGTCGGGCGCAATGACCAGTCGGCCTTTATCGCCGAATTGCCAGTCGTGTTGCTCATGTTGCTCGCTGCGCTGACATTTGTCTGTGTAACAGACTTATCATCAGGCACCGTTTGTTGATCATTGGCATTCACAACAGCCATCGCAGCGCCACGATATACCGACCGTTTCACGGCGGCGTAGTCGTCAAAGCTATCATATCGATCCATATGATCTTCACTGACGTTGAGTACCGTTGCTACTGCAGGCTTGAGCGAATCCGTGGTTTCAAGTTGAAAGCTGGACAACTCCAGCACATACACATCAATAGAGCTGTCATCAAGCCCGTCCAGACAGGCCAGACCGACATTGCCCACCACTGCAGCCCTGAGGCCTGCGGCACGAAGTATTTCACCTGTCATACTAACCACAGTGCTTTTTCCGTTGGAACCGGTTACCGCAATCACGGGCTTGCTAGTGGCACGTGCAAACAACTCCACATCGCCAATGACTTCAATGCCACTTTTACGCGCGCTGTTAAAGTTATCTGTACGGGTTGCCACACCCGGACTGACGACCAGGCGTGCGTAGCCTGAAAACAGTGACGCTGTCCAGTCGCCTTCTATAATGCGGATATCTTCGATGCCTATACGAGCTGTGCTCGGCGACCCGCCTTCAGCGTCTTTCAGCAGAGATTGCAGTGCAGACCGTGCCTGTTCAGCATTCTGGTCAGCCACATCAAATGCCACGCCGGCGGCAATCAGATGTCGCGCCACGGACAGACCGCTAACGCCGAAACCGACGATGAGCGTCTGATTGCCCTGTGTGGATGAGCGCATATTCATCGTATCTTCAAACTCGCCATACCGACCAGCACAAGAATAAATGTGATGATCCAAAAACGTACGATGACGCGCGGCTCCGGCCAGCCCTTAAGCTCAAAGTGATGATGCAGCGGTGCCATGCGGAATATGCGTTTGCCCGTTAATTTAAAAGACGTGACCTGCATAACGACACTGACAGTCTCCATTACAAAGACACCGCCCATGATCAATAACACAACTTCCTGTCTGACAAGTACGGCAGTGACCCCAATAGCGGCACCAATCGCGAGCGCACCCACATCCCCCATAAACACCTGTGCCGGATAGGTGTTAAACCACAGGAAGCCGAGGCCGGCGCCAACCAGACTGGAGCAAAACACCGTAAGCTCTCCAACGCCTGGAATACCTGGAATTCCCAGATAGTCTGAAAAGATTGCATGACCAGTGACGTAGGCAAAGATACCCAGTGCCGCCACCACCATAACCGCCGGCATAATTGCGAGACCATCGAGACCATCCGTCAGGTTTACCGCATTGCTGGTACCGACAATCACGAAAAACGCGAACGGCACAAACCACAGGCCTAGAAAGATCGATACATCCTTTACATACGGAATTAGCAGGCTGACTTCGGATACACTTCGAGCGTTGGCATAGATAAACACCACCGCAGCAAACGCCGCTACCGACTGCCAAAAAAACTTTGCCGATGCCGATAAGCCATCAGAGTTTTTAAGCAGAACTTTTCGATAGTCATCAATCCAGCCAATGATGCCAAACGACACCATGACAAACAGCACCACCCAGACATGTCTGACCGTCAGATCTGACCACAGCAACACACTGACAGCCACCGCCACCAGAATCATTGCGCCGCCCATCGTAGGTGTGCCAGCTTTGGACAGGTGCGTGCTCGGACCATCCTCCCTGACACTCTGACCAATACTGGCTTCCGCCAGCCGGCGGATCATGATAGGCCCGAACACCAAACAAACAATCAGTGAAGACAGTGCTGCAAATATCGCCCGCAGCGTAATGTACTGAATGACACGAAAACCATCGTTAACCTGACTCAGCCAGTCGGCGATAAACAGCATCATCAGCCCAGCCCCCTCACTGCGCGATCTTCGGCACTGAATTCAGCGCGGCCTTCAACACAACCTTCAACACGGCCTTCAGCGTAGCGCTCACGCAGATCGTTAACGACGTTTTCCATCGCCATAGAGCGAGAGCCCTTTACCAGCACGGTCGTATTCAGATCGGCAGACTGACGACGACTGTCGAGCATACTCACGAGACGATCCATCAACTGTTGCTTATCGTCGAACCACTCGCCATTGGCACCAAAAGCAGCAACCGTTGCCTGACAAAGTTCTCCGATCGCAAACAGACGATCTACCTGACCTTCGAGTGCGTATTCACCAACCCGGGTATGGTGTGCGGCTGCGTCATCACCCAGTTCCTTGAGGTCACCCAGCACCAGCCAGCGTTCGGCGTTACGAGATGCCAGAACATCAATGGCAGCCCGGGCTGAAGCCGGGTTCGCGTTATACGTGTCATCAATGATCGTAACGCCATCAGCCAGGTGATGAAAATTCAGTCGCCCCGCCACCGGTGCCACGTTCGCGATACCCGCGGCTATCACCGACAATTCGATACCCGCTGCCAGCCCTGCGGCAACCGCCGCCGCAATATTCATTAGATTGTGCCGTCCGACAAGCTGACAGTAAGCCGGCATTGATGACACATGGCCATCCTGCCGACAGTGCAGATTTATTTCATCACCGCTTGCTGCCTCTGCCCACACATCAGCGCTGTCATCGCTGCCAAAGGTAATCACCGCACGTTGCGCATTTAGCGCTAGCCAGTCCGCCGCAAAGGCATCATCGCGATTAATAATTGCAGTACCGCCTTCGCGCAAACTGTTGTAAATGTCAGACTTCTCACGGTAGACGGAATCAATGCTGCCAAACCCTTCAAGATGGGAGGCACTAACATTGGTAATGATGGCTACATCCGGTTGCGCCAGGCTGCCGAGCCAGGCAATTTCACCCAGTTGATTCGCCCCCATTTCAACAACAGCAAACTGATGCGTGGCGTCGATACCCAACAGAGTATGAGGCACACCAATGTCGTTGTTATCGTTGGCGCGTGTACTGTGTACACAGCCTGCGGCAGCGCATATTCCGGTAAGCAGCTGCTTTACCGTGGTTTTACCGTTACTGCCAGTCACACCCAGCAGCTTTACATCGAGTTGGTTGCGCCACAACTGCGCAAGCATGCCATAGGCCTTGCGGGTATTCGGCACCAGAATCTCTGCGACCCCACAATCAACCGGCCTCTCGCAAACGACAGCCATGGCGCCAGCGGCAGCGGCAGACTGCGCGTAGTCATGACCATCAAAGCGCTCTCCGCTGAGACAGAAATACACATCACCATTCGCAACCTGTCGCGAATCAGTGGTGAATGACGTTATCTCCGCGTCTTCGCCAATTAACATTCCATCGGCAGCACGTGCCAGGTCAGAAAGCCGTATACCGTGCAGTACGTTAGTCATGACGCCGACACCTCCACGAGCTCCTGCGCACATGCCTCAACAACTTCACGATCACTAAAAGACAAACGCTGATCACCGATCAACTGATAGTCCTCGTGACCCTTACCCGCCACGACGACAATGTCGCCTTCAGAAGCTTCATTGATGGCCAGGTGGATGGCAGAGCGCCGGTCGCGATTCACCTCGTAACGGCAAGCACCGGTAAAACCCGCTTCAATTTGCTCGACGATATGATCGCCATTTTCGCTGCGCGGATTGTCATCGGTAACAACGCAGTAGTCTACGTACTGTTCAGCTGCCGCAGCCATTAGCGGACGTTTGCCTGCATCGCGATCGCCGCCGCAACCAAACACCAGAGACAGGCCTTTATCGGCATGGTCACGTACCGCGCTTAGCAATGACTCTAACGCGTGCGGATTGTGCGCATAGTCGATAATCACCACAACCCCATTCGGCAGTCGTACCGATTCCATTCGACCCGGTACTGGCTGCAACTGCTGCAGCGAATCCGCGGCCAGATCGGGCCCCAGACCAAGTGCCACCAGCACCGCAAAGGTAGCAGCCAGATTTTCCACGTTAAACCGACCCAGCAACCCACAATGTATGGGATAGGTTTTATCGTCGAACTGAATAGTAAAGCGCAATCCGTCGATAGATGGCTTTACCTCAAGATAGCGCACATGTGCACCATCGCGCCGCCCGCTGCCATACGTAGTCAACTCAAGCTCTGAGCAACGCTCGGCAAGCTGAACACCGGCTTCATCATCAATATTAATCACCGCCGCACGCAATCCGGGTTGCTGAAACAGCAGTTCCTTTGCCTGTCGATAGCTTTTCATGTCGCCGTGATAATCGAGATGGTCTCGACCCAAATTGGTAAATACAGCCACATCGAATGCAACGCCTGCGACTCTCTGCTGCACCAGTGCGTGCGACGATACTTCCATTGCGGCGTAAGCAGCACCCGCATCTCTGAAGCGCGCAAACGCTGCATGCAGACTTACGGTATCAGGTGTCGTAAGCGAACTTTCAAACAACCTGCACTCAGCATTACCCAGGCTCACACCCAGCGTTCCAATAAGGCCACAGTTGGGTCGACGAGCATTGAGCGCCTGTCCAACGAGATGACAGACCGATGTTTTACCGTCGGTACCAGTGACACCCACCATCTCAAGTGCGCGGGAGGGATCGCCGAAAAAACGACTGACAATTTCACCGGTTGCAGCTGGTAGATCCTGCACTTCAAACAGCGGCACAGATGCATCGGCAAGCTGCTGACGCTCATCGAGCGTAGGACGATCACTGTGAGCGTCTACCAACACTGCGGCCAGATCGACCGACAGCGCCGTGTCGAGAAAGTCGAGCCCGTGAACCGTCATGCCATCCAGGGCAACAAACACGTTGCCATCAACCAATTGCCGCGAGTCAGTTTGAATGCCGCTGACACCACGGTTTTGGGCGGTGTTGACACGAACATACCCCTCGAGCAAAAGATCGAGCGCTATGTTGAAATCATTCACTGACCGGGCCGGATTCATTGCGCAACCCGTCGCGCTACTTGCTGCACTGGTCGCTGTTCTTTCAGCGGATACGCCTGCTGGCCATCGGGGTTAACGTTTCTGATCCGCAGCGCACCGGCCATAATGCGAGAGAACACCGGCGCTGCTACTTCACCACCGTAGTAACGGCCCTGCGGCTCGATGATCGAAACAACAGCCACCATCGCCGGATTCTCAACCGGCGCCATACCGGCAAACTGCGAAATATAGCGATCATCAGCGTAGCTGCCGTTTTCTGAAATATGTGTGGTGCCGGTTTTACCCGCAACGGTATAGCCCGGTATTCCGGCAGCCTTGCCCGTGCCCTCACGCACAACTGCCTCGAGCATATGGCGTACATCACGCGCCACCTCAGGACTGAATACCTGGCTTCGACGCGGCTGGCCTTCAAGTTTTTGGAAGGTAATTTCAGGCATCATGCCGTCTGCTGCAAGGGCCGCATAGGCTCGTGCCAATTGCAACACCGTGGTGGATACACCATAGCCATACGACACGGTCGCCTGCCGAACGACGGACCATTTACTATAGTGAGGCAACGACCCGGCAACGGCACCTGGAAATTCAATCAAGGGTGGCTGACCAAAGCCAAGCCGATCAAAGGTATTCCACAACACTTCGCGATCAAGCTGCAGGGATATTTTGCTGGCACCGACGTTACTGGAGTTTTTTAACACACCCACCAGTGACAATTCGCCGTAGTTCTTAAAGTCGCGCACCACATAGCGCCCAACGTTAAAGCGACCGGGCGCGGTATCGATAATGTCATCGTTCACAAACAGACCGGACTCAAGCGCTGCAGCAACAGTAAAAGGCTTTATTGTGGAGCCTGGCTCCAGCACATCCGTCACCGCACGATTGCGCTTGGCGCCGCCAACCCGCTCTGAAAATCGGTTGGGGTTGTAGGAAGGCTGATTGACCATTGCCAGCACTTCACCGGTACGGGTATCGAGCACCACCGCAGAACCCGACTTTGCACCGTTGCGCTGCACCGCCTGCTTCAGTTCACGGTAAGCGAGGTACTGTATGCGCTTATCGATGCTGAGGGTCAGATCGTTACCAGGCTGATCTTCAGCGATCAATTCAATGTCTTCGATGGCATCACCAAGTACATCAGCAACAACACGCCGCTTCCCTGGCGTCCCGCTCAGCCAGCTGTCAAAGGCCATCTCCAGGCCTTCCTGACCATGATCATCAATGTTGTTAAAGCCAAGTACGTGAGCGGTTATTTCGCCACTGGGATAGTAACGTCCGTACTCACGCTCAATATTCACACCCTGTATCTGTCCGCGGTCTTTAATGGATTGCAGTGCTTTTTCAATTCGCGGATGTACATGGCGACGCAGGTAAATATACTCGCGACCCTTTTCAACACCGCGCTGCACCATATCGCGAATTCGACCAGGATCCATCTCCAGCGCATAGCCAAGCAGATCGATCTTGTCGTGATGCTCGGCGAGTATGGTGGGATCAGCCCAGATGGTAGCGATCGGTGAACTAACCGCCAGCATTTCGCCATTGCGATCCGTCAGCATGCCCCTGTGTGCAGCCAGCGGCAATGTGCGAATTTGCCGCGCATCGCCCTGCTTCTGATAAAACACTGAATCAATGATTTGCAGCTGAAATGCACGCACCCACAGCACACACGCCAGCACTAAAAATATTGCAAGGACGAACGCGCGCCGTCCACCGGCGCTACCAGTTACAGGCGCAGCACTCATTCGTGAACCATCTTTATTTCATTGTGGGCAGGCATGCGCATGCCAAGCTTGTTGGTCGCCAACTCTTCAATGCGTCCGAACCTTGCAAGCGTGCTCTCTTCCAGTTGCAGGCGCCCCCACTCGACCTGAGCCTGATCGATTGAGTCATGCAGCGCACGTGAGTTTTTGAACAGGGCGCGGCTGAAATTCTTCGAGTAAACGACTCCCGCAGCGGTCGCTACATTAGCCATCAACAACACAACAACAAGGAAACGCAGTCCACTCATGCCAACTTCTCCGCGACGCGCATAACGGAAGATCGGGCACGAGGATTGTCACGCACCTCATCATCTGCCGGTCGAATAGCGCGGCCAACCACCTTTAATAAGGAGGGAGCCTCGACCGGAAGCGGCAACCCGCGAGGCGGCAGCTTGCGTGAGCGCGGCACTTTTTGCTGCGATGAGTCATCGTCGCCCCGAAAGAAGCGCTTAACTATGCGGTCTTCCAGCGAATGAAAGCTAATCACTACAATTCGACCACCCGGACGCAGTACTTCAACGCATGCTTCCAGAGCCTGGCGCAGATGATCGAGTTCGCGGTTGATAAAAATCCGCAGTGCCTGAAAACAGCGAGTAGCGGGATGACGGTTTTTCTCCCAGCGCGGGTGCGCCTCCCTGATGATTTGCGCAAGATCCAGCGTGGTAGTAACGGGGCGTTCACTCAATACCTCAACAACTCGTCGTGCAATTCGCTTTGCATAGCGCTCTTCACCGTATTCCTTAAACACAGTGGCAAGCTCTTCTTCACTGACAGTCGCAAGCCATTCTGACACCGGCATGCCACTATCCTGATTCATGCGCATATCCAGTGGGCCGTCACGATCAAAGCTAAAGCCACGCTGCGCAACATCGAGCTGCGGTGACGACACACCGAGGTCAAACAACACACCATCGACCTGGCCGCTCACCTCATGGGTGCGTGCAACATGATCTATTTCGCTGTAATTGCACTGCATAATGTTAAATCTGCTGTCGTGCCCTAATTGTTGTTGAGCAAAGGCCACTGCCTGAGCATCGCAGTCGATAGCCAGCAATCGGCCCGACTGATCCAGTGTTTGTAGAATCGACTGACTATGACCACCGCGACCAAACGTAGCGTCGATGTAAGTGCCATTAGCCCTAATGTTTAAAGCTGCAACCGCTTCACGGTGCAGCACCGATATGTGATGGTCCGACGTCATTAAAGTTGAAACCCGAGTTTGTCTAACTCTTCATCAGACACAATCGTTTCGATCAACTCTTTGCTTTCTTCTTTACTAACCCGTAACCAGCTTGCTTCATCCCAAAGTTCAAACTTTTCGCCGTGACCGATAAGTACTGCATTTTTAACGAGCCCTACCTCTTCTCTTGAATCCTGAGGTATCAGCAATCGCCCACTGGCATCCATATCGACTTCATGGGTAAACGAGTAAATCAATCGCTGCAGCTTGCGCACTTTCGGAGACTGATCAGGTACTGCCTGCATCTTCCTTACGCACTGACGCCACTCTTCGTACGGATAAATGGGCAGACAACGCTCTGCCGGGTTGTACGTCACCACCAATTTGCCATCGCACAATTCAAACAACTGCTCGCGGTAGCGCGCCGGAATAGCGATGCGCCCCTTCGAGTCGAGTGTCAATGTCGATTTGCCGAAAAACATGAGTGAATGAGCTGGCCCAGCGAATTAATCCCACATCGATCCACATTTCACCACTTTACTGATCGAACACCACAACTTTACCACAGAGTCTTGACGCTACAAGTTACAAAGGACCTTTTTCAATTAAAAAATACGTTTTAAAGACAATAAGTTAGAGAGGGTTTCAGCGGATCACCTGACAGAAGCGGATGATTCCAACTAAATCAATTGGTTACGAATAATTAATAAGAGACGACTTGAGCAAAGTCACAAAAAACAGGGCTTCGTAAGAGATTTACAAAACGGACAGGTTTGATTCGTGGAATTTGCATGGCTGGAATCAGGTGGAACACCTGACCACCGTGCAGATTCTCCGAAAGGAATGTTGCAGCCGACGGAGTACAGAAAAATATTTGTCGGTGATTCGCACAAAGCACAACAAAAGAGATACGATGGCCGCGGGAGTAGGCCAGACAGTCGCTGTGTGTAAACACGGAGGAAAGTCCGGGCTCCAAAGGGCAGAGCGCCAGGTAACCCCTGGGGGGTGCGAACCTACGGAAAGTGCAGCAGAGAGCAGACCGCCTAAGTCACCGCATCGCTGTGACCGGTAAGGGTGAAAGGGTGCGGTAAGAGCGCACCGCGTCGGTGGTAACATTCGGCGGCAAGGTAAACCCCGCTTGGAGCAAGATCAAATAGGGAAGCGTTGCCGTGGCCCGCGGTGCTTCCGGGTAGATCGCTAGAATTGCATGGTGACATGTAGTCCAGATGAATGACTGTCCACGACAGAACCCGGCTTATGGCCTACTCCCACCTTCTTCATAGCGTGCCGGTCGACAATGCACACCGTGCAGGCAGGATTACCGCAGACTCAACCCTCTTTATTAGCCAGTAACCAGTCATACAATAGTTTGCGCTCGAGTCCGGCGTGTTTTGCGACAATGGCAGTGGCTTTTCGCGGTGGTAACTCACGAGCCAGTTCGAGCAACAACTGCTGATGCTCGACACCAAAGCTTGCATCCTGCGGCGGTGCGCCCTGCACTAACACCACAAACTCACCCTTTTGTTGATTAGCGTCGTCGCGTGTAAAACACAGAAGGTCACCCGCAGACCCTCGACTAATCGACTCGAAGCGCTTGGTGATTTCCCGCGCCAGGCAGATCTGCCGCTCAGCCCCCAATACGTCGACAATATCCTGCAAACACTCAACGATACGATGACATGACTCAAAGAACACCTGGGTTGCCGGCACCTGTTGCAGATCGAGCAGACACTGTCGGCGCGCCGCTGCTTTAGCGGGTAAAAATCCATGATAAGTGAAACGATCCGTTGGCAAACCACAAACTGATAAAGCCGCCAGCAACGCGGACGGACCGGGCACCGGACTGACCTGATAACCAGCCTCATGACAGGCAGCAACAATGCGGTAACCCGGATCGTTTATTAATGGGGTACCAGCATCAGATACCAGTGCCAGTGACTGACCATCGCCAAGACGCTGAAGCACCACACTAACGCGCTGCTCTTCATTGTGCTCGTGCAGAGAAAGCAATTGCGGCTGCAGTCCGTAGTGTCTGCACAGAGACAGGGTATGGCGGGTATCTTCCGCCAGCACACAATCAGCTTGCCCCAGAATCGTTCGAGCGCGCTCGGTTATATCTGCCAGATTTCCAATAGGTGTCGCGACGATGTACAGCACTCCTCCGGCTATATGTTGGTCAGCATCAACCGCCACGGCAAAAACCTCGGTATAAAATAGTGGCAGCAACCGGGCGCGGTAATTCGGCTTTGGGCAACAATGTAATCATTGCCCTACTTTGCCATAAACCGATGCAATCAGCCCCACCCTCTCCTGCGACTGATTATTTGCCTCAACCGGACAGCCGGTTAGTATGGAAGCCCGCCAAACACACTCGTCTGATCGACCTACCTGATATACTACGGTCGGTTGAGCAGCAGGCAACGCATCCAAACCGTTGAGCCAAAACCAACAATGTAATCTGACGCGCTGTGCATTTCCCCGGCAGTTACGTCGTGCCACCGAACCTTACAAGGCTAACCACCGGGTTATCCACACGTGGAGTTTCGTCCATGATTTATTCGCCAGATGCCGGCCGGGTTAGCCGCCTCCGGATGCAATCACGTAATCCCGAACATAGTGGATTCTTTCGCTCCACATCAATGGCACTACTGTGTGTCCTGCACCGTGACTGGCACTGGATTTTGCTGTCTGCATTGCTTATCACACTGCTCAGCGCCTGCGGCTCACCACTGCAACAACCCAGCATTCCTCCGCTGCCGAATCAGGTACCAACCGAACAACTCGCCAGCGACCTCATTGCCAATGGCAACCTCGGACAGGCTGCGCAGGTTTACGAGGAACTTGCGCGGGCTGAGACAGACCCCAATCGACACATCGGGTTTCTGTTGTCAGCAGCAGAACTCTACTTCGACAGCGACTTCTACAACCAGGGCGCACGTATCGCCGCCACCCTGCCCCCGCAGTTACCAGATGAGCAACAGCAACAGCGTCGCACCATCCTGAATGCGTACATCGCGCTCGCGCAACTACAACCTGATCAGGCCTTGCAACAATTGCCACGGGTGCGCGTGGTTGGCGATCGGGTACAGCGTATTCGCGTGCTCGAAATTCAAGCCAGAGCGCACGAGATGCTGCGCGATCCGGTCCAGGCCTTAAAAACCCGCATTCTGCTGGATGGCAATCTGTCTAACCCTGAGGCGATCAATCGCAATCGGGAAAAGATCTGGGAAATGCTAAACCAGCTGCAGACTCCGGAACTTCAGGCAATGGCAAAAACACCGGGCGGCTCGATCTATCGCGGCTGGCTGGAATACGCACTGCTCGAAAAAACCGGCACCACTGTATCTGCCGAGGTAATGGCACAACGCACTCAAACATGGAGCAATCGCTATCCGAATCACCCTGCGGCGAATCGACTACCCGAAGGGCCCGGCGCACAGTCGCCTTCTCTCTCGGACATCACTGCAATTTCGACCAATCAAGTCGCTTTGTTATTACCGCTCTCGGGACAGTTCAGTGAAGTTGGCGAGGCCATTAAAAATGGATTTATCGCCGCCAGGTTTGCCGAAGGTGGAAACTCGTCGATTCGTTTGTATGACACCAAAAGCACACTGGAGGATGCGCTGCAGCAGTATGATCTGGCAGTCGCCGAGGGTGCCAGCATGGTTATTGGACCACTGAATAAAGCCGCAGTCATACAACTGGCGGCGAACAATCGGGTGTCAGTGCCGACAGTGTCGTTGAACTATGTAGGTGATGATGTAACCGGGCACAGCAACCTGTATCAGTTTGGCCTGCTGCCAGAAGACAACGCACGGGACGTCGCCTACTATGCATTAAAAGAAAACTATCGCAAGGCCATCGTGGTGGCAGCGGACACGGCACTTAGCCAGCGTATGGCAATTGCATTTGAAAATACTTTTAATGCCAACGGCGGACAGGTGCTCGGCACCGAAATCATAGGCGAAGACTCCTACGACTTTTCGCCACAGCTGAAAAAACTGCTTGCGATCGATACCAGCCACGCACGTCAGCGCCGGCTGACAAGGTTACTCGAAACCGACTTGCAGTTTGAACCATCAATACGCAGCGACATCGATGTTATCTTTATTGCTGTAGGTGCTGAGCAGGCACGCCTGCTGCGACCGCAGCTACAGTTCCACCACGCCGGCAAGCTACCGTTGTTCAGCACCGCACAGGTGTATTCGGGCGAACCAGACCCACAGGCAGACAGCGACCTCACCGGCATCCGATACAACGAGATCCCCTGGATACTTTCCGATGCGGTCAACAGCTCAGAGCTGTACACCGCGCTCACTCCCGAAGATGAGCAGCCCGGTCTGTCGCGGTTAAAGGCACTTGGCATCGATGCCTACAATATCCACACACAAATCGAAACGATGCGCCTGAATGCGCTGTATTCCTACACCGGCAAAACCGGCAAGCTCTCGCTCGACGAAGGTAATAAAATTCGCAGACGACTCGAATGGGCTGAATTTCAGGAAGGTATACCTGTAAAAATTTCAGACGCACTGGACCTGCAAAGCGTACTACCGGCAACCAATCAGGAGTTGTAATCAGTGGCCAAAGCAGTAACGGCCAAACGCCTCACCGGGGATCAATACGAAGAGGCAGCAATCAATTACCTGCAACACAAAGGACTGACTCTGCTGACTCGCAATTACAGTTGCAAAGCGGGTGAAATCGATCTGGTCATGAACGATGGCAATACCATCGTGTTTGTCGAAGTCAGGTACCGTAAAAGTCGACAGTTTGGCGGTGCAGCGGTGTCAGTCACACCTCAGAAGCAACGTAAAATCGCGCTGGCGGCACTGCACTATTTGCAGAAAAACAAACGTGACAATGCGTTTTGTCGGTTCGATGTGCTCGCGTATGGAACTGAACAGCAGGAATGGCTGAAGGACGCGTTTTACTCGCCCCTCTAGCACAGAATGTTATTGATTCGGCGCGACATCAGGAGCAGATGTCGCTGATGAAGCTAAGGTTTGCAGGTTCTACTTGATAACCTTGAGATTCGGACCTTTGCGGCCCTTGCCATTGTTTTGCTTTTTCTTTGCATCGCCCGTTGCAGCACCCGTAGCGACCGGCGCTTCACCGACACCCGCCTTGTCGCTGCTGACTGCCTCTAGCGCAACCGGCTTCTTACCCACCCTTGCTTCGCTGTTTTCATCGTCGGCGGCGTTGTCGCCGTCAAACATCATGCCCTGACCATTCTCGCGAGCGTAGATTGCCTTGACGCTGAAGATAGGCACACAAATACCGATTGCCTGGCCACTAAAGCGCGCATTAAACGTGATTTCCTCGTTGCTCATAATCAATTCGCTGGTAGCGGTTTGACTGATATTGAGAATAATTCGCCCCTCGGCATCGAGGTAGTCTTCCGGCACAACGGTGCCTTTACGCGTAGCGTCGACCATCAGATACGGAGTGAGATTGTTGTCCACAATCCATTCGTAAATGGCACGAATCAGATAGGGCTGGCTTGAGGTCATTGATGGCAGCGCGCCGTTTCCGGAAGAGCCACCACCCGTTGTATTTTTGCTGGAAGTCACAAGTTTTGCTAACGCATCTCTCGCTCACTCTCGGTGAGACTCAGTTGAAAACCTTCACGATCAAACAATCGCTTTGCATATTTCGTGACAGCACTGGCCTTGGATGGCAACTCAACACCGTAGTGATTCAAGCGCCACAGCATTGGGGCGACGGTCGCATCGACCAGGGAGTACTCATCGCTCAGGAAAAACGGCTTCAGTGCAAACACTTCGGCTGATTCTATCAGGGAGTCGCGCAGCGCAATGCGCGCCGCATCAGCTTTAGCAGAGTCAGTGCCCTCGATAATTGGCAGCAAATCGTACCAGTCTTTCTCAATCCGATAGAGCGCCAGCCTCGATCGGGCGCGAGAAACCGGATCCACCGGCATCAGCGGCGGGTGTGGAAACCGCTCGTCGAGATACTCGGCAACTACGCGCGAGTCATACAGGACCAGATCTCGGTCGACCAGCGTCGGCACCGTGTTGTACGGGTTGAGGTGCATCAAATCGTCAGGCTTGTTGTCCGGGTCGACATCCTCGATCTCAACGGTGATGTCTTTTTCAAAGAGTACAATGCGGACTTTATGACTATAGATCGACGCAGGATCCGAATACAGGGTCATCACCGACCGACGTGTCACTGGTGCTGTCACTTTATCTCCAAAACCTTATTGTTGTGTTACTGACAACAGAAG
>CAYMFQ010000046.1:0-31307 GCA_964389335.1 uncultured Granulosicoccaceae bacterium
GAGTGATACCGTTGTGGACAAGGTGGCGGATGATGAATCAGCTCAAGTCGATAGTTTTACGGATGACGATATAGCTGATGATGTGATTACTGCTGATGCTGATGGTGACAAGAGCGGCACCACAGATGATGTTGTCACTGGTGATGTTGTTACCGATGACACGGACAACGATGAAGCTACCGACAACAACGCGCCGTCCGATGGTTATGACATAGATTCCAAGTCGGCAGATGATGAGACTCAGTCAGACAAAGCGCAGAGCACCGGGCTTGCTGCCATAACTGATTTGTTGTTTCTGACCGGACAGTCCAATGCTGCCAGTCTTGAAACCGAATACGATGCTGAACTTGATGCACCCGACTCCCGAGTGTATGCCTACACGGATCAGGGCTGGCGAGTGGCTGACCTGCATCAGTTCTGGGATGAGGGCATACCTGGTAACTGGGCGGCGGAGATAGATGAACGCGATCCGTATAACAACATCATCTTTCAGGTCGGCAAGTCACTGGCGCGCGATGCCAGTCGCACGGTAGGCATTGTGATGTTGACAGCGCCGGGCGAGGGTATCAGTCACTGGGACTACGACGGTGAGTTTTACCAGCGACTGCGTGATCATGCGATTGCGTCGTTAAACGAGTTACCGCACAAGTCTGCGTTTGATGCGGTTATCTGGATGCAGGGTGAGACAGACTGGTTGTGGGAAGGGACTGCAGACCCGGATGTACCGGTTGAGTCATACGTAGCCGATGACTGGTTGAACTACTATCCGCGTAAGTTAAACGATCTTATTAACGCGCTTCGCAGTGATGCGTGGTTTGGTGATCAGGCGCGGTTTATCTGCACTGAAACGATCAAAGCCGCACTTAACCCGCATCTGATGGCGTTAAACAACGACGGCGACGAGCGCACGGGTTGTGCGCTCGCGTCCGATCTTGAAGCCAGAGACAGTGATCCGCACCGCAATCATTTTTCCGGAGCCGCTCTGCGTGTGCTCGGTAAGCGCATTGCGGATGTCTATATGGATCTGTTGCCTCAGTAGCGTAAACTCAGGCCGATACAGCGCGCTTTGGCAGCACCCAGCCAGGCCGAATAAAATGACAGGTATAACCGTGCGGTATGCGCTGCAGATAGTCCTGATGTTCCGGCTCGGCTTCCCAGAAGTCTCCAACCGGTTCTACTTCGGTTACTACTTTGCCTGGCCACAGGCCTGAGGCATCGACGTCCGCGATAGTATCTTCTGCCACGCTTTTTTGGTGTTCGTCGGTATAGTAGATAGCTGAGCGATACGACGGCCCGCGATCATTGCCCTGACGGTTCGGTGTGGATGGATCATGTATTTGAAAGAAAAACTCCAGCAGCTGTCGATAGCTGGTCCGTTCCGGGTTAAACACAATCTCAATACCTTCGGCGTGTGTGCCATGATTGCGATAGGTTGCGTTGGGAACATCGCCTCCGGTATAGCCAACGCGCGTTGAGATAACACCGGGCTGCTGGCGAATCAGCTCCTGCATGCCCCAAAAGCACCCACCTGCCAATACCGCTCTTTCTGTCTGGCTGCTCATCTGTCTGCCTCTGTTGAATTGGTGATTAATTTGTGTCGGGATAGAAAATGGAGTCTCTCTCCCGGTTAGCAATATGTGTTGTTACGTTTTCAGTGGAGATAGCGGGCCAGTTTGTCGATAAACACGTCAATTTCAGACTCGGTGTTGAAGTAGTGCACCGAGGCTCGCAGCACCTCATCGAGGCCGCGTTGCTGAAACGAACGCAGCGTGCCTGAGCCACTCGACACCGATACATTAATGGAGTCTCCGGCAAACAGTTGCTGCAACTCTGTGGCGGCTTTTTGCTTACTACAAAACGTTACGATGCCACAGCGGGTCTGGCCCTCATCGGTCACGGTGACACCTGCAATTTGTTCCAGTTCATGGCGCAACCGGTCTGCGAGTGTGCGGTTGCGCTGCCAGATATTGTCTAGCCCCCACGACATCGCATAGTCGACGGCGATACCCAAGGCTGCCTTGCCTGCGAAATATTGTTCCCAGTTTTCGAAACGCTTTGCTGTTTCGATAACCTGGTAGTCGGTGGGGGTGATCAGGTCAGCTGCATGCTGGTCGAGCATGACTGGTTCCAGCTTCGCGGTCATCGCCTCACTGATATACAACACACCGGTGCCTCTGGGGCCGCGCAGATACTTGCGACCGGTGCCGCTGGCAAAGTCGCAGCCAATCTCTGCTACATCAACCGGCATGTGGCCCATGCTCTGGCAGGCATCAAGCAGAAATGGAACGTTGGCATCGTTGGCGATACGGCCGATCTCTGAGACCGGATTGACCAGCCCGCCGCCAGTCGGGATGTGGCTCACGCAAATTAGGCGCGTACGTTCATCGATCAAAGCCTGCAGTGCCCGCGTATCAAGCTGGCCGTGTTCATCATTCGGTACCACAACTAACTCGGCGCCGGTCTGCCGTGCGCGCTGCAGGCACGCAATTATGTTGCTGCCATATTCGGCAACCGAGGTCAGAATGCGATCACCAGGCTGCAGCGGGATTGAATAAAAAACCATGTCCCACGCGCGTGTTGCGTTTTCTATGTAGGCAACTTCAGCAGGCTTGCAGTTGAGCAGTTTCGCGAATGCATTATAAAAATTATCCAGTTGATCAGCTCGTGCACCGGCGGTTTCATAGCCACCGGACTGTTCTTCTGCGACCAGAAAATCATGCAGACCATCGGCGACTGGCGCCGGCATGAGCGACGAACCTGCATTGTTGAAGTGCAGCACATGGGGCAGGGCGCGGGTGTCCGCTCTGGCGCGATCAACATCAAACGGCAGGTTTGCCATGAACAACTCCGATGATAAGAAGGTTGCTGAAACTACGGCGCTGGCTGTCCGCGTCGTGCCTGACGGATTAAAAACCTGCCCGGGTGTAGCGTGCAACAGACCGCTTTTGTTTCATCATCCAGTGCGTGTGTGTCGCCTGCGATGAGTGCGGCCAGCAGTTCTGCAGCGTAAACCGAGTGTATCGCACCGCGAGAGCCAAAACCGGTTAACAGGTACAGACCGTCGTGAAAACGCGGGTGGGGAAAGGACTGGTCTCTGCGGCCGTGCTTAAGGTCGGCATAGGTGCGCAGGTACCAGTCGTGAACCGGCGCGCCACCCACAATTGGCATTCGGTCGGGGCTGGAATAGCGGATACCGGTCCAGGACTTTGCGGCTTTGGGTCTGATGCCGCTGCACAGGTGTGGGCAAAGCGCAGCAGCTGTTGTCAGATTCTGCGAATCGTCGACCGCGCGAGTCTTAGTGTTGGCAATGCCGCGCTGATGGGTTGAGCCGGCCCAAAAACCGTTGTTTGCCGGTATGACTGAGCCTTTGCCGGTGATTATCTTAGTTGGAAGGTCGGTTTCGGGTGCATTGAAGAAACTGATCTGGCCGCGGCCAGCTTGCAAGGGCAGGTGGGCAGTTTGCGACAATCGATCCGCGGTTTCGCCGCTTGCGATAATGACCAGTGGTGATGCATCTATTTCATCGCCGTGCTGGTCAAGCAGACACCAGCCGTCCTGAGTCTGACGCAGATCATCGACACTTACGCCACCGTTGAACTGGATCTGCCCGGGTAACCCGCTAAGCCAGTGGCGGCACAAGTTGCCAAGATTGACGCGTCCGGCATGTTCGAAATAGAGAGCGTCGCCCGCCAGTTCGGTGCCAGCGAGCGAACTGGCGGTGGCACGGTCGAGGCGGGCGTAGTGCGAACTGTCTGGCCAGCTGTCGGCGTCATTCACCAGCTGCAGCACGCCGCCCAAATCAGCCACCGTCGAAGATTGGTCGACTTGCGCCTGAACCTGTGCAATCTCCTGCCGCGCGCGTTCGAAAGCGCGGTGGAAATAGTGGTTGGTTATTTGTGGGGCTTTGGTTACCTGTGGGCGCAATAGCGCATGTGGCACTGCGGATGTGGCGGCTGCCGGTGCGCTGAGTCGCTCGTAGATGACGCTGTTATAGCCACGATGCGCCAGGGCGCGTGCTATCGCGCAGCCCGCCACGCCGGCGCCGAGTATCAGTGCGCGGGTGTCGGGTGAGTACTGCGTGGCTGGCGATTGCAGGCCGGGTGCCGTTAATCGCTTGCTCTGCACTGCTGGTTAGCTGGCGATTTGTCCAGCGGCACCGTTGCCGTAGCGTGTCTCGATGTAGTCTTCGACGATGGTCTGAAACTCAGCGGCGATGTTGTCACCTTTCAGTGTGACTGTTTTTTCGCCGTCGACATAAACCGGTGCCACTGGTCGCTCTCCGGTTCCGGGCAGACTGATGCCAATATTGGCGTGCTTGCTTTCACCCGGACCGTTTACCACACAGCCCATGACGGCGACGGTCATGTCTTCGACGCCCTGGTAGGTTTTGCGCCACTCCGGCATGGCGTCGCGAAGGTAGGTTTGGATGTCATCGGCCAGTTGCTGGAACACCGTGCTGGTGGTGCGTCCGCAACCCGGGCACGACGTTACCATCGGTGTGAACGAGCGAATGCCCATGGTTTGCAGAATCTCCTGCGCCACCACAACTTCTTTGGTTCGATCACCGCCGGGTTCGGGCGTGAGCGAGATGCGGATGGTGTCGCCGATGCCTTGCTGCAGCAGCACTGCCAGCGCCGCTGTGGAGGCGACAATGCCCTTGCTGCCCATACCGGCTTCGGTCAAGCCAAGGTGTAGTGCATAGTCGCAGGATTCTTCAAGTTGCTGATAGACGCTGATCAGGTCCTGCACGCGGCTCATTTTGCAGCTTACGACAATGCGGTTGGCCGGCAGGCCGATATCTTCAGCGGCGCGAGCGCTTTCAAGTGCCGAGCGTATGACCGCGTCACGATACACCTGTTCAAGCGGCAATGGACTGGCAGCAGCCGCGTTTTCATCGAGCATGCGCGCCAGCAATTCCTGGTCGAGGCTGCCCCAGTTGGCGCCGATTCGCACTGGTTTGTCGAGACGTGCGGCAATCTCGATCATTGACGCAAATTGTTCGTCTCGCTTGCGGCCGCGCCCTACGTTGCCGGGATTGATGCGGAATTTGGCCAGTGCCTCGGCGCAATCCGGGTGATTTGCCAGCAATTTGTGCCCGTTGAAGTGAAAATCGCCCACCAGTGGCACATGGCAGTCCATTTTTGCCAGCCGGTCGCGAATTTCGGGCACTGCTTTGGCGGCATCATCATTGTTTACGGTTATACGTACCAGCTCAGAGCCCGCACGCGCGAGTTCTGCTATTTGTACGGTCGTGCGGACGGTATCTGCGGTGTCGGTGTTGGTCATTGACTGCACCACCACCGGATTATCACCACCAACCGCGACATTTCCGATTTGCACGCTTTGTGAACGCTTGCGAAGTTTCATCAGTCTGGAATAATCGGTGAAGTCATGGGGGAGCGCCGACCGGCAATTCGCTGAACCACAGCTATCGGCTCAGGACCTTGTAACCACGGCACCTTGTAACAACGGTACAACGACGCTAGATAAGACTAAACGGGTAACCCGCGAAATCGTATGGGCAACTTTACACCAATTAGAGAGATAGGCGAACGGGAACAACAGATTTTCCGGCTGTTGGTGGAGCAGTACATCCAGGACGGTGCACCGGTTGGATCGCGAACGCTTTCCAAGATGCCGGGTGTCAACGTCAGTGCCGCTTCCGTGCGCAATGTAATGGGCGATCTGGAAGAACTCGGGTTGCTTGAGTCACCGCACACCTCGGCCGGGCGGGTGCCGACCTGTGACGGTTTTCGGCTGTTCGTCGACACCATGCTCGAGGTCCAGCCGATTGTGGAGAACGAACTCAATCCGCTCAAGGATGCGCTGACGCCGGATCAGGACGATAAATCGCTCATTCAGCATACGTCGAAGTACCTCTCGCACTTCACCAATATGGCCGGTGTGGTAACACTGCCAAAGCGCGGTGCCACCATTTTTCGACAGATTGAATTCCTGCCGTTGTCCGAGCAGCGGGTGCTGGTGATTCTTGTCGTCAACGAAAAGAACGTACAGAACCGAATTCTGACCCTTGATCGGGATTACAGCGCTGGCGAACTACAGGAAATTTCCAACTATCTAAACCAGACCTACACTGGCAAGAATCTCGAGACAGTGAAAGATCTGCTGCGCGGCGAACTGGAAAATACCCGCGCGTCGATGAACGAACAAATGCAGCAGATGATCAACCTCGCCGGGCGCGTGTTCGACAACGATGAACAGCCGGCCGACGAAGATGTCATCGTTGAAGGTCAAACCAACCTGATGAACTTCAGCGAGCTGTCAGATCGTGAGCATCTGCGTGGCCTTTTTGAAGCGTTCAGCCACAAGCGCGATATGTATCACGTGCTTGAGCGCTGCATATCCGCTGAGGGCGTGCAGATCTTTATCGGTCAGGAATCGGGCTATGGTGTGCTCGACATGTGTAGCCTGGTTACGACCAGCTATAAGGTCGATGGCGAAGTTGTCGGTATACTCGGGGTGGTCGGTCCCACGCGCATGGCCTATGATCGTGTAGTACCGGTCGTCGACGTTACTTCTCGCCTGCTCAGCGCTGCCTTGAATTCCACGTCGTAGCGCCTATATACGACCCCCGAAACGGTTCGGGTTTTCTCGAATCATTAGTCATTTCCTTTTATCCAGCCCGGAGACAACTGCATGGCGGAAGAAAAGCCTTCTGTAGACTCTCGTCCAAACGAAACACAGCCAGATCAACCATCTGGTGCGGAGCAGGCAGCTTCCACCGCTGCGGTCGACAATGACGTCGCCGCCGCAGACAGCGCAGGTGCCAGCCAGGCCTCGGACAATGCGGAAGACTCTAACCACACAGATGCAGGAGCCGATGTGGCAGCGTTACAAACTCAACTGGAAGAGGCGAACAGTATTGCGGACAAGAGCCGCGACGATGTATTGCGAATTCGCGCTGAAATGGAAAATCTGCGCAAGCGTCAGGCGCGCGAGCTGGAGAACGCACACAAGTACGCGCTCGATAAAATCGCTATGGAGTTGTTGCCGGTCAGAGACACGCTGGAGATGGGCGTGGCTGCGGCCGAGACTGAGGGAGACCTGTCAAAGATAGCCGAGGGTACCGGCCTGACGTTGAAAATGCTGACGCAGGCACTGGAGAAATTCAACATCGTCGAAGTGGATCCGCAGGGCGATAAATTCGATCCGGATCTGCATCAGGCGATCAGCGTGCAGGAAGGCACCGACAAACCGGCCAATACGGTGCTGACTGTTATGCAGAAGGGTTACACGCTCAACGATCGTCTGTTGCGCCCGGCGATGGTGGTCATCGCGAAATAACCCCACAAATTGTGTTGAATTAAACAGTAGTAGCCCTATTTAACAAACAAATCAAAACACTACAGCTGTTACCAGACAGTCTCGGAGATAAGCAAGCATGGGTAAAATTATTGGTATAGATTTGGGCACCACCAATTCTTGTGTAGCGGTGATGGAAGGCGGCGCCCCGAGGGTGATCGAGAATTCCGAGGGAGACAGAACCACCCCGTCGATCGTCGCTTTTGCCGACGATGAGGAAGTACTGGTTGGTCAGCCGGCGAAACGCCAGGCGGTTACCAACCCGGCCAACACTCTGTACGCCGTCAAGCGCCTGATCGGACGTCGCTTCGACGAAGAAGCGGTACAGAAAGATATCAAGCTGGTGCCGTACAACATTGTCAAGGCAGACAACGGCGATGCCTGGGTAGAAGTCAACAATAACAAAATGGCACCGCCTGAAGTATCTGCCAGAGTGTTGATGAAAATGAAGGCAACTGCCGAAGAGTATCTCGGCGAGGAAGTCACTGAAGCGGTCATTACTGTACCTGCGTACTTCAATGACTCTCAGCGTCAGGCGACCAAAGATGCCGGCAAGATTGCCGGGCTGGACGTGAAGCGCATCATCAACGAGCCAACGGCCGCGGCACTTGCCTATGGCCTCGACAAGAAACTGGGTGACGCCAAAATTGCGGTCTACGATCTCGGTGGCGGTACCTTTGATATCTCGATCATTGAAATTGCCTCAATTGATGGCGAGCATCAGTTTGAAGTGCTGTCGACCAATGGTGACACTTTCCTCGGTGGTGAAGACTTTGACAACCGACTGATTGAGTATCTGGCTGATGAGTTCAAGAAAGAAAACGGTGTCGATCTGCACAACGATCCGCTGGCGCTGCAACGCCTGAAGGAAGCGGCAGAAAAAGCCAAGATCGAGTTGTCGTCCAGTCAGCAGACTGATGTCAATCTGCCTTACGTGACAGCCGATGCCTCGGGGCCCAAGCACCTGAACATCAAGGTGACACGTGCCAAGCTTGAGTCGCTGGTCGAAGACCTGGTTAAGCGCACTATCGAGCCGTGCAAAATCGCATTGAAAGATGCTGGCTTCAGCGCCTCGGACATCGACGATGTTATTCTTGTTGGTGGCCAAACTCGAATGCCCAAGGTTATCGAGGAAGTGAAGGGTTTCTTCGATAAAGAGCCGCGTCGCGACGTAAACCCTGATGAAGCAGTTGCAATGGGTGCGGCGATTCAGGCCGGTGTACTGGGTGGTGATGTTAAAGATGTACTGTTGCTCGACGTAACGCCTCTGTCACTCGGTATCGAAACGCTGGGTGGTGTAATGACGCGACTGATCGACAAGAACACCACTATCCCGACCAAGGCACAGCAGGTATTCTCGACTGCCGATGACAATCAGACTGCGGTAACTGTGCATGTGCTGCAGGGTGAGCGCGACATGGCAGGTGGCAACAAGTCACTTGGCAAGTTTGATCTGACCGATATTCCGCCAGCGCCGCGTGGTATGCCGCAGGTAGAGGTCACCTTTGATATCGATGCGAACGGTATCCTTAATGTGTCGGCCAAAGACAAGGCTACTGGCAAAGAACAATCTATTGTTATCAAAGCATCCAGTGGTTTGTCGGATGAAGAAGTCGAAGCGATGGTCAAGGACGCTGAGGCACACGCGGAAGAAGATCGCAAACTCAAAGAGTTGATCGATACGCGTAACCAGGCGGAGAACATGATTCACGCCACGGAAAAATCAGTGACTGAGCTCGGTGAGCAGGTTACCGAAGACGAGAAGAAAGAAATTGAGTCTCGTATCGCCGATCTGCGTGAAGTGCTTAGCGGTGATGACAAGGAAGCCATCGAAAGCAAGCTGCAGTTGCTGACCGAATCCTCCGGCAAGCTGGCTGAACGTGCTTATGCTCAGGCATCGGCCGGTGCAGATGCCGACGGTGGTGGTGACAGCAACAATAGCGGTGGCAAGAGCGCGGGCGACGATGTAGTCGATGCCGAGTTCGAAGAAGTAAAAGACGACAAGAAGTAATATTCACGGCGCAAACCTGCGCTGTGCAAAACTATCCGGGGGCGCGTGTAGCGTCCTCCGGATTTTTCTTTTTACGGGCACCGGAATATGTCGAAACGGGATTACTATGAAGTGCTGGGCGTATCGCGCGATGCTGGCGATGCCGAGCTGAAAAAAGCGTATCGACGCCTGGCCATGAAGCATCATCCGGATCGCAATCCGGACGATTCCGTTGCCGAGGAAAAATTCAAGGAAGCCAAAGAAGCGTTTGAAGTGCTGGGCGATTCGCAGAAGCGAGCCGCTTATGATCGCTTTGGTCACGACGGTGTCAGTAACTCTGCCTCTGGCGGCGGCGGTGGCTTTGGTGGCGGTGCGGATTTCAGTGACATCTTTGGCGATGTCTTCGGCGATATTTTTGGTGGCGGCGGTGGCCGTTCCCGAAGCCGGGCGCGGGGTGGTGCTGACCTGCAGTACAACCTGCAACTAACGCTCGAAGAGTCCGTCGCCGGGCTCGAAAAGACGCTCAAGATTCCAACCCAGGTCTCCTGCGATCAGTGCTCTGGCAGCGGTGCGAAACCGGGCACCAAGCCGGTTACCTGTGATACCTGCAATGGCATGGGGCAAGTGCGTATGCAGCAGGGCTTCTTCTCAGTGCAGCAAACGTGTCCAACCTGCCGTGGCAGCGGAGAAAAAATCTCTGATCCGTGCAACAAATGTCGCGGAACTGGTCGGGTGCAGGAGCAGAAGACACTCTCCGTCAAGATTCCGGCAGGTGTCGACAACGGTGACCGCATTCGCCTGTCAGGTGAGGGCGAGGCCGGCGAGAAAGGCGCACCGGCGGGCGATTTGTATGTGATGGTGCAGGTCAAGGAGCACGCGATCTTTGAACGCGACGATGATGATCTGCTTTGCACCGTGCCAATTGACATCATTACCGCGAGCCTCGGTGGCGAACTCGAAGTGCCGACACTCACCGGTAAGGTTAATCTTAAGATCCCCGCAGGTACCCAATCAGACAAGGTATTTCGTCTGCGTGGTATGGGTGTGAAGCCGGTACGCAACACAGCCAACGGCGACCTCTTGTGTCGGGTGCAGATTGAAGTGCCGGTCAATCTCACCAGCGAGCAAAAAGAGCTGTTCGAGAAAATACGTGTCACGATGGAAGGCAAAAAGGCATCGCGCCACATCCCCAAACATCATGGCTGGCTGACGGGCGTGCGCAAATTCTTTGAGGATATGCGTCCGTAACACTCTGCAGTTGCCGTCCGGCTTCTGCATCAGGTCACAAATTGGCTGTATCGCTCGCCTGAACTCAGGCGACAGGCCTGTGTCTTGCGCCGCAGGTTATCTCTCTTTTCGTTGAGCGATTGATGATTCGCAAGTCGCACCCCGTCCGCAAGGCGCTCGCATCACTAGTGCCGCTCGTGAAGCTGCCGCTTTATTTTGCGCAGTTGTTTACCGGCGCGAAATCGTTTCGTGACAACCCGATTCTCGGTAGCTGGCTGCTCAACGTGCTTGGGCTGCACGTTATGCGTGTGGTGCTGGCCGCGCTCGTTACCCGATTTCGTCTGTTTTGCCTGCGTGGTTTCGTAACATCGGAGCAGCGTCGAAGCTACCTGCGGGATGGTTACATCAGGATAGAGAATTTCCTGCCGGCGGAGCACTTTGAAGCGCTTAAGACCGAGCTGCAAAGTGTCGATGGCGAAGTGCGCCAATGCTTACAGGGCGATACCCTGACACAGCGTATCCTGCTCGACGATGAGGCGCTGGTGGGGCTTCCCGAATGTGGGAAATTGTTGGCTGAACAGTCTTTCGGACGACTGATGCGCTATACCGCAGCGCGCAATACCAGCCCCATTTACTACGTTCAATGCATTCGCAGTAACGCGGTGGACGGCAATCCGGATCCGCAGCGTAATCTGCATAGCGATACTTTTCACGCCACGATGAAAGCGTGGTTGTTTGTCGACGATGTATCGGATGCGAACGGCCCGTTTACGTATGTTCCGGGCTCGCACAAACTAACGCTTAAAAGACTGCGCTGGGAGTATCGTCAGAGTGTGGCCGGCTCGCGGCTTAAAGATTCCTATGGGGCGCGTGGATCCTTGCGCATTGCTGAATCGGAGCTCGCATCGCTCGGCTTGCCGCAACCACTTGCGTTTAAGGTGCCGGCCAACACGCTGATCATTGGTGATACGCACGGGTTTCATCGACGTGGTGAAGCAACTGAGGTCAGTAGTCGCATGGAGATATGGGCGTTTAGCCGCACTAATCCTTTTAATCCGTGGCCAGGTTTAAACAGCGATCTGGTTCGTCGCTTCAGCCATGTTGCGATTAAAAAATACCTGTCGTTTCAGGACCGCAAAGCTGAACGCAAAGGTATGCGTGCCAGTTGGCACCGAGTTGAGAATGATGCGCTTCAGCATGACCGTCCACCTGCGGATGCCAATGGTCATGCAGCACGACGACAAAGGCAGTCAGAGGCCGCCTAAGCTGCATTGTTGAGACCTGCACTTATAACCTGCGTTGAAACAAAGAGCCTTGCACACTGATTAATCGAAAAGTGTGTTTTGGTTTGCTACGATTCCGGGCTTCACCTGCAGCGCTGTGATAGCAGGCATTTCGGATTCCGCTAAACAGGTTGCCTTTGTGAGTCGCTATCGTCCCCCTGCAGAAAAGTCCACACCGCTAATTACCCCCGCAGGTTTTGACAAGCTACAAGCTGAACTTAAAGCACTGTGGGTCAGACGGCGTGATGTTACTGCAGCTTTGTCTGCTGCAGCAGCGGAAGGGGATCGTTCAGAGAACGCCGAGTATATCTATCGTAAGAAAGAGCTGCGAGAGATTGACCGTCGCGTGCGTTACCTGCAAAAACGTACCGCTGAATTGAAAGTGGTGCACGACAAACCATCAGATCAGTCCAGGGTGTTTTTTGGCGCGCTGGTGGAACTGGAAGATGAAGACGGTGAGCGCAGTCAGGTACGCATTGTTGGACCGGATGAAATAGATCCGTCGTGCCACTGGATTAGTGTCGACTCTTTGGTTGCCAGAGCGTTGTTGAAGTCAGCAGTTGACGATGAAGTTACCGTGACAGCGCCGGGTGGTGAGAAGACCTATACCGTTGAGAAGGTGAGTTACGAGTCGTAGCGGCTTCATGCCGGGAGTTAGAGCGGGGTTTGTTTGTTAGTTGGTGGTATCGATGGTGTTTTTTTCACCATCAGTGGCTATGCCAGTTTCTATACGGGTAACCGCAGCCAGTTTAGTGTCATCGTCGCCTGCAGATGAGGCGTCAACAGGCGTGATCAGTGACACGGAAGCATTGACACCAGTCTCCGTTAACACTGGCGAACCAAGAAGTACCGGTGATGTTGATGCGTTACTTGATATTGCCGCTGCTGTTTCAGCCAAAGATGTTGCATCCAGAGCCGGTGTTACTGCAGCCTGTACGGGGGGGCGATCCGGGTCAGATTGGTCAGAGACCGCAGCGCCCAGTAGTACCGCAGCAAAAAGTAGCAGAATCCACTCACTGGGGTGAACTAATCCTGCACGTTGGCTGGGTTCCATCTCTGATCCTTGCTTTTTTGGGGAAAACATTTTGTTGTTATCAGAATCGGTGACCATTAAAACGATAAAGCACCTATCTGTTTTAAAACGCGAACTGCCCGCGGAAATCGCCATTTTGTCGCTTTGGATAGTGCAGCGACAAAGCCGAATGACACCATAAAGTTGCTTAACCGTTGATGACAGTCTGGTGACGCAGCGTGCGCACCGCAGCGCAGTTCTCTAAGTGATTGTTTTTAGATGATACTTGCCTGGGGCACAGCGTCATGACATAATACAGAATATTAGCCCGTCATGACACGAATCGCAATAATGCCGCCTAAACTGGTACGTGAAAAAACGCAAAAGATCGAGTTGCGCGTTACCCCGGAGACGAAAATCCTGGTGCTGAAAATGGCTCAGGACGATGGAACCACAGTAACCAAGTTTCTCGAAGGTCTGATTCAGCGCGAATTTAATCGTCGCAACCGACGAGATTCGGCAAAAAAAGCCAGCGCCTGACAACTGTACGCCCACCTGGCGTATTTTTATCCCGATTGCCACCGCTCATGTGAGCGTGGTGCCCGTTGAGTTGTGTGTGCAAGTGGTGTTTGGTCAGCAGTTGAGCACTACTTAATTCCGCCGACACAGAAACTGGCAAAACAGTTACGATACGAACGCTCTGTCTGTCGCTTAGCGTTATTGCGTCGAACGTATCAATTGTCGGGAGAACCAGTGAAGGCCGTATACGATGATCGCACTTCTGCGCACGATCCAAAATTCTTTTTAGTCAAAGGCTCAATACGCGAGAGCACTGAACAACCGGAACGCGCGCAGCGATTGCTGGCTGGTCTGCAGCGCTGTGATATCGATGTTGTCGAGCCGTTTGAATTTGATATGTCACCCATCGCCGCTGTTCACGACAGCCGCTATCTGGATTTTCTGGAGCACGGTCATCAGCAATGGCAGGCGCTGCCGGATGCCTCTGCAGAAGTAATCGCGAATGCTCACCCGTTGCGACGTCGACTGAATTATCCTGACAGCATCATCGGTAGAGCGGGGTGGCACATGGGTGATACCGCGTGTCCGCTCGGGGAACACACCTGGAGTGCCGCCTGTTGCTCAGCGCGTACTGCGCTCACGGCTACAGAACTCGTGTTGCGTGGCGAGCAGCCAGTATCTTACGCACTGTGTCGTCCGCCAGGCCACCACGCCTACGCAGACATGGCTGCTGGCTTTTGCTTTATCAACAACGTTGCTGTGGCAGCACAACACGCGCTCGGCAGGCATACAAAAGTCGCGATCCTGGATGTCGATGTGCATCATGGCAACGGTACTCAGGATATCTTTTATGAACGCGACGACGTGCTGACTGTTTCAATTCACGCTGACCCGCATCAGTTCTATCCGTTCTTCTGGGGGCATGCCAATGAAACCGGTGAGGGGGCCGGTGAAGGGTGCAATCTTAATATCCCACTGCCGAAGCTTTCCGGTGACGATGTGTTTCTCGCCGCCGTCGACAGCGCACTAAAGAGAATCAGCGACTTTGGCGCGAGTATGTTGCTGGTTGCGCTGGGGCTGGATGCATCTGAAGCGGATCCGCTGCGCGGACTGAGTGTCACAACGGACGGGTTCAATCGCATTGGTAAAACGATCATCGATGCCGGTTTGCCAACGGTGTTTGTGCAGGAGGGTGGTTACCTGTCTGACGTGCTGACTGACAACCTTGCCGCTGTACTGACTGGAGCCCAGCGATGACCGTTCCAGCTGATCCTTTTGTATCCGGCATAGCTGCAGTAGCACAGGATGTGCGCGCTGGAAAAACCACGTTTTTGGAACTAACCGAGCGATGTTTGCAGCGCATTGAGGCATTCGATGCATCTTTGAACGCCTTTCAACTTGTGTGTGCGGAGCGTGCCATCGCAACCGCGACAGGTCTTGATCAACTGCTGGCAGGCGGTACGGATCTCGGGCCATTGATGGGAATCCCGGTGGCGATTAAAGATATCGTTGCCGTTGATGGTATGCCGACCACCAATGGTTCGCTGTATCAACCTGAGCATCTGCAACTGGCGCAGGGTGCGGTGGTTGACAGACTACAGCGGGCGGGTTGTGTGGTGATTGGTAAAACCAAAACGGTGGAGTTCGCGTTGGGGGCAACGGGTGTTAACCACGCTCGCGGGACTCCATGGAACGCCTGGGACAGCCACGAGCAACGCATCCCCGGGGGCTCATCCAGCGGCTCGGCGGTCGCAACCGCAGCCGGCCTTTGCGGCTTTGCCATTGGTACCGACACCGGCGGCTCAGTGCGGATACCAGCCTGTTTTAACGGCCTGTTTGGGCACAAGACAACTGTTGGACTGTGGCCGACAAACGGGGTGTTTGCCCTGTCTCCGACGCTAGATTCTATTGGGCCTCTGTGCCGAACAGCGGCAGATGCAAGCCTGGTGCACGAGGTGATTTGCGGTGAGGCGGTAACGCCGGCGGCATCACTCGCGGGGCTGAGGATTGGTGTGCCGTCTACAGTAAACCTGGACGATCTCGACGCTGAAGTAGCCATGGCGTTCGAATTGGCGCGACGCAGACTGGCCGACTACGGTGTGCAACTGACTGATATAGATGTGCCCGAAAATCATGAGCGTGCCGAGATTTTCCCGCCACTGGTTGGCGCTGAAATCATCAACTCGCTGACCCGTGAGGGGTTTGAATCTGCCCGCGATCAAATGGACCCGGTTACTGCGGCGCGCGCGGGTGTTGGTTTGAATGTGGATGCGGTTAGCTATCTGGCAGCAAAGCAACGGCATCGGGAACTGGCACAGATCGGATCTGACTACCTGACCGAGCTTGATGGCTGGGTTACGCCGACCTGCCCGATGCTACCAATGACTCTCGACAGCCTGCAGCAGCCGGATATGCACGAGCGCTCGTTGCTGGCATCTCGCAATACGCAGATGATTAATTTGTATGGGCAGTGCGCGGTATCGATGCCAATACAACAGCTGACTGAGGCGGCACGGCTGCCGATTGGTCTGCAACTCGTGATGCGTGGTGGGCAGGATGCGCGTCTGTTATCGGTCTCGCAGGCAATGGAAAGTGTGCTCGGCAATGGCGGTGCGCCAGATCTAACAGGGTTTACCTCCAGCTGAACCTTTGTCCATTGCGTTACTGGCAATAAGGCAGATCCGCTCTTTACGCAGATCGGCGGGTCTCCTACAATTAGCGGGCTATGCGCAGCGGCGTGTGGTCCCCGTGCCGGGGTGGCGGAATTGGTAGACGCAGCGGATTCAAAATCCGCCGGTGAAAGCTGTGAGAGTTCGAGTCTCTCCCTCGGCACCATTCAACTTTAGCTCACCTGCCGATCAAGTTCGGTGCTTGTCTGAGCGGCTCCGAGCGCTAGTCCTATCCCGATATGGCAGAAACCTCCGCCAATGAAATGCTTGATGTCGTCGACCTCGAAGACAACGTAGTCGGCAGTCGCCGCCGCGGTGAGATTCATCAACTGCAATTACCGCATCGGTCGATTCATGTGCTGGTGTTCAACCAACGCGATGAACTGCTGCTGCAAAAGCGTTCCATGCAAAAGGATGAATGCGCTGGCATGTGGGATTCGTCCTGTGCCGGCCATGTAGAAGCCGGCCAAACCTACGAAGGAACGGTTGCACGCGAGTTTGAAGAAGAGCTCGGCGTAGCGCTCGAGTCTGCACCTGAATACCTGTTTAAGATGGCGCCTACTGCCGGCAACGGTATGGAGTTCGCCGCCGTTTATCGCACCATCCACGCCGGGCCATTCACTTTTGCCGAAGATGAAATTGACGAACTGCAGTGGTTCTCGGTAGCCGTGCTTGACGACTGGGTGGAACGGGTGGCGGGCGACGCAAACGCAGATCTGACTACCGGCTTTTGCGAAATCTGGCGGCGGTATCGAGACGGACACCCTCGGTGATTCTTGACGATTTTGATTTCACCCTGCCGGAGGCGCTTATTGCACAGCAGCCGCTACCGGAGCGCAGCGGTGGCCGTTTGCTGGTGCTGCCAGCCGAAACCGCGCAGTGTAGCCATCGACAGATAACCGAATTGCCGGATTTGCTGCGCAGTGGCGATCTGCTGGTGTTAAACAATACCCGTGTGTATCCGGCACGTCTGTCAGGTACCAAAGCGACAGGCGGGAAGGTCGAAATCCTCGTTGAGCGAATTCTGACGGATTCAGCGGATGGGCGGGCCACGGCCCTGTGCCTCTGTAAAGCCAGTAAGTCGCCGCGAGACGGAACCGCGCTAGCGTTTGAAGCAGGGTTGCGGGCCACCGTTGTATCGCGTCACGACGATATGTTCGAACTGAGTTTTACACTCGACGGGTCACTGATTGACTATCTTGAACAGCGCGGCGCACTGCCACTACCACCATATATCCGCCGCCAGGTCGATGCCGACGATCGGCAGCGCTACCAGACTGTGTTCGCCAGAGAGACTGGGGCAGTGGCAGCACCAACGGCGGGTTTACACTTTGATCAGGCACTGCTCGACCGCTGCGCAGACCGCGGAGTCGGAATCGATTTTATAACGCTGCACGTGGGTGCCGGTACCTTCCTGCCTGTGCGTGAGAACGATATCGACAAACACAAAATGCACGCTGAAAAAATGAAAGTCGATGCTGCCCTGTGCCAACGCATTGCCGAGGTGAAGGCTGGAGGCGGGCGTGTGATTGCGGTTGGTACAACGGTAGTCCGGGCGCTTGAAGCCGCCGCTGAAAGTGGCAGCTTGCAGCCATTTGAGGGCGATACGCGTTTATTTCTGAAACACGCGGAACAATTTCGTGTGATAGATGCGATGCTGACTAACTTTCACCTGCCTAAATCAACATTGCTGATGCTGGTGTGTGCCTTTGGTGGCAGACAACGCGTGCTCGACAGCTACCGCGAGGCGGTAGACAACCAGTACCGCTTTTTTAGTTATGGTGATGCCATGTTGTTGTTTCCGGAAAGAAGTCGCAGCTAATGCAATTTGAACTGTTGGGCACTGATGGCACCGCACGCCGCGCTCGCGTCACAACGGCACATGGTGAAATCAATACGCCGGTGTTTATGCCGGTCGGTACCTATGGCACCGTCAAGGCGATGGATCCGCACGAGCTGGACAGACATGGTGCGCAGATTATTCTCGGTAACACCTTCCACTTGATGCTGCGACCTGGCACCGAGGTGCTTAAGTTGCACGGCGGGTTGCACGAGTTTATGCAGTGGTTCGGGCCCATACTCACGGACTCCGGCGGGTTTCAGGTTTTCAGTCTGGCCAAGATGCGCAAGATCACGGAGCAGGGAGTGTCGTTTCGCAGTCCGATTGATGGCAGCAAAGTGTGGCTGGATCCTGAGGTATCGATGCAGGTTCAGCGCGATATCAACTCCGACATCGTTATGTGCTTTGACGAATGCACTGCGTATCCGGCTACCGAAGCAGAGGCGCGCCACTCAATGGAGTTGTCGATGCGCTGGGCAAAACGCTGTCGCGATGAGCACGATCGGCTGGAAAATCCAAATGCGCTGTTCGGCATCGTACAGGGTGGCATGCATGTAGAGCTGCGCCGACAGTCGTCGCAGGCGCTAACCGACATCGGCTTTGATGGCTACGCCGTTGGCGGGCTGGCAGTTGGTGAGCCAAAAGACATCCGCGAGCAGATGCTGGCTGATACGCTGCCTTTTCTGCCCGGCGATGCGCCACGTTATCTGATGGGCGTGGGCAAGCCGGCGGATATTGTCGAAGCAGTCAGGCTGGGCATTGATATGTTTGACTGCGTGATGCCGACTCGCAATGCACGCAACGATACCATCTTCACCAGTACCGGCATTCTGAAACTGCGCAACGCCCGTTACCGACAGGATACGCGCCCGCTTGATGAGCATTGTGACTGCTACACCTGCCAGCACTACAGCCGGGCCTATCTTTACCACCTGAGCAAGTGCGGGGAGATTCTGGGGGCAAAGCTCAACAGCATTCACAATGTCAGGTTCTACCTGAAATTGATGGAGGATATTCGTCTGGCGATAGATGAGCAGCGCTTCGAGCAATTTGCCACCGAGTTCTATGCCATGCAGGAACGGGGAATCGAGTGAATACCGGTGTCGCCGCCACACCGCAGGACGGTTTGAGTACAGCAAATGCGGACAGACGAGCAGGCTGTCTGTGGCATAATCCCGGTGCTGGTCGATTAGTATCCCTGACCCGGGTGGGGCAGGCGATTATTCTTGCTTAACAATGGAGCACTTTGATGTCATTTTTCATTTCTGATGCGCACGCACAGGCGGGCGCGGCCGGCGGTTCATCGATTTTCAGTCTGGCGCTGCCGTTTATCCTGCTGGCGGTGTTCTATTTCTTGATGATCCGGCCTCAGCAAAAGCGCGTGAAAGAGCACAAGGCGATGGTTGATGCGCTGAAGAAAGGCGACGAGATTGTCACCAGTGGTGGCCTTGGCGGCACCATCACCAAAGTTGGCGACGGCTTTGTGCAGGTTCAGATCGCCGACAATGTCGAGGTTTCTGTACAGCAGAACATGGTCGCTTCACTGCTGCCAAAAGGCACATTGAAGAAAGCCTGAGTGTCGGTTTAAATCCGGGTAGCCCGCACCCATGTAACAATAGTGCGCAGGCAGGATCGGGTTAAACCTGCTATAGAACCTGTAGCCTCGAAATAAGCGCTGGCAGTTGCAGCGAGCGTCTTGCCAGTTCCACAACCTACTCACTCCCCTCATTGTCGATGATCAATAAAACACCTGCCTGGAAATATTTGCTGCTCGCACTGGTTGTGGTGGCAGGACTATTGTTCGCGCTGCCGAATCTGTACGGCGACTTACCGGCGGTGCAAATCTCGCCACGCACCGGCGACCTCGATCCGGGTTTGTCTGAACAGGTCGGGGCGACGCTGGCAGAAGCCGGCATGGAGGGGTACACGCTGCGGCAGGAGGACAACCGGCTGCTGGTGTTGTTCGAGGACGAGGCAACACAGTTGCGAGCCAATGATCTGATCGACAGTCAGTATGGCGGGCGCAATGCCACGGCGCTGAACCTGGTGCCGGCCACACCTGACTGGCTGCGAGCGTTTGCAAAGCCGATGTACCTTGGCCTTGATTTGCGCGGCGGAGTGCACTTCCTGATGGAAGTCGATATGCAGACCGCCATTGCCAAGTCACAGGAAAAATATGTCGATGAGTTCCGTACCTTTTTACGCGAGAACAAAATTCGATTCCGCAGTCCGTTTCAGGATGAGCGTGGCATTAATGTCCGTTTTCAGGATGCCGCCACACGGGACGAGGCGATAGAACTCCTGCAATTTGAGTATCGCGATCTCGAGTTCGAACAATCCGATGCAGCAGAGTTTTTTCTGCACGCGCGGCTTAGCGAAGAGGCGAGGGAAGAAGAGCGTCGCTCGGCACTGCAGCAAAACATCATTACCCTGCGCAATCGAGTCAATGAACTCGGTGTTGCCGAACCTATTATTCAGCAGCAGGGACGTGAACGCATCGTGGTGCAGTTGCCCGGTGTGCAGGACACGGCAGTTGCAAAAGAAATTTTAGGAGCGACGGCCACTCTCGAATACCGCATGGTCTACGGCACAGCCAGCGACTGGTTTTCCGCTGAGGAAAGCGGGCGTGTACCGCCAAATACCAAGCTTTATCGCAATCGCGACGATGGTTCTCCGGTACTGCTGCAGCGCCGCGTTATCGTGACGGGTGATCAAATTAAGGATGCGTCGTCCGGCATCGATACACAGTCAGGTTCGCCGGCGGTATTCATCAATCTTGACGGCGCGGGCGCCAAGCGCATGCAAAAAGTCAGTCAGGAGAATATCGGCAACCCGATGGCAGTTGTGTTCATCGAAAACCGCATCACAACGAAGCAGGTTGGTGATGAATACGTCAAGGAGCGACAAACCGTTGAAGAGGTTATCAACGTCGCCACTATCCGCGATGTACTAAGCCACCGCTTTCAAACGACCGGTCTTGACACCAACGAAGCACGTACGCTGTCGCTGTTACTGCGCGCTGGTGCGTTAAAGGCGCCGGTTGAAATTGTCGAGGAGCGCACCGTTGGTCCGAGCCTCGGACAACAAAACATTGACCGCGGCAAGATGTCGGTCTTGATTGGTCTCGCGCTGGTGCTGGTGTTTATGGCGTTCTACTACAAGACGTTTGGCATTATTGCCGACTGTGCGCTGGTGATAAACCTGGTGTTGATCGTCGCGGTACTGTCGTCACTGCAGGCCACTCTGACACTGCCAGGTATCGCGGGTATTGTGTTGACGGTGGGTATGGCGGTTGATGCCAACGTACTCATCTTTGAACGAATACGCGAAGAACTGAGAAACGGTAACAGCGTGCAGGCAGCAATCAACTCCGGCTACGAGAAAGCCTTCGTTACGATTGCCGATGCAAACGTCACCACGCTGATAGCGGCTGTTGTGTTGTTTGCGTTTGGCACCGGGCCGATCAAAGGTTTCGCAATAACGCTGTCGATCGGAATCGTGACGTCAATGTTTACGGCAATTTTCGGTACGCGCGCGGTGGTCAACTGGTTGTACGGTGGCAAGCGTATGCAGTCGCTGACTATTTAACCCGCACTTTTACAAGCTCGAACTTTAACCATCATTTTCAGGGTTGATTGACAACAGCATGCCTGCGAAAACTCAGGAACAAATAAACACACGATTCGACATCATGGGGTTGCGCCGAAGCGCAATGATGTTGTCGCTGGCGCTAATTCTTATATCAATAGCGGCGCTTGCAATTCGAGGCCTCAACTTTGGTATCGACTTTACCGGTGGCTATGTTGTGGAAGCCGGCTTTGATCAGGCCGCTGATCTCGATAGCCTGCGCGAACACTTTGCCGGTAGTAATCTGGGTGAAGCGATTGTGCAGAACTTCGGCACATCGACAGAGGTGCTGGTAAGACTGGCTCCGCAGGAGAACCTGTCCGGTGCTGACGTTAATACGGAAGTAAAACAGTTACTCGACTCTGCCGGTCAGGGCGAAATTGATTTGCGACGAGTAGAGTTTGTTGGCCCGCAGGTGGGTGAAGAGTTGCGTGAGCAGGGTGGTCTAGCGGTTTTGATCGCGCTGGGTTTTATCGTGGTTTATATCTGGTTGCGATTCGAAAAGAAGTTTTCGGTTGGTGCGGTGGCGGCACTGGTGCACGATGTACTCATTACGCTCGGCGTTTTTGCTATTACGCAAATCGAGTTTGATCTCAGTGTGCTCGCGGCCATTCTCGCGGTGATAGGTTACTCGCTCAACGACACCATTGTTGTGTTTGACCGCATTCGCGAAAATTTTCGCAGTATCAGAAAGGCAACGGCAGAGAAGGTGATGAATATTTCAATCAACCAAACCTTGTCGCGCACCATCATTACATCGTTAACCACATTGCTGGTGTTGCTGGCGCTGTTTCTGCTCGGCGGTGAAACTATCCGCGCGTTTTCACTGGCTTTGATTATCGGTGTGTTGGTTGGTACCTATTCATCGATCTATGTTGCCAGTACCAGTGTTCTGGCGCTGGGAATCACTCGCGAAGATTTGATGCCAGTGGTTAAAGAGGGCGGCGAGCTCGACGAAATTCCCTAGTTTTTGAAAAGTTGTGAGTGGAGCGCGCCTCCACTCGCACCGCATTTAAACCTCAGTAACACCCACTTCCCTGAAGGTGCGAATCATCGCATCGAATACGCGCGGCGAGGCGGCGACTATGTTGCCGGATTCAAACCAGTGCTCGTCGCCTTTCATGTCGCCAATCAGACCACCAGCCTCACGCACTATCAGCGCGCCCGCAGCGGTGTCCCAGTTGTTCAGGTTGAATTGCCAGTAGCCATCGAGTCTGCCGGCTGCCACGTAGGCCAGATCCAGTGCAGCTGAGCCCTGTCTGCGTATGGACGACGCCCGATCGGTAAAGGTGGCGAGCGTTTTTAAATAAGCCTGAAAGTCTGAGCGATCGTCATTGGCATAGCCGGAGCTCAGCATGGCCGTGTCGAGCCCGCCGCGTTTGGCCACACGAATGCGTCGACCATCCAGTGTGGCGCCGGCACCTTTGGATCCGGTGAACAGTTCCTGGCTCACCGGGTTGTAAATCACCGCCTGATCCAGCCTTCCATTCTTTGCGACAGCTATCGACACGCAAAAGGCGGGGTACCCGTGCAGGAAGTTTGTGGTGCCGTCGAGTGGATCGATGTACCAAACGTATTCGGCGTCGGCCTGTCCGGTTTCACCGCTCTCTTCGCAAATAAATTTATGGTCGGGGTATGAGCGCTGCAGCGTGCCCACTATTTCAGCTTCTGTGGCGCGATCGACCTCGGAGACAAAGTCGTTTTTACCCTTGGACTCTACTCGAATCGTCTCGATGCGATTCATGCTTTGGGTCAGAACACGTCCACCGGCGCGCGCCGCACGCACGGCGATATTCAACATCGGATGCACGCTTTTGTCTCCGCTTCAAAAGGGGCGCAAGGATACCACTAACCGGCAAATGACGGCGGAAAACCATCTTTGTTGTGAGGTTCAGCGGATACAATGGTCGGATGAATAAGAATCGAGTTCGCGTTGTGCTGGTGGAGACCACGCACGCCGGAAATATTGGCGCCGCTGCCAGAGCCATGAAAACCATGGGGCTTGGGGAGTTGTCACTGGTGCGTCCACGGGAATATCAAAACCATGAATGCTATGCACGTGCATCCGGTGCCGAGGACATTATCGACCGAGCTTCAGTGCACAGTAGCCTGCAATCAGCACTTGAAGATGCGAGTTGGGTTATCGGCACCAGTGCGAGGCTGCGTTCCCTGAAGTGGCCGCAGTTCGATGCGCGTGAGGCAGCAGAGAAGGTGGTCGAACACAGTCAGGCTGGCACGGTTGCGATTGTGTTTGGACGCGAAAGCTCGGGCTTGAGCAATGACGAGCTAGGGCGTTGCTCGGCTCTGTTAACGATTCCCACGGCGAATGATTTCAGTTCCCTGAACCTGGGGGCAGCGGTGCAGGTGATCTGCTACGAAGTAATGATGGCGAGCTCGAACCCGGGTGCGGCTAGCGGCTCCGACAATGCTAGCGATGACAGTGACGCGCCTGCTCAGCAGGGCGAAATTGAAGGTTTCTATCAGCACATGACCGAGGCAATGACGCGCGTCGATTTCTTTAATCCGGAAAATCCGCGCCTGCTCGAGGGGCGATTGCGGCGTCTTTTTAACCGCAGCGGCTTGCTAAAAAGCGAGGTCCAGTTGCTGCGTGGTTTTTTCGCCGCGATCGAAAAAAAGGTCCGGTAGCAGAAAAAGTCCCTCTATTTTGATGCTGCCTGTTTGAATTCCAAATATTGGTCTTATAATACCCGAGTAAATTGATCGGATTAGCGAGCCCCATGCTGGCGAGACTCAAAGAGGACATTTACTGCGTTTTTGACCGTGATCCGGCGTCTCGCAGTGTGTTCGAAATTCTAACCACCTATCCAGGCACACACGCGCTGTTGATGCACAGGCTGGCGCACTGGTTGTGGCAGCGCAGGCTAAAGTGGCTTGGGCGGTTGTTGTCATACATGGGCCGCTGGTTCACCGGCATTGAAATTCACCCGGGCGCGACTATCGGCAGGCGTTTTTTCATTGACCATGGCACGGGTGTCGTGGTCGGCGAGACCGCAGAGATCGGTGATGATGTCACGCTCTATCACGGGGTCACGCTGGGTGGCACTACCTGGAACAAGGGCAAGCGCCATCCGACTGTTGAGAATAACGTCGTGGTTGGCGCGGGTGCGAAAATCCTGGGGCCAATTACGGTTGGCGAGGGTGCTCGCGTCGGTTCAAACGCTGTGGTACTGAAGGATGTGCCCGCGGGCGCAACGATGGTTGGTATACCGGCGCGTGCGGTCAATTCAAAAAAGAATATCGACAGCCAGCGACGCGAAACCGCAGACAAAATCGGGTTCGATGCGTACGGTGTGACCGCCGACATGCCCGACCCGATGGTCGAGGCGGTGAACAAACTGCTCGATCATATTTACGAGACAGATCAACGATTTGAAGAGATGCGTTGTTCTCTGAGAAAGCTCGGAGAGCACATAGATACGCTGACGCCACTGGAGCTCGACGACTGGATGGCGGATTGCCGGCAGCAACAATCCGTTGACGGTCAGGATGCGTATGTAAAGGAGCAGGCAAAGGCTGGCGGCGATGTACTGAATACCTGACTAATTTAGTCATCTAAATACTTGACTGAATTTGTAGGAAATGTACACTGACGGCGGCGAGAGGGTCATGCAATGAAGTTAACAACCAGAGGCAGATATGCAGTGACTGCAATGCTGGATTTGGCATTGCACTCCGAACAGGGCCCGGTTTCGCTGGCGGATATTTCGCAGCGCCAGGAGATCTCCCTGTCTTATCTCGAGCAACTGTTCGCAAGGCTTCGCAAGCATCAGCTTGTACAGAGCACACGCGGTCCGGGAGGCGGCTACAGCATGGCCAGACCACTGGCAGACGTGGCAGTGGTACACATTGTCAAGGCGGTGGACGAGTCAGTCGACGCAACGCAGTGCGGCGGACAGAAAAACTGTCACCAGCATGGCAGGTGCCTCACCCACGATCTGTGGGAAGGTTTGAGCCAGCAGGTCGAGGAATTTCTGAGTGGTATTTCGCTGCAGGATCTCATTGACCGCGAGCCGGTCAGGCAGGTTTCCGAGCAACAGGATGCGCGCGTACATTTTCACGGTCGCGAGTCTGCTCACGGATAGCGCGGTCGGCGTTCAACGCCCCGAACAAACATATTGATAGATAGCATTGGGAAAACACTAAGTGTCAAACGTCAACATACCCGTATATCTCGACTACTCAGCAACCACACCGGTTGATGAGCGTGTTGCAAAGGCGATGACGGATTGCCTGACCATGCAGGGAAACTTCGGCAACCCAGCATCAAGATCGCACGTTTTTGGCTGGAAGGCTGAAACAGCTGTAGAGACAGCGCGTGAGAATGTCGCCAAACTGATTGGCGCCAACCCGAAAGAGATTGTCTGGACCTCAGGTGCCACCGAGTCAGACAACCTTGCCATCAAGGGCGCGGCGCAGTTCAATGCCAAGAAAGGCAAGCACATCATTACTGTCAAGACCGAGCACAAAGCGGTATTGGATACCTGCCGACAGCTTGAGCGCGAAGGTTTTGAAGTTACCTATCTTGACCCGGAAGACAACGGCATTGTTGACCTCGGTAAACTCGAGGCCGCCATGCGACCGGACACCACACTGGTTTCGATCATGCACGTCAATAACGAAATCGGTGTTATCCAGGACATCGCAGCGATAGGCGCATTAACCCGCTCCAAGAAGATTCTGTTCCACGTTGATGCAGCGCAGAGCCCCGGTAAAGTGGCGATAGACGTTGAAGCAATGAACGTTGACATGATGTCGCTGTGTGCGCATAAGGTATATGGCCCAAAGGGTATCGGTGCACTCTATGTTCGCCGCAAGCCTCGTGTGCGCCTGGAAGCACAGATTCACGGTGGTGGCCATGAGCGTGGCATGCGCTCTGGTACGCTCGCCACGCATCAGATTGTCGGCATGGGCGAGGCTTTCCGCATCGCGCATGAAGAAATGGAATCTGAAAACGCCAAGGTTGAAGCACTGCGCGATCGCTTGTGGAATGGTCTGAACGACATGGAAGAGGTCTACCTGAACGGCGACTTCGAACAGCGCATTCCCGGTAACCTGAACATCAGTTTCAACTTCGTCGAAGGCGAGAGCCTGATGATGTCGTTGAAAGGCATTGCCGTATCCAGTGGTTCAGCGTGCACCAGCGCCAGTCTTGAGCCGTCGTACGTGCTGCGAGCGCTGGGTCGCAACGATGAACTGGCACATAGTTCACTGCGCTTCACTCTCGGACGTTTCACCACGCCCGAAGAGGTTGACTTCACTATTGCTGAAGTACGCAAGGCGGTGGAGCACCTGCGCAACCTGTCGCCGTTGTGGGATATGTACAAAGACGGCATCGATCTCGACACTGTGCAGTGGGCGGCTCACTAGCCAGCACTGACTACCGCAACTATACCGCTTAAAAAGAGCAATACAGCAGAGGGTAAAAACATGGCTTACAGCGACAAAGTAATTGATCACTACGAAAATCCACGCAACGTCGGCAAGCTCGATGCGAAGGACAAAAATGTTGGTACCGGCATGGTCGGAGCACCGGCGTGTGGTGATGTTATGCGTTTGCAAATCCAGGTCAGCGACGAAGGCGTGATCGAAGACGCGAAGTTCAAGACATACGGTTGTGGTTCAGCAATCGCTTCTTCATCGCTTGTAACAGAGTGGGTTAAAGGCAAAACTCTGGACGAAGCAGCGGCCATTAAAAACATGGATATCGCTGAAGAACTGGCGCTGCCGCCGGTTAAGATCCACTGTTCAGTGCTGGCGGAAGATGCTATTGCTGCAGCAATATCGGATCTGCGTGAAAAGCGCGGTGAAACAGCGGAAGACGCGGCGTAACAAGCTGCCTTCCCGGCATGCTTTTTAGGTAGCAAAGACCAACATGGCGATTACGCTTACAGACGCGGCAGCAGATCGCGTCAGGACATTTCTGGACAATCGCGGTAAGGGCATTGGTCTGCGACTCGGTGTTCGAACAACCGGCTGCTCAGGCATGGCTTACGTGCTTGAGTTTGCAGATGAGCTGGATGATGCCGACGTCGTATTTGAAGACAATGACGTTAAAGTGATCATCGACCGGAAAAGTCTGGTGTATCTCGATGGAACTGAACTCGACTTCGGCAAAGAGGGCTTGAACGAAGGCTTTAAGTTCAATAACCCCAACGTCAAAGGCGAGTGCGGTTGCGGTGAGAGCTTTAACGTATAGGCCACCGGTCTGTTGTTTTAGCTTCGGTTGTTTCCTTTTTTGTAGATCCTGTTGTTCGAGCATCAGGCATCTGTAGATCAAGCGTCGATTTTGAACGATCCTCAATCCAATACTTCTGTGGCCGATACGCACGCGTTTAACTTTCAGCAAAACTACTTCGAGCTATTTGAGCTTGAGGTAGGGTGCGATATCGACTCTGCACAGTTGCGTGACAGGTTCATGGAACTACAGCGTGACTATCACCCCGACAAACATGCCGCGTCTGACGATGCAGAGCGACTGCTGGCCGTGCGTATTGCTTCGTTTGTTAATGAAGCGCATCAGACGCTGAGTGTGCCGCTCAAGCGCGCAGAGTATGTGCTGCAATTGCATGGTGTCAGTACGGATACAGAAACAGACGCCAGGATGGATACGGCTTTTCTGATGGAGCAGATGGAATGGCGTGAAGCGCTTGAGGATGTCGATTTGAAGTCGGAGTCTGCGTTTGACGAACTCGATGAACTGCGTCGGGAAATTTCCACATCGGTCAAGTCGGTAGCCAGCGAGGTTGAAGCGCATCTCGACGGAAAGGATTTGCCATCGGCGCGCGACTCCATAAGACAGTGGCAGTTTCTTTCGAAACTGATCGGAGAAATAGATGCGGCGGAAGCGAAGGCTGATGAAGCCGCAGGCTAGTTTCCTGGCTCAGGCAGTGGACTGTTTTTTTTGCAATAGTCAATGCGCGGAAAATAACGCCGGTAGCGTTCTTGCGAGTGCGGCGGCCGCCGTTACCATATTGCTAATTGGCGGTGCTGACGCGTCCGGTAACGCGCAAGCAATGGAAAATTAATCATGGCTTTACTGCAAATATCTGAGCCGGGCGAATCAACCGCACCCCATCAACACCGACTCGCGGTTGGTATCGACCTGGGTACTACTAACTCGCTGGTTGCATCGGTGCGCAGTGGCATGGCCGAGGTACTGCCGGATGCTGACGGCAAAGCAATACTGCCGTCGGTCGTGCGGTACGGCCAGGATGGCGTGGTGGCTGTGGGGTATGGCGCGCGTGAGGCCGCTGCAGAAGATCCGTACAACACGATCAGCTCCGTAAAACGACTTATCGGCCGCGATGCCTCAGACATCGAGAGCATGGCGACTGGCGGACAGTATCGTTTATCGAACAGTAAAGCGTCGGTGCCACGCATTGATACCGCGGCTGGCCCGCGCTCCGCGATTGAGGTTTCTGCGGATATACTGGTTGAGCTTCGCCACCGTGCGGAGCGCAGTCTGGGTGGAGAACTCACCGGCGCTGTAATAACAGTACCCGCCTATTTCGACGATGGTCAGCGACAAGCCACCAAAGACGCAGCGCGACTGGCGGGGCTAAATGTATTGCGGCTTATCAATGAACCCACCGCTGCTGCCATTGCCTACGGGCTGGATCAGCGCAGTGCTGATTCGACCATCGCTGTTTATGACCTCGGTGGCGGCACGTTCGACATCTCATTGCTGAGGCTTGAAAAGGGCGTTTTTGAAGTGTTATCCACTGCTGGTGATACGGCACTTGGTGGTGACGATATGGATCAGTTGGTGGTTGAGTGGATGGTTAACGAGGCTGGCTATACGCAGCAGCCTGATGCGGCACTTCAGCGCCACCTGCTCGATTGCGCGCGGCAAACCAAGCATCAACTCACCAGTGAAGCGTCAGCTCAGGTGGTCATAGATCACACGGATCTAAAATGGTCTGGTGTATTAACCCGCGATACCTTTGACGAACTATTGCAGCCACTGATCAAACGCACCATTAGCTCGTGCCGTCGTGCGCTGCGTGATGCCGGACAAACCCGTGACGACATTGATGAAGTTGTGATGGTGGGTGGCTCTACACGAGTGCTTTGCGTAAGGCACATGATTGGCGAATTTTTTGGACGTGAAGTGCTCACTGACATCAACCCGGATGAGGTGGTGGCCATCGGTGCTGCTTTGCAGGCAGATGTGTTAGCGGGTAATAAGCCCGATTCCGATATGCTGTTGCTGGATGTGGTGCCGCTGTCGCTCGGCATTGAAACCATGGGCGGGCTGGCAGAGCAGATTATTCCGCGCAACACCACCATACCGGTGGCACGCGGGCAGGAATTCACCACCTATAAAGATGGCCAGTCGGCTATGGCGCTGCATGTGGTGCAGGGCGAACGCGATTTGGTGCAGGACTGTCGCTCACTCGGGCGCTTCGAGTTGAGAGGCATTCCACCGATGGTGGCGGGGCAGGCCCGAATACAGGTGACCTTCCAGGTTGACGCTGACGGCTTGTTAACCGTTAGCGCGCTGGAAAAAACCAGCGGAGTCAATGCTGAGGTTCATATCAAGCCATCATACGGGCTCGAAGACGCAGAGATCGAGCAGATGATTGTCGATTCGATGAATAACGCCGAACAGGATGTCGCAGCTCGCATGCTGCAGGAACAAAAAGTTGAGGCCAGCCGCTCTGTGGAAGCACTTGATGCTGCCATGGGCAAAGATGCCGAACAGTTTTTGTCAGACGCTGAACGCGACTCTATTTTGCACGCACGCGAGAATTTGCTCGTTGTCAGTAAGGGCTCTGACTCCGAGCAGATTAAGCAGGCGCTCAAGGCACTCGAATCTGCATCAGAAATTTATGTAGCAAGGCGCATGAATGCCTCTGTCGGAGATGCAATGCGCGGTGCTCATTACAGCGACTACGAAAAACAGGATAACGCTCTCTAATGCCAAAAATAACCGTACAGCCTCATCCGGAAATCTGTCCTGAGGGCGCAGTGGTGGAGGCGCAGGCTGGTACTTCAATTTGTGATGCACTACTTGCCGCGCATATCCACATTGAGCACGCATGTGAAAAGTCGTGTGCCTGCACAACCTGCCATGTTCATGTACGTGAAGGTTTTGATAGCCTCGATGAAGCAACCGAGCTGGAAGAGGATTATCTGGACAAGGCGTGGGGTGTGGATCCGGAATCTCGTTTGAGCTGTCAGGCGATTGTTGAGGACGAGGATCTGATTGTTGAAATACCCAAGTACACAATCAATATGGTGTCTGAGGCGCCTCACTAACCAACTTGCCAGAGGCAATCATGCAACTGAAGTGGACTGACACCCTGGAAATTGCAATCGGTCTGGATGAAGCCCATCCGGATGTTGATCCGCAGTACATTCGATTCACCGATTTGCATCAGTGGGTCACTGAACTCGAAGAGTTCGACGATGATCCGGAGCGTTCTAACGAAAAGATACTCGAAGCAATTCAGATGGCGTGGATCGAGGAAAAAGACTAACGAACAACAGGCAGGCGACCGGATTGCTGTTGGTTTCGTATTTGGGTTAGTCGTTTTGACAGGTAATGCGTGGCGAATCAGGTCAGCATGGTAATACGGGAGAAATTGTCGTTTGACGTGAGCCATGACAGCGCGTAGACTCGCGGCTCTTAACAAAAGCGCAGGGTGGCATGACTGTTGCCGCGCCGCACTAGACTCAACGCAATAGTATCGGTCAAACGGCTTTTACTTTTGCAGGGTCGAAAATCCAGAACAGTATTTCGGGGCATAGCGCAGCCTGGTAGCGCATCTGCTTTGGGAGCAGAGGGTCGCAG
>CAYMFQ010000047.1:0-24286 GCA_964389335.1 uncultured Granulosicoccaceae bacterium
TCTGACTGCTAAAAAAAGCGCTCAACGAGGCGTTTTGTGTACATGCCGATGGGCTCGATAAGCTCGAAGTTAGTGGCTCCGCCGACGTAAAACGTATTTTGCTGTCCCTGCAGGGCCTCGAGTCGTGTATACCATCCGGGTTTGCCGTTACCGCCTAGCATGTCGCTTGTTTGCACGTGTTGAAAGTAGGTCCAGCGGTCAAACGTTTGCCAGCCGCCTTCTGTTACTGTTTTACCATTCATCTGCAAGGTGATTTTACTGACGTCAGCCATCACCTGTTGCTGCACTTCTGTATCCGGGTCAGTTGATAGTGTGCTGGTGTAAAACTGCACGAGGTTATTGTCTGCCCACTGTTTGGCCACGCCGTAGGTGGCCACGGGTTTCGCTTCGGAAAGCGCGGGGACCGGGAAGATAGATGCAAGCGGTCCGGATTTACCGTCACCCATGGTCATGTTTTCGATTTGCAGAGTGGTCATGCAGTAGGACGTGATGTGTATTTTTTCGAACAGGTCCTGTTCTTCGTCGCTCAGGGCGATCATGTTGCTGTTAGTGCCGGCTGATGTCAGTGGTTGCAACGGGCATGCGAAGATCAGATAGTCAGCCTCTATTTCCTGAGTGCCTGTGTTAATACGAGAAATATTTTCCTGTAACGTTTCTACCTCGAGGCGGATTTTCCCTGAACTTCGTGTGATTTTCTTAATGTTAGTATTGAGCCTGACATCGTGCAGCCACGCTACGCGCTGCCACATTCTTTGGTAGCCGAGTCGGAACCGCTTTGGCCACGGGATCCAATAGCCAATAAACGGCGCTTCCTTTAACACCATGGGTATATACGATGACAGCGTCATGAACTTCAGCGCATACACTGCCGGTGTATGAGACAGATAGCCGAAGCCCATCTGCGTGATCGGTAACTCAAACGATGTCGCGAGACACTGAAGGTTGTGTTTGGCCAGCCACTCTGAGAATGGTTGGCACAGATTACCGTCTTTGTGGTTTTCTATGCCATCAAACGTAGGCTTGTCCACAATTCTCTTTAGCCAGAAGCGCAGCCATGTGTACTTTAAGGTTGCGCCGATAAAGGTTAACCACGGTACCGGCTTGCCCGTGGCTTTGTCGACTCTCAGAGCTTCGTATATGGGTGTATAAACCACCGGGCTTTGCGGGTCTTCCGGAACCTTCATCGCAACGAACGGGCGTTCTGAGTAGACCTTCGCACCGACTTCGTTGGCAAGCGCCAGGGTGAGCTTGTAAGCCGGTGTCAGATAGTTCGCACCCAGATCAAAAGATCTGCCCTGTGATGTGATTGTGCGACAGAGGCCGCCTACGTGCCCCTCTTTCTCAAGTATCTGAACGTTTTTGTAGCCTTTTCTGGATAAGAAGTGGGCCGTGAACAAACCGGATGGGCCTGCACCTACAATGATAATGCGACTGTTTTTATCTGGCTTACTCATCGGAAAATCCCTGTCTTCGATTTGTTACTCAGTAGTGGATGCCAACTGAGTTATTACTTCAACTGAATTGTTTATGGCATTCTATGAGATAATTGAATAGCATGACGCACCAATGTCAAAAAGGGAAGTGGCGGTATGGCTTTTACGCTGAGAATATCTGACTGGTATACGAATCTTTCGCGCGGATGGAAATGGTTTGTACGCTTGTTTTTGTTATTGATACTGCTGTTACTGATTGCCTATATTTTCTTTTTGCCGTTGAAAACCGTGTCGATGGAACTGCCTGTTGCAAACAGCAGTCCGCTGGCCACTGAAGCGTCGCATGAGCTTTGGGAAAGCATACACGCTGATGACTCCAGTAATCTTGATGCAATCATCGAGAAGCTAACAGAGGCGTACGAGTTACATCAGGATGATGAAATATTAAATAGTCTGCTTGGTGGTGCGCATATTTGGCGCTTTGCATTGCGGCAGCGGTTTGACAAAACTGCAGCAGATATGAAATCAGATTTAGTCGCCGGTCATAAGTACAGCGCAGACAACGTCAGGCTGTTTCCGGATCAGCGTATTTCCACCGCGCGCAGCATGGTTGCTCATGTGGACTGGCAGCTTGCTGTTATAGAAGGAAATGACCCACTTGCCGAACAGGCTCACCTGCAGATGCTGGCTAACTCGCAGTCGTGGGCGGAATTTGCCGGGTTTGTTCAGGGCTGGGCGATTGCGGCACTGATGGAACCGTCGGATCAGTATTATCGAACGGCGGCATTGGGTTATGAGACTATGCTAAACCAGTGTGCCGGTTTTCGGTTGCCGGACAAAGTCAAGTTCAACAAGTTTATGCATTCGCTATACAGTCTGAAATCCATTTTTAATCCCGTCTGTTATAACAATACCCTCGCACCCCACAGTATAGAGGGGACACTGTTGTCGATTGGGGATGCGTGGCTGAAGCAGGGTGATATCGAACGTGCTCAGCTGTGGTATCACAACGCGACAACGTCGCCGACCTACCCAACATGGAAGTATCGTGATCAGCTTGAGGATCGCATAGAGCGACCGGAGTTTTATCGCGATAAGTTTGTTGCTGATAGCGGTAAACTGGATGTTACGGAGCCCGCAATGAGCTACCAGTCGGTAACCAGCTGTGGCTTGTGCCACACCAAGTAGAGGCTGGTAACTATGGATGCTAACTCTGGTCTATCGAGTCATAGCTTCAATGTGTTGTCCCTTGATGGTGGTGGCAGCAAAGGGGTTGTTACCGTTGCTCTGTTACGTGCGCTCGAGCGGCAAACCGGGCCTTTCCTTAACAATATTCATCTGTTTGCGGGTACGTCTATTGGCGCTGCCAATGCAGCGGCTCTGGCGAGTGGGCGGTCTGTGCAGTCAATGGTTGATTTCTACGACGAGGAGGGCTGCTCGATATTTGGCCAGCGTTACCGTGCGCCGGGGGTAGTCGGGAGCCTGCTGTCCGCGCTCGAGCGTGTGCCGGTTGCCGGTAACTACGTTGCGAAACTCGCGGATCTTTTTTACCCGAAGTGGAGTAACCATGGTCTGCAGGCCGCTTTGCAAAACTATTATGGCGAGGCGACACTGCTGACGGATGTGCCGAAAAAGCTCCTGATGACATCCATGAAGCTCGATGCCGAGAGCCCGTTTGTAAGTGACGGACCCAGGGTTGTCGCACCATGCATGTTTAGCAATTTTGATTGGCCGGCGCACCAGTTGCAGCAATCCGGTTCAGGGTTGCCGTTGTATGACGCGGTAATGCGGTCAATGTCTGCACCGGTGTATTTCGAAAGCCATCAGGGGTTTGTCGATGGCGGTATGTTTGCCAATAACCCCTGTTTGGCAGCCTACGCCGGTGCGCTATCTCTGACAGAGCAATCACAATCACCGATCTCGATAAATCTGTTGTCGATAGGTACGGGAATTTCCGCCACCGGTATACCGAATGACGGCAATCTCGCATGGGGTCTTCTCAGGTGGGGGGAGACAGCCATGAATGCGTCGGCGACCGCGGTGGATGAGTTTGATTCGGTGCTGGCGCAGTCGATACTTGGGGATGGATTTAACCGGCTTAATATTAAGCTGCCACACTCGTTCGCGCTGGATGACTGTACCGAGATTGACGAACTACGCCGAGTCGCCGAGGCAGCGGTCGATACACCGGAGTTTGCCGCGACAGTGAGTTTCATTAAATCAAGGTTATTAAACGACGCGCAACCGGTGTAAGCTCATCCGGTATTGGCCTGTTGGCACTTCTGGATCGGGAAAACGCAAATCGCAACGCAGAAAACATACGATGTGGTTGTAGTCGGCGCAGGCATTGCCGGTATTGCCGCAGCCTATTCGCTGGTCAGTGCCGGGGCGGGTCGAGTCGCGCTGCTCGACAATGGTTCACCTCTGGCGCTGACCAGCGATAAGTCCACCGAGTGCTACCGGAATTTCTGGCCGGGTCCGGACGGCGCGATGGCCGAGTTTATGGCCGACAGCATAGCGCTGCTGCAAAGACACACGCTGGCATCCGGCGATCAGTTTCAGCTACATCAGCGCGGTTATCTTTTTGCCACGGCTCGTGAGTCGGAACTGCGTTCGATGCAACAGCAGGCGGAAACCAACGCCGCCTTTGGGGGTGGAGAACTGCGGCACCACGAGCCAGGCGCTTCGGAACACGGTTACGTGCTTTCTCCGGACAGCGGCTTCAGCACGGATCTTGATGGCGCTGATCTGATAACCAACCGGCGTTTGATCAAACGTCATTTTCCCTATCTTGCCGCGGATACCGCCGGTGTTTTGCATCTGCGCAATTGTGGTGTACTCAGTGCGCAACAATTGGGTATGTATCTGCTCGAGGCTGCGCGTGCGAGTGGCGTTGAATTTATTCGCGGCGAGTTCACTGAATCTAATATACAGGCGGGGCAGTTGTCCGGTGTTGTGATCAGCACGGACAGTGGTCTGCAGGAGTTAACTACTGATGCGTTGGTGTTGGCGACCGGGCCGCATCTGAAAGACACAGCGGCACTTGCCGGAACTGACTTGCCGGTGGTGGTCGAAAAACACGTCAAGATTAGCGTGGCAGACAGTCTGGGGGTTATACCACGGCAGGCTCCGCTGATAATCTGGAACGACCCGACGGATCTCGCATGGAGTGATGAAGAGCGCGAGGTGCTGGCAGCATCGCCAGAGACACGCCACCTGACTGAAACTTTTCCTGCAGGGGTACACGGGCGGCCGGTAGGGGCCGGTGATCAGGTTTACTTGTACTGGACTTACGATTGCCCGATTTCTGAGCGACCGGAGTTTCCAATTGAGGCGGATGACTATTATCCGGAGATTCTTTTGCGTGGCATGGCCAGAATGGTACCCGGGCTTACAGCGTATCTGGATCCGATGCCGCGGCCTTATGTCGATGGTGGCTACTATACAAAAATGGCTGATAACCGACCGTTGATCGGCCCGCTTGAAGTTCCTGGTACGTTTGTCTGCGGGGCATTCTCAGGTTACGGCATTATGGCTGCCTGTGCTGCTGGTGAGTTGCTCGCGTCACATGTACTGGAACGCGCATTACCTGCGTACGCCAGTGCCTTTAGCGTTGAGCGATGTAAAGACCCGTTGTATAGCGAGCATGTTGCAAGCCTGGCGAACACGGCCCAGATTTGACAGTCATCGTTGATCTATCGCTGTTCTGTTAGATAATTAGTCACGCTCCACAGCGCGATTATCGATATCTATTCTACAGGGCAGCCAGTCTTGCGATCAGATCTCTCCACAGAGTGGAGACTGTATCGCTAATGGTCACTGCGGCCTGCGCCAAAAAGGGCACAGAGGCAATTTCCGGGCTGAAAAGCACACCACTCACTAATCCGAGTATTCCTGCACCAACCAGTGACGCCATAAAAAAGCCGAAGATCAACACAACCGCGATAAACAGATATTTGACGTTAGTTTGATTGATGTAAGTAGACACAATTGAAGGCTTACGGTCGAAATCAGTAACCGTAGCCTCTGTGTGTTGAAAGGAACTGATTATTGAATTAGCCATATCACTGCCTCCTTCGCGAATCTTTTCAATGCCGGCCAGGTTGCCGGAAAGGATAAAGCCGAAGGCAAGTGCGACTGTGAAAACAAGGGAGCGTAAAATAATCACTGCTAATTCCTGATGTGTACGTAGACCAGAGTGCCCGATGAGGATTTGATTCTGGTCTACGCATTTTAACACACGCAGTTCACTATTCGGGAGTCAGGTAGAATGAGTGTTTGACGTCCCTGTGAACAATGCAGACTCCTAGGTGTCGGAGATTTTTTTCTTTTTCTTGTTGTTTTTGGGCTTACTCTTCGATGTGCTTTTAGTGGTTTTTGATTTTTTGTCTTTGCTTTTGTTTGCTTTGGCAGTCTTCGCCTTTTTACTTTTACTCTTCCCGGCATTGTCTGGTTTGCTGGTGGTTCCAGTACTGTTGGTCGAACTTGATTTGCTGGTGGTTGTTGCTTTCTTCGCCGTCGTTTTGCTGGTTGTAGAGCGAGAGGCTGAGGCTTTTTTCTTTGCAGACGAATAGGCTTTAGCATCACCCTTCGTGACGCCTTTGCTGAGCGATAGCAGCTTTTTATTCTTTTTGATTAACGCCGGCCCGACACCGGTAACGTTCTGCAGGTCGTCAAGGTTTTTAAACTTCCCTACCTTGCTGCGGTAGCGAACAATTGCTTCAGCCTTTACCGGACCAATGCCTGTCAGGTTTTGTTGGATGGCGGCGGCGTCTGCTTTGTTGATGTTGACGATTTCCGCTGCAAATGTGATTGTGGTGAACACCAGCAGCGTTAAAGCTAACAGGGACCGGGTAATTGCTTTCATGGCTACCTCAACTATTTCAAAAAACTATCGCATTCAGCATAAATGAGTAGCGGCTGTTCCGCCCGGAAAAAGCCTTGTTGCCATCATTATTTACAGTTGCAATGACCGGTTTGCACCTCGCCGACACTGCTGTGCGCCCTACCAAAATGCAGCATGGGTGTGCAAAAAGAGCAGCGAACCTGCTTTGGTATCGCAGGTAACCTTGTGGCGCAGTAACGTTTACTGGCCAACCAAGGGTAACCCATGGAAACAACTGAACTTACACTTTCTGAATTGCAAACGATGTTTGAAATGTCAGGCACCATCAATAGTGAGGTGTTCTATTGGTGGTGCACAGGCTTGATGGTCATCATACATGTCGGTTTTCTCGCCTATGAAATGGGCGCTTCTCGTCAGAAGAATGTGCTGGCATCTGGGGTAAAGAATATCCTCGCTTTTGCTTTTATCATTCCGACTTTTTACTTTTTCGGCTGGTGGGTATACCTGGCCATGTATCAGGGCTTTACGCCTGACCATGCCGCGGGTGCAGGTGGCTTGCCATGGTCAGCCGCTATGGGGCCCAATCTTGCCGACAATGCCTCCGGTATTTTTTGGGGTGCGTTTGTTCTGTTTGCGGCGACGACCGCATCTATTTTCTCCGGTGCGGTGATAGAGCGCATACGCGTCGGCAGTTTCTTGATACTCGCAATCTTACTCGGCTCCGTCGTTTGGATTCTGGGGGCGTCGTGGGGCTGGCATCCTGATGGATGGCTCACCACACAATGGGGCTTTCATGACTTTGGTGCAGCGGGATGCGTACATATGGTTGCGGGATTCTTTGCGCTGGGTGTTTTGATTAACCTGGGTCCACGCGTTGGCAGATTTACCGAGTCCGGCAAGCCGGTTGATTTGCAGGGCCATAGTGTGCCGATGAGTATCATCGGTTTGATGTTAATTATCGTGGGATTCTTCGGTTTTCTCGGCGGCTGTATTATTTACAACAACGGTGCGCAGTGGACGACGATATTTGGCACGCCGGTTACGTTGTCGGCGATTAGCTTTAATACGCTAATGGCTTTTTCGGGCGGTATCATTGGCGCTTATGTCGTGACTAGGCAACCGTTCTGGATGATGTCCGGCGCACTGGCGGGTATTTTCGCGGCCGCATCCGGTCTCGATCTTTACTATCCGGGGCTTGCATTCTTACTTGGCGTCAGCGCGGGGGTTATCGTTCCGCTGGTGGATAAGTTCATGACCCGCGCATTGAAGATTGATGATGCAGTCGGTGCTTTCGCAGTGCATGGCGTTGGTGGTTTGATCGGTGTTGTTGGACTGGGTATTTTCAGCGGATTCCCGAATGTGGTCGGTCCCGATATCAGCTTTATGGGGCAGCTTAAAAGTGCGGCGGTCATGGCGGCCCTTGGTTTTATTCCGGGCTTTGTCGTGTCGTTTGTGATGGCCAAAATTGGAATCCTTCGCGTACCAGCCAACGCCGAAGTGGTTGGCCTCGACGCGGTGGAAGTGCCATTACCGGCCTATCCGGAAGCGGTGCCCGCCAACAGCAGCACTGTCCCTTCAGCAGCCTGATACAAAGGAGAACAACATGAATGCGAGTCCAATAACCACATGGGAAGGCGCCGAAGCTTACTTTACATTCGCCGATCAGCCGGCCGTGGTGATATTGATTCTGGTCGCCGCAGTGGCTTTTACCGTGTACGCGATCATATCTGCGTTTGTCCACGAGAGTGATAGCTACCAGGATTACATGTAACACCTCCAGGGTTCCGGCAGCTAAGTGAAAGGCCCACATCTGTGGGCCTTTCTGCGTTCTACGGCGTAAAACCCTAATGTTCTGTATTGCCCACCCGTGCTGATATACACTTCGGGCGTCACCCAGATCACCCCCGGAGCCTGAATGCGAATTGTTGTTTACGACTGTGTAACCGGTGATGCCCTGACCGAGAAATACGGCCATACAGGGCCTCAGGTAATACGCTGGATCGAGAGTCATCTGCCAGAGGCGGAGTTTTCATGGGTACACATTGCCGGTAATGCCATCCCGCCGGAGCCTGACGATCTGGACGGTATTATAATTTCCGGCTCTGAAAAGGGCGTCTACGACGATACACCCTGGATGCAGCCGCTGCGTGACAACCTGCAGCAGATGCGATCAGCAGGGGTGGCGATGTTTGGCATCTGTTTTGGCCATCAGATTATGGCTGACATATTTGGGGGCAGGGCAGACAAGTCAGATAAGGGTTTTGTCACTGGTTCCAGAGAATTCGAAGATCGCGGTGAGAGTACCCATGCGTTTTTGGCTCACCAGGACCAGGTAGAGGAAGTGCCACCGGGCGCCACGGTTATTGCCTCGGCCGCGCACTGTCCGGTTGCCGCGCTGGCGTATGACTTTCCGGCGTTATCGGTGCAGTTCCACCCGGAATACAATCGCGAGTTTGCGACCGATCTGATCGATATGTTTGGCGCGGAGTTAATGTCTGCTGATGAATTGCAGGCGGCGCGAGACAGTTTGTCTGCGGATGTCGCGGATGACTTATGGTGCAGGGAAGTGGCGGAGTTCTTTCGCAAACATTGTGTGTAGTGTCGCTGCGTCTGCACGGCAACCTGTTGCCGTGCAGACGCATATCACTAAGCTGCTTTGTCTTCGTCGTCCCAGGAATCGATGATATCCTGGTTTCTTGCTTCCTCCTCGGCAAGCATATCCTGAGCGTTGGTCATGACGCTCATGAAGTTCGTCATCATGGGGTTGTCTGAGATGCTGACGCCGCTTTCCAGGATTTCTTTATACTCACGCTGTGCTTTGATTTCCCGGTAGACGAAAAATGCCAGGCCGGCTATGGCGATTACACCTCCGGCAATGGCGCTAAAGTACGCAACTGGTGCGGCAACCACGGCGACAATCACCGCTTGTAGTGAGAACCTTTTGGTTTTGGCCAATAACTTTTTAGCTTTTATGTTGCCTGCTGTGGGCAATAGATCGCTCTCACTGAAGCCGATCGCCTTGCGACCAGACAATTTAAAGAGGTCGTATGCGGTGAAAGCCTCGCCACTTACCTGATTGACGTCAGCTCCCTTTGACAGCAGGAAGGCGGTGAGTTGCCGGTTTTGATAAAGACAGGACAACATCAATGGCGAGTGTCCGTCGACGTCTTTCTTGTTGATGTCGGCATCGTTGTTGAGCAGCGTCTCCAAAGTGGACTCGCTAAAGCCTTCGGAAAAACAGCACACGCTCAATGGAGTGTTAAAGTTAGTGGTGTTCTGTGTGTCGACTTTGCAGCCGGCGTTTATCAACAGCTTGCAGCTATTCGGGGAGCCTGCCATCGCCGCATAGTGTAGCGCTGTATTGCCACGAGACTCGACAGCTTCAACGTTTGCTCTGGCTGCCAGTAATGCGGATACAGCGTCCGCATGTCCGTTGGCGGCGGCGTACATCAGTGCGGTCAGTTTATTCTTATCTGAACGGGTCGCGTCTGCACCCGCATCGATCAGCAAATTGATTATCTCTGTATTGCCGTGGATGGCGGCGAGCATCAGACAGTCAGCGCCTTCACCGGGGGCATCTGTGTCGACAAATATCAATGATTCGGTATTGTCGTCTAGCGCACCCTCTTTAACACCGAGGGCGCCCAACAATTCGTTGACCTGTTCGTCGTCGAATTCATCGTCATCGTTTAGGTAGTCTGCCGGTATGATGGTGTTGGCATCTGCTCCCTGCTGCAGCAAGTGACGGCAGGTATTGCTATTGTTTGACGCTACTGCCAGCACAATAGCTGGTGTGTCGCCGTCGGAATCAGTGCTGGCGCCAAGGCTTTCGAGTTTGCTGATGGCATCAATCGCACCCGATTCCAGTGCTTTATGGTATAGGGCCTGTAAGCTTTCGGAATCAAGATCGCCTTCGTTTAGCTTTGCTACGTGCGTTGAAGCCAATTGCGGTTCGCCAATCATCAGGAAATGACGGGCGGCAACTTCCGGAGATTGCTGGTGTAGCCACGCAACTAATACCGAGCGCACGCCATCATTGATTGACGATTCTTCATCGTCGTCACACATCGCTTCGGTCAGCAGGTACTGGCCTTCGAACTCCGTGTAGAGGGGGTTCGCACCGTGATCAATCAGCAGTTGTGCCTGTGGCGCACTGACATCATACAGATTCTCTATCAGCAGTGATTCCGTATTGTCCCTGCTGCTGTTGGTCAGCAGAATCTTCAGGTTTACATCGGCGCCGTAGGCAATGGCGTAGCTTACAGCGTGGGTGCTGATTTCATCCGGGTGTTTTTCAGCGATGTCTGCCAATTGTGTAAAACAATTGTTGTAGCGGGCCAGGTCATTGATGATATCCGACGCATGATCTGTCAGGCTGACGCTGTGTTGATCCGCCGCTTTCAGTAAAGTGCCGACAGTAGTGTGGCTTCCGCATTCGGCGGCGCTGCTGAGCAGATCAACAATACTGTCTTTGTTGAATCCTGGCTGATCCAGCAATGACTGCAGCTCGGCGGACCGGTTAGTCTGGCTATAAAGCTGCGCCATGTCTGAATGATTTTCCGGGTCGCCAACGAGCTGTTCGTGATACCGGCTGATCATTTCTTCATCGTGGTGCGTGGCGGCAGTGAAGAGGTTTTCACCTGGCTCCTGTTCGTCGGAGTAGGCGTCTTCCGGGCGTTGGAAGATTGCGTTCTGTTCGATCAGGTTTTTACGTAAGGTTAAATCTGACCCTCCCAGATGCCACAGGAAAGACCCGCCGTCGTCACTGATCTGGTTGTAGTCCGCACCATTTTTAATCAACGTCTGCATAAACCCCAGATGATCGTAGGATGCAGAGCTTGCGATGTGTAGTAGCAGCGGTTCGTCGTAGTTAGTTATATCCACTGCTGCACCGTGTTTCAGCAGCAGGTCGAAAGCGGGTTTATTTTCGTTGTCGTAAGCGATCGCCAGCAAAGGCTGTTCATCGATCACCTTGTTTACGTTAAGGCCCGCTGCCAGTGCACGTTCAAGACTGCTGGTATCGTTGTGAAACAGGTCTTCAGGGTCGTCCGCCACGTCGTATTGTTGAAGCAGTGTGTCAAGTTCGTCGCCACTGACTGGTTTGCCACGATGCAGATAGACTTTACAGCCCTCTCCGACCTGATCGTTAAAGATATCAACAATACAAAATTCACAACCGTAATCTTTAAATTTTCTGACAAGTGCATCGTTCAGTGATGAACTGGTCGAGTTATTAAAGCTCAGCTCCGCGTGGCTTTCCTGCAGCGAGTAGTATTCCAGGTGCTCGCTATCCTCATCGAGAATGTTTGCGAAACCTAATAGTGTGGGTATTTCTTCAGTGCTGGTGCCTTCCGGTATCAGGTTTTGAAAGGCGAGGTGTGACTCGGGGGAAGCGAAATAAAAATCGTACTGATACTGGCAGGATGACACGGTTGGCTACTCCTTCTAATTGTTTTTATTCTGACTGCAGGCCAGGGACCGCGAGGCAAAAATACGTCTACTACCTGCTAATGTACTTCCCGGCCAGTGTGCCGCTCGTCCCGAATGACGGCACGGGCGCCAATAAATGAATGCTGGCTGGTTAAGTTATTTGAGGGTCGTGTCAAATTAAAAGAGATCAGTGCATCAGAAGTTTACGGAAGTTCGCAATTTTCCATCGTTGTTAAGGTTTTAACCGGTCCGGTTGGCGTGGCTATGCTATCGGTAGGCAAATCTGCGTTAGCAGGTCGGCAGGGTCTGTGTTTACGGGTGTTTTCAGATAGACCTCGCAGCACGGCTGATCCCGCACCGAGTAACCGGAATCTGGTAACCAGCACCCATACAGCCAGTGGTAACTCTGATTGAGTAGGGCGTATGGCCCCTGATGGGTCATGCAGGCAAAGTTGCCACCGTTGTACTGAATGTATTCAAGTCCGTTTGGCGGTGCCGTGGCAGCGTCTACTACCACGCCTGCAAAGCTGCGCAGGTAACTGGTAATTGTAATGTCGGGGTCGCAATAGTAGACCCCGACGGTCAGTGGATCGGTTGGCAGTATGCCGTTCATCTGGCACAACGCCATCACTTTTTCGAAGGTCTGGCCAATTTCCATATAGTCGCCTTCGTGCCACAGACCAACCAGGTGCATATCGGGTTTGGTATCAACCGCAACAGGGTAACTCGTCTGTGCAACATTGCCCGAAGCGATATCCTGTTCCGCGGCCATTTTGTTGGCCTGCCGAAACTGGCCCGGTGCGACGCCATAGTAAGCCTTGAATGTGCGGGTGAAAGAGTGTACTTCCGGATACCCCACACTTTTACCAATGGCTTCGATTGCCTTGTCTGTTCGAATCAGGTCTGCCGCGGCTTTGTTGAGTCGGCTGCGCTTCACGGTAGCGGCCGCTGATTCACCCGTGATGGCACGGTAGATTCGATGCCAGTGGTACGGCGACAGGTGCGCGACGTCAGCCAGTTGATCGTTACTCAGCGACTCGTGCAGGTTGGCGTGTATATATTCCATTACTGCGGCGATGCGTTGCTCATACCGAATCCACGGCGTTTTTGCTGCAGACGGCATAAGCGTTAACCTGCGCCATACATAGCCATGATTTCCGCTTCGGTCAGGCGTGTGCGCTTTTCTTCGTCGGTGAAGGCGTACCAGCCAGGTGACTGCTCGTAGTAGACCTCGTTGTCGAATTCCAGTTGCGGTTGTTCCGCAACCGTGCCAGCGGACAGTATGTACTCGCCGTCGGGCAGGCCGGGTCTGGGTAGCAGGTGGTAGAACAGGTTGCTGCCACAGCGGTTGCAGAACCCGCGCTCCGCCCACTCTGACGAGGCGTAGCGGGTGATGTACTCTGCCCCGGTAAATTGCACGGTATCAACAGCGTGTGCCGCCATGAATGGCCCGCTGCTCCAGCTTCGACACATGCGACAATGGCATGCGCCGGCGCCGCTTTTAACAGTTGCTGTGTAAGTGACGGAACCGCACAGGCATGCACCTGTTGCTGCAAAAGTTTTTTCGCTCATCGATTTGCCTCCTTTTCATCGTGAGCTTACATTGAAGCACAACACGGGTTAACAAATCCTGCGGTGTTTTGCCCCACGATCTGAGGCGTTAGTCTGTGAGGATCAGGACCCAAACCACAATCAGTTGCACCAGCGCAATTAAAACCGCCGCCGAGCCGACGTCCTTTGCGTATCCGGCAAGGTCGTGATAGTCGTCGCCGATTCTGTCGACGACGGCTTCAATGCCGGTGTTGAGCAGTTCTACAATCAGCACCAGTAGCACGCTGGCAGTCAGCATGGCGCGCTCAAGTCCACTATTGCCCAGTATGACGGCAGCGGGTATCAGTACCAGTGCAAGCAGAGCTTCCTGCCGGAAAGCGGTCTCCTGCTTCAGCGCACGTGTTAGCCCTTTGGTTGAAAACCCGAGTGCGGATACTAGCCGGCTAAAACCTGTGTCTTCATTTTTCATTATGTACTTACCAACTGTACGATGACTTCAGCAATTTGCGCAGGGTGGACGTTGACGCCTCTGGCTATTGAGGTTTCTGTGCAACAACCATCAACTGGTTGAGCCAGAATAGATACTCACCGCGCTGGGCGCAGTTGTCCAGGTCTTGTGCCCAACGGTCAGTATCTGCGGCAGACAAGCCTTGTCGACCAGTCACAAAGTTACCAACAAACGGTACCACATGGTATGCATAAGTAGATTGTGAGAAGTCCGTGGCGAACTGCTGTAGCGGATTGGCCGACAGGACGGTAAAGCCACCTGCTCTGAGCTTTGGTATTAATGTTCGCGGCAGGTTGGTATGGGCGCAGTGTTCAGTCCACGCCTGCAGCACGTTTTTCATCAGCGTAGTGTCGCTGGCATTCCAGATGATTGAATCCCAGTCGGTTGCGATTATCGCTGCTCTTCCACCCGGCTTTAGCACTCGATGCATCTCGCTGATCGCAGCTTCAACGGATTCGATATATTCGAAAACCTGAACGGAAACCGCGCAGTCAAAAGTGCTACTGGTAAAGGGCAGGTCGGTTGCACTAGCAGGCTGCAGCGTTACCTGAGGCAGGTGCTGACATCTGTTTTGTGCAAGCTTAAGTGAAGACTCACTGGTGTCCACGCCAGCAACCGATCCGCTTCGACCGACCCTTTCGGCAAGTTCCAGAGTCACGAACCCGGGGCCGGTACCGATATCAATAACCTGATCGTCAATGCCCGGTGCCAGCGCGTTGATAACGGTTTTGCGTCTGGCAGCGGCATCGTCGGTCAGATAGATTGATTCGAGCAGCCTCGTTTCTTCCTTGTTGTATTCCATGGTACTGACACGCCCGTGTGACGTTTATTCCACCGTTGGATCCATGCTCTTGAGGTACTGAAACAATTCACTGTCGGTGGAGAGCATCAGTGTGGTGTTATCTTTTATTACCGACTCGTACATCTCCATGGTTTTCTGGAATTCATAGAAGTCTGCCGCCTCTTCGCTTTGGTTGTAGGCGCGTGCGTAGATTTCTGTGGCCTTGGCGTCTGCCTCGCCGCGAATTTCCTCTACTTCGCGATACGCCTCTGATTGTATCTTGTTGAGTTCTCGCTCGCGAAAGCCGTTGATACGTGCCGCTTCACCGTTGCCTTCAGAGCGGAAGCGCTCGGCAATCTGGCGTCGCTCACTAATCATGCGGTCGTAGATTTTAGGTCTTACGCTCTCGTTATAGTTAATGCGCTTAAAGCGAATGTCGAGGAGCTCGATGCCAAACACCTCTACCTTCGGTGCGGCTGCATCGAAGATCTCGCGTTCAATGAGCGCGCGGCCTTTTTGTATTGGCACAAGACTGCCCAGTGTTGCCAGATCTTCGTCCGACAATGAAGCATCACGCAGCGGTGTACGATCGCTGGTGGTGCGGATAATTTCTATCAGTTCGTGTTTGGCTACGGCGTTGCGGGTCTCACTGCCGAGGATATCGTCGAGCCGCGACTGCGCACTGCGCTCGTCACGCAAACGCAGAAAGTACTGTAATGGATCAACGATGCGCCAGCGCGCAAACAGGTCAACGGCGATGTAGAGTTTATCTTTGGTTGGCATGTTACTGGGGCTGCCGTCCCATTCGAGTATGCGTTTTTCAATCGGGTTGGTGTTTTGTATGAACGGCAGTTTCATTTTGAGCCCGGCGGTGGTAACCGGATCACCCACGGGTTTGCCAAACTGGGTGATAATGATTTGTTCGGTTTCACGCACAACATAAAAAGAATTTGCGATGAGAAACAAAAACAGGGCGATAAGAATACCAGTTATGGCTTTCATTTGATGGCTCCTGTTTTTGAGTCAAGGTGCATCAGTGGCAGCACCTGTTGTGAATCGGTATCGACGATGACCTTGGCATCAAGACCGGGTAGTGCCTCCTGCAGGGTTTCTATGTAAATGCGTCGGCGTGTTACTTCAGGTGCCTTTAGGTATTCTTTGAATATGGCGTTAAATCGTGCGGCATCACCTTCGGCTTCGTTGATGCGCTTAAGCCGATAGCCGTCTGCTGCACGAATGCGCTGGTCTTTCTCACCTTCGGCTAACGGGACCACTTTGTTGTACTCGCGTCGGGCAGCGTTAATCAGGCTTTCTTTTTCCTGCTGTGCCTGGTTAACCTCGTTAAACGATTCCTGCACTGGTCGTGGCGGGTTGATGTTTTTGAGCTGCACCTGGTCGATGCTGACACCGATACCGTACTTGGTGGTCAGTTGCTGCATCTTGACCAGTGCTTCATCTTCTATTTCCTGTCGACCAATAGTGATGACTTCGTCTACTGTGCGGTCACCGACCACTTCACGCATCACGGACTCGGAAAGGTCACGCAGGGTTTCACCGGGGTTGCGTACATCGAACAGGTATTTTCGCGGGTCTTCGATGCGGAACTGCACGACCCATTCGACCAGCGCTGCATTGAGATCACCGGTGACCATCTGGCTTTGTGCCTGCAGATCAGTACGGTTTTGATTCGGGTTGGTGGCACCGGGTGTGGCAAACCCGAACTCCTGCTTGAGCTGCCGCTTAACCGGTACGATCATGACATCGTCGACACCACCGGGAATTTTGAAATGCAGGCCTGCAGGCTCTTCTTTAACGTATTTGCCAAAGCGTGTCACCAGCCCCACCGAGTCGCTGGGTACGGTATAAAACGCTGACCACAAAAACAGACCGATACCAACAACAAGTACCAGCCCAAGGCTGCCCATGAAGTTGGGTAAATTAAAATTGCCGCCACCAAAGGAAGGGCCGCTACCACCACTGTTGCCCCCACCGCCTCGGCTGCCGTTGGGTTTCACCGTTTCCAGTTCAATCACTGCCATTTGATAGAATTCCTTGATGGATTAGTCCAGGAGCCTGCGCGGACTTCTACCGCGCAGACTCCTGGCTGCTGGTATAGCGCTGGAATGTCGCATGATCAATATTAGTGCCGCACAGAATCAGCGCGACTTTTTTATTGGTCAGCTTTTCGTTTAACGGGTACATCAATGCCGCCATGGCCGCTGCACAGGCAGGTTCAACGGCGAGTTTTAAATCAGTGAACATCAGTTGCATAACGTCAGCCAGTTGCGCGTCAGAAACCCTGACTATTTCATCAACGAAGTGCTGCACAATGGCAAACGACTGCGGCAGATGCAAAGGCGCACCAAGGCTGTCTGCGATGGTGTTTACCACCACTTTTTCGAGCGGGGCTTTTTGCGCCAGACTATCTGACATGCCGCAGGCACCTTCAGGTTCGACTCCAATGACCTGGCAGTCGGGTTGCGTCAGCTTTATTGCGGTTGCGATACCGGCAATCAGTCCGCCACCGCCGACCGGCACAATCACCGCATCAAGGTTGCGCACGTGCTGACTTAGTTCCAGTCCAACTGTGGCTGTGCCGGCAAAGGTATGCTGACCTTCAAACGGGTGCACGATGGTACGACCTTCATTGCGATGCAGGTCGTCGACAATTTGCGTGAGCTCACCGATGTCAGCGCCGAAGATAACTTCCGCACCCAGCTTTTTACAGGTCTCAACCCGAAACGGATTGGCAGTCTTTGGCATAACCACTTTGGCGCTGGTGCCGAGCGTGCGAGCGGCGAACGCGGTGGCAATCGCGTGATTGCCTGCTGAAAATGCTGTGACGCCTTGCTGTTTGTCCTGCTCGGTTAGTTGCATGATGACATTGAGTGCACCACGAGCCTTGAAACTACCGGTCTTTTGCAGCAGTTCCATTTTAAGATAAACATCGGCGTTGTTATTGAGCCGTGCCAGCCCCTCGCTGCCATAGTACGGCAGTGTGGGTGTATGTGCGATATACGGGGCGATGCGCGTGGCGGTCGCCTCGATGGCCTCGAGCGAGGGATGGGTTATGGTCATGTTATGTGGCAGATTCGGACAGACTCTAACAGTACACCACCAGGCCGGTGCAAGTCTGTCTCGCGCAGGCTTTTAGCTAACAATTTGAGTACAGGATTTTAGCGCCCCGGGATGCTCGTGCGTTGCGGGAATAGCAATTCAAAATGCCGCAGGCACCCGCAGGTCTGATTAGACGCGAAAAAGACTGTTTGCTTCGTTTTGATCTTCAAAAATGAAGGCGCCCGCAGTGAATGTCCCTTTCGCAGCGCAACACCCGCGGTGCGGTAACCAAGCTAACGAGTAGTGAACCCACGACGCAACAGCAAACCAATCAATAATAGAACATAGACCCCGGCCAGCATGAACGGCATGCCATACAGTGTCGAGATTTCAATCGACCAGCCACCAGCCACAGATCCGCCCAGAGCACCCACGCCCCACATGGCTGAAAACGCGGCTGTGCCGTTGATTAACTCCTGACCAGAGAATCGATCGCCCAGTGATTTGAGCGACACGGTATACACCCCGTACCCGGTGGACCCGGCCAATATGAGCACCGGCCACAGCCACGGGCTGTGCAATAGCCACGGAATCGGAAAGATCAGTACAGCTGTCAACAGGGCGCAACCGGCCAGTACGATGCGGGGCGGGTAAATGTCTGAAAGCCATCCAATCGGGAATTGCAGTACCACGTTGCCAATGATCAGTGCAGTCAGTGCAAAGGCTGCGTCGCTCTGACTCATGCCATTGCCTACGCCGTACACCGGTAGCATCGACAGGGATGCGGAGTCGAGTATCGCAAAGCAGCCAACGGCCAGAATCAGCATGGGGGCCTTGGGTATAAACGCCATCCAGCCCACGGCGCGCGGTTTGTTTTCGGAGGTGCTGGTGTCTTCGCGGATTGTGCTAATAACCAGCGTGCCGAGCAGCAGGCTGAGTCCGCCGACGATAAACGGCTGCCAGCCATTGATACCAATAATGCCAACAAGCGCCGGTCCGGCGGCAAAACTTATCGATAACACACTGGCATAGATCGCCACTACCTTGCCGCGATGCTCGTCGACCACTGAGCCAATAATCCATGCTTCACTCAGTACGAACAGGATTGAGATAGACATGCCGTGCAGGGTGCGGATCACAAACCAGGCGGCGAGGTTGTCGAATATCTTGTAACAAAGGAACAACAGGCAGGTGATCAGTGACGCGATGATGGCGAGCCGGCGCGGACCCATTCGCGCTGATAAATACGGAATAACGGGCGCAAACAACAGAATACCAAGCGGCATCATGGCTGAATTCAGCCCGATCAGCTCGGCCGATACCTGCTGTTGCTCCAGTAACAACGAAAGCAGCGGTGCGGTCATACCAAAGGCCAGACCGAAGACGCCGATCGCGGAGCAGGCGGCGATTAGGTTGCGGAGGTCGGTTTGTTGACGCGATATTGTTGTTGTCGTTGTGATCGTGTCCATCAGTTGCGGGTTTGCAAACTCCTGGTAGGTTAGACAGCGAAACGGAGATTTCGTAAAATGCGGCAAGCGGCAGCACACTGCCATCCCCCCTGCACATAATTCACAGAGAACATCCGGTTGCGTAGAAACGCTCTATTAGCGCTGGCCGACGGCACCGTGCTCGAAGGTCAAGCCATTGGATCCGAGTGCCATGGAATCGGAGAAGTGGTGTTCAACACTGCGATGACTGGTTACCAGGAGATCCTAACCGATCCTTCGTACGCGCGACAGATAGTTACATTGACCGTGCCACATGTAGGTAACACCGGTGTGAATTCCGAGGATGAAGAGTCGTCGGCGATTCATGCTGCCGGTCTGGTGATTCGCGACCTGCCGCTGCTGACCAGCAGTTTTCGCAGCGAAGGCGATCTGGAGAGCTATCTGGTCTCGCGTAATATCGCCGCCATCGCCGACATCGACACCCGGCAGCTGACCCGGCTGTTGAGAGAAAAGGGCGCGCAATCCGGGGTGATTGATGCCACTGCCGCGCCTGATGCTGACAAAGCTGTGGCCATGGCACGCGAGTTTGCCGGGCTGAAGGGCATGGACCTCGCGCAACACGTAACAGTCGATAACACTTACGAATGGAACAGCAGCACCTGGCAGTTGGGCCGTGGAGCGGTTGAGCGGGATAACCTGCCACTGCACGTGGTTGCCTACGACTACGGTGTTAAGAAAAATATTCTGCGCATGCTGGTTGATCAGGGCTGCCGCGTCACGGTGGTGAATGCGAAGATGCCAGCCGCGGAAGTGCTTGCCATGCAGCCTGACGGGGTATTTCTTTCTAACGGCCCGGGTGATCCGGAACCGTGTGATTACGCCATTAGTGCTATTCAGCAAATCCTCGGCAAGGTGCCGGTGTTCGGGATCTGTCTGGGGCATCAGCTACTGGCACTTGCCAGTGGCGCGACCACAGAAAAGATGAAATTTGGCCATCATGGCGCCAACCATCCGGTGGTTGATCTGGACACTCGCGAAGTCATGATCACCAGCCAGAACCATGGTTTTGCCGTCAGTGAAGAGAGTCTGCCCGATACTTTGCGTGCGACTCACCGTTCGTTATTCGATGGTACGTTGCAGGGTATAAGCAGAACGGATGTACCGGCATTCGGCTTTCAGGGGCATCCCGAGGCGAGCCCGGGTCCACATGATGTGGCGCCGTTGTTTGAACGCTTCACGCAGATGATGAAAGAGGCTTCCAATGCCAAGGCGTAACGATCTCAACACGATTCTGGTGATCGGCGCCGGGCCCATTGTCATTGGGCAGGCATGCGAATTTGATTACTCCGGGGCACAGGCCTGCAAGGCGTTGCGCGAAGAAGGCTACCGTGTGGTGCTGGTGAATTCCAACCCGGCCACCATCATGACCGATCCGGCCACAGCCGACGCCATCTACATAGAGCCGGTTGACTGGAAAGTGGTGGAGCGCATCATTGAGCGCGAGAAACCCGACGCAATTCTGCCAACCATGGGTGGACAGACCGGCTTAAACTGCGCACTCGATTTGTTCCACAACGGTGTACTGGACAAATATTCAGTCGAGCTGATTGGCGCCAAGCCAGCCGCCATTGACCTGGCTGAAGACCGCGATAAATTTCGCCATGCGATGACAGATATTGGCCTGGCCACACCCAATGCCCGAATTGCGCACTCGATGGATGAGGCCTACGCCGGGCTTGAGGACATCGGTTTTCCAACCATCATCCGGCCTTCGTTTACGCTGGGCGGCAGTGGTGGTGGTATCGCCTTTAACCGCGATGAATTCACCGAAATCTGTCAGCGCGGGCTCGATCTGTCTCCAACCACTGAAATTCTGCTTGAAGAGTCTGTGCTGGGCTGGAAAGAGTACGAAATGGAAGTGGTACGCGACTCTGCGGACAACTGCATCATTGTGTGTTCCATCGAAAACCTCGATCCGATGGGTGTGCACACGGGTGACTCCATCACTGTGGCACCGGCACAAACGCTAACCGACAAAGAGCTACAGATAATGCGTAACGCGTCGATTGACGTGCTGCGCAAGATTGGCGTTGAGACCGGTGGTTCGAATGTGCAGTTTGCCGTTAATCCGGACGACGGCCGCCTCATCGTGATCGAAATGAATCCGCGTGTGTCGCGCTCGTCAGCGCTGGCGTCCAAGGCGACCGGTTTCCCGATTGCCCGTGTCGCGGCGAAGCTTGCTATTGGCTACACACTCGACGAGCTTCGCAACGACATAACCGGTGGCGCGACACCCGCGTCGTTTGAACCGGCAATCGACTATGTTGTCACCAAGATTCCGCGCTTTACGTTCGAGAAATTCCCGACCGCTGATGGCCGACTGACAACGCAGATGAAGTCAGTGGGCGAGGTCATGGCGATTGGCCGCAATCAACAGGAATCTCTGCAAAAAGCGCTGCGCGGGCTGGAGATTGGCGTCTGCGGTTTTGATGAAATTTTGCCTGCTGATCTTTCAGTGGAAGACCGCGAGACCGAGTTGCAACTACAGTTGAGTCAGCCGGGCGACCGTCGCCTGTGGTACGTGGCCGAGGCTTTCCGCTGGGGCTATTCACTGGAGCAGGTGCACGACATCACTCGCATCGACCCCTGGTTTCTGGCGCAAATAGAAGACCTGATTGCCTCGGAAGAAGAGCTTCGCCATCGCCACATCGACGATATCGAACGCTCCGAGTTGCGACAGCTTAAGCGGCAGGGCTTTTCGGATTTGCGCATCGCCACGCTTTGCGGTGTCGAAGAAAGTGCCGTGCGTGAACGACGCCATGCACTGGGTTTGCGTCCGGTGTACAAGCGCGTCGATACCTGTGCGGCGGAGTTCGCAACCGACACTGCCTATCTTTATTCCACCTACGAAAACGAGTGCGAATCAGCACCCACTGATCGCGAGAAAATCGTTGTACTGGGTGGTGGGCCAAACCGCATCGGTCAGGGCATCGAGTTTGACTATTGCTGTGTTCACGCGAGTCTGGCGCTGCGGGAAGATGGTTATGAAACCATCATGATCAACTGCAACCCGGAAACTGTCTCGACTGATTACGACACATCAGACCGTCTGTATTTCGAGCCACTGACGCTGGAAGATGTAACGGAAGTGCTGCACGTTGAAAATCCGACCGGGGTCATTGTGCAATACGGTGGGCAGACGCCACTCAAACTTGCAAACGAGCTGTGGAGCAATGGTGCACCGATCATCGGCACCTCTCCAGACGCCATTGATCTGGCCGAAGATCGCGAACGATTTAAACAACTGGTTGATCGGGTAAAGCTGAAACAACCGCCCAATCAAACTGCAACCACGCTCGACGAAGCATTGCAGGCTGCCGGTGATATTGGCTATCCGCTGGTGGTGCGACCGTCGTATGTGCTCGGCGGACGCGCGATGGAAATTGTCTACAGTGATGACGAACTTCGCCATTACATCGCCACGGCCGTAGCCGTTTCCAATGATTCACCGGTACTGCTTGATCGCTTTCTCGACGATGCGATTGAAGTTGATGTAGACGCGATCTGCGACGGCAAAACCGTCACCATCGGCGGCATCATGGAGCATATCGAACAGGCCGGTGTGCACTCCGGAGATTCCGGATGCTCGCTGCCGCCTTATAGCCTTTCCGAATCTGTGCAGCAGCAGTTACGAACGCAAATGAGCACACTGGCGATGGAACTGGGTGTGGTCGGGCTGGTTAATGCGCAGTTTGCCATCAAGGGCGACGATATTTTTATTATCGAGGTTAATCCGCGCGCATCCCGCACCGTGCCGTTTGTGTCGAAGGCGTCGGGTGTGCCACTTGCCTCTATCGCCGCTCGCTGTATGGCCGGAAAAACGCTGGCGGAGCAGGGTTGTGGCGCGACCGTGCAATCGAAGCACTTTGCTGTGAAGGAATCTGTGTTCCCGTTTGTTAAGTTTCCGGGAGTCGATCCGCTGTTGGGCCCGGAGATGAAGTCTACCGGCGAGGTTATGGGCAGTGGTCGCACTTTTGCCGAGGCGTTTGGCAAGAGTTCACTGGCCGCCGGTATGCGTTTACCTGAGGAAGGTGTCGCATTGTTGAGTGTTCGCGATGCCGATAAAAAACACATACCCGAGTTGGCAGCGATGCTGCATCAGGCAGGCTTCACCATGGTGGCGACAGGCGGTACGCATGCGGCTGTGATCGAAGCCGGTTTTCCTTGCGAATTGGTCAATAAAGTTAAGCAGGGACGTCCACATATTGTTGATAAAATTAAAAATGACGAGATATCGTTGATTATCAACACGACGGACGGCCGCCAGGCTATTTCGGACTCGTTTCTGATTCGCCGTGAGGCCCTGAACCAAAAGATCGCGTATGCCACGACGGTGGCTGCCGGTAATGCCATCTGCAAGGCCTTGAAAGAAAGCCCCTATAAAAATATTTATAATCTGCACGAGCTACACGAGGAGTTGGTATGAGCAAGGTTCCCCTGACTGCAGCAGGCGCTGAACAACTAAAAGAAGAGCTGACCGATCTCAAATCAAACCAGCGACCTCGCGTAATTCAGGCAATCGCCGAAGCGCGGGAGCATGGTGATCTGAAAGAAAACGCCGAGTATCACGCCGCGCGCGAACAGCAGAGCTTTATTGAAGGCCGTATAAAAGATATCGAGGGCAAGCTCTCGAACGCCCAGGTCATCGACGTGACGCAAATGAACGCGAACGGCAAGGTGATCTTTGGTGCAACGGTTGAACTCAATGATCTGGAGTCAGACACCACCGTTACCTATAAAATCGTGGGAGACGATGAGGCCGATATAAAGCAGGGCTTAATCAGCTATAGCTCACCATTGGCTCGCGCGATTATCGGCAAAAGCGAAGGTGATGACGTTGAGTTTGAAGCGCCGGGCGGGGTCAAAGAGTATGAGATCTGCACAGTAAGTTATATCTGACCGGCGTCTGATCTGCCAATGGGGCCGCTCCTAGCGCGGAAACATAATCACTGGTTTTTCATGGTTGCGCCGAAACAGCACAGCCGTCTGGCCAACTTTCTGTACCACCACACCACGAGTGCTGTCGGCAATTTGCCTGATAGCCTCGTTGCGAGCGTCGCGGTCGCCAACGCTGACCTTGATCTTGATCAGCTCGTGGTGCGACAGGGCGATTTCAAGCTCCGACATTACCGCTTCGGTTACGCCTTTTTGCCCTATTCTCACAACCGGCGA
>CAYMFQ010000047.1:24386-30561 GCA_964389335.1 uncultured Granulosicoccaceae bacterium
CTGTCCGAAAAGGGCAGGGTAGTGTAACGGGATCGAGAAAATTATTCTGAAATTGGCCGCAGTAATCGGCGGGTAGCATGCAATGAGTCGTAGCAAAAGCAGCAGGCGCTGGCTCGATGAGCATCATTCGGACAGTTACGTCAAAAAGTCCAAAGCGCAATCCTATCGCTCGCGGGCGGTTTACAAGCTGGAAGAAATTGACGTGCGCGACCGGCTAATCCAGCCGCATCACTGCATCATTGAGCTTGGTGCGGCACCAGGCGGCTGGACGCAATACATTGCACAAAAAATGTCATCGAAAGGCTTTTTGCTCGCCGTAGACGTATTACCAATGGACGCGATTGACGGAGCGCATGTTGTTGAGGCCGATTTTACCGAGGACGAAACATTGCAGCTAATGCGGGATGTTCTCGACGGCCGTCAGGCGGATCTTGTATTGTCCGATATGGCCCCCAACTTTACCGGACAACCGGCGGTTGACCAGCCAAGATCAATGTATTTGGTCGAATTGGCACTGGATATGTGTGGAGAGTTTCTGCGCGATGGTGGTTCGTTGCTGGTGAAAACTTTCCAGGGCGCTGGTTTCGAGGAGTTGAATCGCGAGCTCCGCAGTGCATTTGACGTCGTAAAAACACGCAAGCCGTCCGCGTCGAGGCAGCGCAGCAGAGAGGTTTACCTCCTGGCGAAAGGCAGACGAGTGCGGTAATTGGGTATAAACTGATGTGTAACGGGCATCATTGCAGAACTTTTGAGGCAATTGCAGCTTGAACGACCTTCTTAAAAACGTACTTCTTTGGGTGGTGATTGCCGTCATTCTGGTGGCGGTCTTTAACAATCTTGGTGGCCAGGCACAAATGGGCACCCAGATCAGCTACTCGGAATTCATCAACGATGTGAAAACCGGGCAGGTTGAAACTGCGACAATTTCCGGACGGGAAATCACCGGCCGCATGCGCGGATCCAGCGGCGCATTCAACACCTACAGTCCTGAAACCGACAATCGCTCACTGATTGGCGATCTACTGGACGCTGGTGTTGAGATCAAGGCAGAGCCTCCCGAAAATCCGAATTTTCTGCTGCAATTACTGCTGAATACGTTCCCGTTCCTGCTGTTTATCGGTATCTGGATCTACTTCATGCGTCAGATGCAGGGAGGCGGAGGCGGACGTGGCGCCATGTCGTTCGGCAAGAGTAAGGCGCGCCTGATGAACGAGGATCAGGTCAAGGTAACGTTTGCAGACGTTGCCGGCGTTGAAGAAGCAAAAGACGAAGTAGAAGAACTGGTAGAGTTTCTACGCGATCCCGGCAAGTTCCAGAAACTTGGCGGTAAGATTCCGCGCGGCGTACTAATGGTTGGTTCGCCGGGTACTGGTAAAACACTGCTGGCAAAAGCCATTGCCGGTGAAGCGAAAGTGCCGTTCTTTACGATTTCAGGTTCTGACTTCGTCGAGATGTTCGTCGGTGTCGGTGCCTCTCGCGTGCGCGACATGTTCGACCAGGCGAAAAAGCACGCTCCGTGCATTATCTTTATTGATGAAATCGACGCCGTCGGTCGCCATCGTGGCGCCGGTCTGGGTGGTGGACATGACGAGCGCGAGCAAACCCTGAACCAGTTGCTGGTCGAGATGGACGGCTTCGAAGGCAACGAAGGCATTATTGTTATCGCTGCAACCAACCGTCCTGACGTACTTGACCCTGCGCTGCTTCGCCCCGGTCGCTTTGACCGCCAGGTCGTTGTGCCGTTGCCTGATGTGCGTGGCCGCGAGCAGATTCTGCGTGTACACATGAGCAAAGTGCCGGTTGCCGACGACGTACGGCCAGACCTTATTGCACGAGGCACACCCGGGTTTTCCGGTGCGGATCTCGCCAATCTGGTAAACGAGGCGGCGCTGTTCGCTGCGCGTGCAGACAAAAAACTGGTTGAGATGAGCGAGTTTGAGCACGCCAAAGACAAAATCATGATGGGTGCCGAGCGGCGCTCAATGGTAATGAGCGAGGACGAGAAAAAGCTGACCGCCTACCACGAGGCCGGGCATGCGATTGTTGGCAGGCTCGTACCAGACCACGACCCGGTGTACAAAGTAACGATTATTCCGCGCGGACGAGCGCTGGGTGTGACGATGTTCCTGCCCGAGCAGGATCGCTACAGCAACAGCAAGCTGGGGCTGGAGAGCAGCATTTCGGCTCTGTACGGCGGCCGCGTGGCGGAAGAGATTATTTTCGGTGCAGACAAGGTCACCACTGGTGCATCGAGTGATATCGAACGCGCCACTGAACTTGCCCGCAACATGGTTACCAAGTGGGGTTTGTCAGATTCACTCGGGCCGCTGGCGTACAGCGAAGAAGAAGGTGAAGTATTCCTGGGTCGAAGCACCAGTCAGCCCAAGCAGATTTCTGGTTCTACCAAGGAATCAATCGATTCGGAAGTTCGCGCTATCATTGACCGCAACTACGATCGCGCCGAGAGTCTGTTACGCGAGCACCTCGACAAACTGCATCTGATGGCCGACGCGCTGATCAAATACGAAACCATCGATGTGGGGCAGATTGACGCAATTATGGAAGGTCGCATGCCCGATCCGCCTTCCGGGTGGACCGACGATAGCAGTAGCGGTGGTGGTATCGGTGGCGCCAGCGCCACGGTAGATGACACCAAAGACGCTAAAAAAGACGAGCCGGACTCCAGTCCGCCCGTCGCTGACCCGGATCCCGATCCGGCAAGTTAAGGCGACTGCCCTTCCCGAAGCACACTATCCGGTGTGCTTCGTGCGTTAAGGGCTAGTGGTTCGTGTGTTTAGGCTCGACCCGCCGCGAGCTGATCTATAGTTACATTAGTTACGGCAAGCGCAACGAACGCGCTAACCGATACCCTTCCTGAATTGCGCGCCGCAAGGCCTGCACGGGCGACGTCGCCTGTGAAACAGGTTTCAGCACAGAAATTGCGAGCGTCAGGCCTTTTAGACGACTGCTGTTGCAGTGAATTTTGACGGAGCTAAGTTATGGCGAGAAAGTATTTCGGCACTGATGGCATGCGCGGACGAGTCGGTGTTGAGCCCATGACCGCTGGTACCGTGATGAAACTCGGCTGGGCTGCCGGGAAGGTCCTGGCTTCGCACGGCAATCGAGAGGTAATTATCGGTAAAGACACTCGTGTGTCGGGTTACCTGTTTGAGTCTGCGCTGGAAGCGGGTCTGTCATCAGCTGGTATCAATGTGCGCCTGCTTGGCCCAATGCCGACACCGGCAGTTGCCTACCTGACACGCACGTTTCGAGCGGCCGCGGGCATTGTGATTAGCGCTTCGCACAACCCTTATTACGACAATGGCGTGAAGTTTTTCTCTGCCGAAGGTACCAAACTTCCCGACGAGATCGAGCAGTCTATCGAAGACATGATGGCCGAGGACATGGAAACAGTTGATTCCGCCGAACTTGGCCGAGCCAACCGCGTTGATGATGCTCCCGGTCGATATATCGAATTTTGCAAAAGTACTTTTCCTTCCGGCGTGCGCCTCGATTCCATGAAGATTGTTGTGGACTCGGCACATGGTGCTGCCTATCACATCGCCAAAGGTGTGTTTGAAGAACTGGGCGCTGAAGTTGTGGCGATCGGTGCAGAGCCGGATGGTCTGAATATCAACCGTGACTGTGGTGCCACATCACCCGACTTACTGCGCGCGCACGTTCTGATGGAGCGCGCCGATGTGGGTGTGGCGCTCGACGGTGACGCGGATCGGCTGATTATGGTTGATCATCGTGGCGAAGTGGTTGATGGCGATGAGCTGCTCTACGTGTTGGTTAAGGCGCGTCTCGAAGCCGGTGAAAAAGTTGAAGGCGTTGCCGGAACCCTGATGAGTAACCTGGGGCTTGAGCACGGCCTGCGAGAGCTGGGTGTGGACTTTGTGCGTGCGAAAGTTGGTGACCGGTACGTGCTGGAAGAGCTGCGCAATCGCGACTGGATGCTCGGTGGTGAATCATCAGGGCATATCATCTGTCTTGATCGCACCACCACCGGTGATGGTTTGGTTGCTGCTTTGCAGATACTTGCTTACGTGAAGGAATCTGGTGAGCCGCTGGCCGTGCTGCGCGGTGGTATGACCCGATATCCGCAGGTTCTGGTCAATGTCCCTCTGAGCCATCGGGAAGCACTGAACGACAACCCGCAGGTGCAGGATGTTGTGGCGGAAGCCGAGCGCGAACTCGGTGATGCCGGTCGCGTGCTGCTGCGGCCGTCAGGGACGGAGCCTGTAGTGCGGGTTATGGTTGAAGGCAGGGTGGCCAATGACGTGGAAAAGATTTGCCATCGAGTGGCGGAAGCCGTCGGCAAAGTACTCGGTTAATCGATACGCGTTTCACTCTCGTGCGGCGTTGTCGACGCGCCGCCGAATCCGGTTTGACTCGGCATTTGTCGCAAACTTCCACCCCTGGATCACCGGGCTGGCTCGGATAATTTGCGGGCATCCGGCGCACCGCGCCGGATGCAATAGAAATTCTTCGGGATGTAACTACACTCTTGTTGGCATTCCGACAGCTTCTTTGGATTGCAATTTGGCGGTGCGCGGGTTAGTCTTGCGCGCTTTTGAACGGCCGATAGTCTGGCCACCAATAAACCCGTCACACCCGTGACCGAGACCACCCACATGCGTTCTCCTTTAGTTGCCGGCAACTGGAAGCTTAATGGCTCCCGCAGTAGTGTCAGCGCCCTGGCCAGTGAAATTGCCAGTGCTGCACCTGGCGATATCGACGTTGTCGTGTGCCCTGTTAGTCTGCACATACCAGACGTTGCCGAGGCCATTGCCGGTTCGTCGGTTAAGCTGGGTTCGCAAAACGCTTGCGCAGCTGAATCGGGTGCGTTCACTGGTGAAGTGTCGGCCACTATGCTCGCAGAGTACGGCTGCCAGTATGCGATCATCGGTCACTCCGAGCGCCGAACGCTTTTCGGTGAGTCCGATGCGCAGTGTGCCGAGCGTCATGCAGCGGTGCAAAAAGCGGGGCTGACCCCTATTTTTTGTGTAGGTGAGAGCCTGCAGGAGCGAGAAGCCGATCAGACATTTGCGGTCGTTGAGCGTCAGCTCAATGCACTGGTCGAGCTGGCTGGTGCGGCGGCGTTTGAGAATGCGGTTGTTGCATACGAGCCGGTATGGGCCATCGGCACCGGCAAAACAGCCACGCCTGATCAGGCGCAGGCAGTGCACGCGCACATTCGTCAGGTCATTGCTGCGCAGAGTGCTGACACTGCAGCAGGCATTCAGATTCTTTATGGTGGCAGTGTCAACGCCGGTAATGCGGCAGAACTGTTTGCCCGGGAAGACATCGACGGCGGTCTAATTGGTGGTGCCGCGCTCAAGAGCGCAGATTTTCTGGCTATCTGCTCGGCGGCCAGCAACAGCCTGCAAAGCTGATAACTTTTTTAGCGGATCAACGAATCGATGCAAACGATTGCACTGGTAATACATGTTTTTTTAGCGCTGGGTGTTATAGGTCTGGTGCTGATCCAGCATGGTAAGGGCGCTGATGCAGGTGCTGCTTTTGGCAGTGGTGCGTCGTCAACTGTTTTTGGATCGAGAGGATCCGGATCATTCCTTACAAGAATGACAACCATGTTTGCACTGGCCTTCTTTTGTACCAGCATGATGTTGTTCTATTTAGCATCACAGCGCACCGCTACCATCGGTAGTGTGGTAGACGGCATTACTGTTCCTGAAGCACAGGAGACAGTGCAGCCTGCGGTAGAATCAGACTTGCCTGCGACTCCAGGTGCTGACAGCAACGAATCAGACCTTCCGGCAACGCCCTCAACTTCGTCGACGGAAAGTGGCACAAGTGGTTCTGAGTCTGACTTGCCGGCAGTTTCTGCTCCGGAGCCGGCAGCCAAGGAGTAGTAAGGCTGGTAACACTCGCATAGAGCTGTTCGTGCGCAGTTTGCCAACCGGTGCAACGAAGGTGGCGCATGCCAAACCTGTTGTACCGTTAAGTTGTAACGCTGTTAGGTTGTAACCCGTTGAACTCGATTCAACGATAGAGTTAACGTTGTAAATTTACTCACTTTGCATGCTGGTTGTGGTTTAAAATGCCGGTTGCAGGGAAAACAAAGCCGACGTGGTGGAATTGGTAGACACGCTATCTTGAGGGGGTAGTGGCGTGAGCCGTCCCGGTTCGAGTCCGGGCGTCGGCACCA
>CAYMFQ010000048.1:0-16270 GCA_964389335.1 uncultured Granulosicoccaceae bacterium
TTAAATACCGTGAGACTTGTCGTAACCGTTCACAGATGGAGAGCGCCAGCCGGTCATAGCCTCGGCGGGCGGCTGGTAGATTTCCACCAGCAGCGGATAGCAGGGTGTGCTGTCGTCAGAATGGCTGCTGCCACAGTTGCCGCCGGGACACGCAGACAATCCCCCCAGCAGGTCTATTTCGGCAAAGAACTCGATGAAGTCACCCGGGCGTACCGGGCTCGCCTTCATAAAGTACTGGTGCGTATCGAGTGTAAAGCCGGTACACATAAATACGTTTAATACATCGTGCACATGGGGCTCTGCTTCCCCCAGTGTCACCCCAAGGTGCGCTGCAAGTGCGCGGGTCAAGTTGGAATGACAACAATAGTGATAGTCGGTGCCAAGCAACTGGTGGTTGGTGTATGGATCGCAGCGAGTACCAATGACGTCGTGAACACCCGCACCGTCGCTGTCCCAGCCATACCACGACAGGGTGTCGTGAGTGATGGTCGCCATCGGTCGCAGATTGGGCAGATTGCTCCACAACCTATCGCCAGTAGTCACATGGCTTGCATGTAGCTGTCGTGTTTTACCGCTAAAAAAGCGCTCGCTGACGTCACTGGCGTTCCACAGATTTAAGTCACCAACCTGTGAACCTTCAATGCTGACGATGCGAAAAAACTGGCCCGCTTTAACGGTAAACGTATTCGCGTTACGAGGCTCCACCCGAACCTCGTCAACCTTGACCATTGACTCACGAGCCGACGCGTACAGTGCCGGTTGAAAAGCGGGCAGCTGATCAGTGCGGTAACAAACGATTGGCGATGCAGCACGGCGCTGGTCCGCGTCGGCTGGCGCTTCAACCTTACTCATGGGAAGTTAAGAGAGTTATGAGATGGTGGCTTTGTCTCGAACCTGGCCATTAACATAGTCATATTCTCTTGCTCTCGCCCCCTTGGACAATGACGTCGAGTAAAAGACCTTGCGTGCCAGATTGCCGATCGACTTTTTCTGACGATAGTCGGGTACGTAAAGCACGCGTAGCTGCGCGTTATGAAACGGCATCGGCTTTATGCGCCAGGGATAGCCGAATCTGAAATCGTCCTGAGCAGACTGTGACTCGAACTCATCTGTATACATTGAACTTGCAGGCTTGCGCGTGAGCAATATCTTGTTACAACCGACGATGACGGCCTCAAAGTCTGACCACTCATCAAGGAACCGGATAAGCCCTTCGGTAACACCAGGCCATTCAGTTCTGAACGGATCGTCGAGTGCGATCACACCCTTTTCGTGCAGGCACTCTGCGGCAAGCCGGAGGTCGCCCAGTGCTTCGTCGGGGTTATGTCCACCATCGACATGGAAGAATCGATAGTTCTCGCCGATGTCGGCCGATGTTAGCGAGAGTGAGTTTTTTTGGAAGACTTTGTACTTTACACCCAGCTCTCTAACCGGTTGCATATTGTCTTCGAAGATATCGCGGTCACCCTCACCGGAACGGGATACGTTGTCAGACTGCATGCCGAATAAGTCGCACACTGCCATCGTTTCTGACTCGGGCCTGACAAACAAACCGAGCAGCTGACTGCTCTTGCCATGGTGACACCCAATTTCGAAAAGATCACCAACCACATCGTTGGCTTTCTGAATTTCATCTACCCAGCTAAACAACCTTGCAGCGTCTTTGGAAAACCACCCATCGATTCTACTCGATGCTTTTAAATACCGACCTACGTCGACGGTACGCATTCGCTTATGCTCCGTTGAATTTGCCCCACAACTTGACCGCTGTACGACGGAAAAAAACTACAACTGCCCGTCAGTCCAGCGCCCGGGTACTTCCAGTTCGGACTTAGGAATCAAGCAGGGTTATGCGTGTGGCCAGGCTCTCAGCTACGTCCATGAATAACCGTAGTAAGCGACCTACGAACGGGCAAAACTATATCACAGGCTTCGCTGATTCACTTACCCTGGCGGCGGTTCGCAGATGCACGAACTAAGCTCGATGGTTTTACTTTTTATCCTGTAGTTTCCGGTATCTCCGCACTATTTGGCCGTAATTCGCCCAATTTCCGAAAGGCAAATGAACATTACTATTCATAAAACAATTGCAAAATATGCCTGTACACAGGCCCGTTGCGAACGTGCGTTGGGTAATACTGTCCGGTTGGACTACAGCGGGCTATCAGATCTGCGCAGCAAGCCTTGCGGCCTGATTAATCGCTCTTTTTGCATCGAGCTCTGACGCCTCGTGCGCACCGCCAATGACATGGACCGTCGAGGTGTTTACATCACGCAACTGATCGTAAAGATCGCGACGCGGTTCCTGCCCTGCACACAATACAATCGTATCGACGCCAAGTACTTCCTCGCTCTGATCAGTCTTGTAGGCGACGCGCAGCCCTTCGTCGGTAATTTCCTGATAGCTGACGCCGTTTACCATTAGTACACCGGCTTTTTTTAGATTGGCGCGGTGTATCCAGCCGGTGGTTTTACCGAGGCCGGCACCTGGCTTACCCTCAGAGCGCTGTAGCAGATAGATTTCCCGATCTGCGCGTTCCGGGGCGGCTTGCACAACTCCACCGCGCGCGACGGAGGGATCTTCGACGCCCCACTCCGCCAGCCATGCTGACAGATCTTCTGTTGTGGATTCACCGTCCGACGCCAGGTACTCGGCGACGTCAAAGCCGATTCCACCGGCACCGATAATCGCCACACGTCGCCCAACTGGCTGGCGATGCTTCAACACGTCTATGTATGTCAGTACCGACGGACTATCCTGCCCCGGTATTTTGGGGTTACGCGGTGTAACGCCGGTGGCCACGATCACTTCATCAAAGCCGCTTAGCGTGGCGGGCTCCGCCACTGTGTTGAGATGCAAGGTGACACCAGTCAGCTCTACCTGCCTGGAAAAGTAGCGCAGCATTTCGTGGAACTCTTCCTTGCCCGGAATCACCTTTGCCATGTTCAGCTGCCCGCCAATTTCGCTGCTGGACTCATACAAAGACACGCTGTGCCCACGCGATGCAAGGACTGTGGCGGCAGTCAGACCCGCCGGACCGGCACCAACTACTGCGATGCGCTTTTTGTTTTTTCCGGGGTGATAGTTCAGTGTGGTTTCATGGCAGGCCCGCGGATTAACCAGACAACTGCTAAGCTCGCCCTTAAACGTGTGATCGAGACAGGCCTGATTGCACGCAATGCAGGTATTGATTTCATCTGCGCGACCCTGCTCCGCTTTGATCACAAAGTTTTCATCTGCCAGTAATGGCCGCGCCATTGAGACCATGTCTGCATGCCCATCGGCCAGCACCTGTTCGGCCACTTCGGGCGTGTTGATGCGATTGGTCGCAACAACCGGGATGTTAACTTCCTCACGCAGCTTTGCTGTCACCCAGGTAAACGCCGCTCTCGGCACTGAGGTAGCGATGGTGGGTATCCTCGCCTCATGCCACCCGATACCGCTATTGATGAGGGTGGCACCGGCGCGCTCAATCTCTTTTGCCAGTGCCACGACTTCATCCCAGCTGCTGCCGTTAGGAACCAGATCGATAACAGACAATCGATAAATGATGATGAAGTCCGGCCCAACTGCTTCACGCATGCGACGCACAATCTCAATGGCAAAGCGCATACGATTCTCGTAGCTGCCACCCCATTGATCATTGCGCTGATTGGTATGTTCAACGAGGAACTCATTGATGAGATATCCCTCTGAGCCCATCACCTCAACACCATCATAGCCGGCTTCCATTGCAAGTGCGGCGCAGCGCACGAACGCGCTAATCTGCTTCTCAACACCACGAGCGCTGAGCGCTCGCGGCGTGAATGGTGTGATTGGTGATTTTATTTTCGACGGCGCCACCAGCAGCGGGTGATAGGAATAACGACCGGCATGCAGTATTTGCAGCGCGATCTTTCCGCCTTCGTTGTGCACTGCATCGGTAATGCTGCGGTGTTTGCGCGCAGATCGACGTGTGGCCAGAGTACCAGCGAATGGCTTTACCCACCCGGCAACGTTAGGCGCATAACCACCGGTTACTATTAAGGCAACACCGCCTCGCGCACGCTCTGCGAAATAGGCGGCAAGTTCGGCGTGATGATTACCGTCTTCGAGACCAGTATGCATTGACCCCATCAGCACGCGGTTTTTTAACTGCGTAAAGCCAAGATCGAGCGGTTTGAATAAGTGTGGGTACAAACTCAACATTGGCTCCAGATTAGTAACGCCTGATACAGCGTTGATGATACCTGCGGTTCATTCACTGATCGTCAGGCGGGTCACATAGTGACAGGGCTTTTGCGTAAAAGGACACTCGAAGCGAAGTTCTGCTGCCAGTAACTGCAGGTCGTCGTGATGGTCACGCTGCGAGTCAAACAGGCGATCACCGACAACCGGGTAGCCCACCTGTGCGAGGTGCGATCGTATCTGATGCTTACGGCCGGTTTGAATTTTAATTGTTAGTTCTGTTCGCTGTGTCTTTGGAATTGGCGAGGCGGCCACAATTTCAGTGTGAGCCGCTTTGCTGTCGATGGGTAAATCAATGACCTTCGGCAATTCACTCTTGTATAAGCCCTGCACCACTGCGCGGTAGGTTTTCTCTACGTTGCGAGCGGCGAACAGTGCTGCCAGTGCATTCACCGCGTTTTTGGTGTGAGCAACCACAATCAGCCCGCTCGCAGCACGGTCGAGCCGATGCACCAGCAAAGCTCGCTTGTTGTGTATCTGCTGCACGGTGCTGGTAATCGTGCAATGGTCGCTCCACTTACTGCCCTGGCTCAGCAGTCCGGCGGGCTTGTCCCACACGCTGTAGTTTTTTTCGTCTGCGACCAACGTTGGTAACGGCGGCTGTTGTGCCAGCACTTGAGGTGCATAGTTCACCAGCACCCGATCGCCATTGACGATCTGATCAAAGCTGCGAATCCGCACCGGTTTTTGTAAACGTTGGTTTTTGTTTCTCTGCACCCAAACCGCTCCCTTCGCGGCAGCATCGAGCAACGTGTCACGAGGTAATTCACACGCACCGGCTACCTGCGCCAGCACGGCCCATTGCCCGCTGATGTCTACCTCGTGCTGTACTGCCTGATCCGGGCGGTGATCGTCGGGGTTATTGGCCGGGGAAGCTGGATTGTCTGGATTCACAGATTGGAGATTCAGTAAGGGTTTTAACAGGGGGCAGACGCTGGCAAACGCAGTGACAAACTGTCGGCAGAGCCAGCAGACACCATGCGGGTAACCGGCGGCGTTTGTCAATGCCTTCCGGGCACGCCGAAGTGGCTTCGGGGCATGGGAGGATCTCGCGCGTCGGTGGAGGATTCGACAGCCAGCATCCTGTCGGGCGGTCAGAATAAATTAGTGGTGTACATAAATTAATATTGTATACTTATACAGTATTATGCAGAAACACGCAGAATACGCAGAGCTGCACTGCCTGTCCAATTTCACCTTTTTACGCGGCGCTTCACGCCCTGAAGAGCTGGTTGAAACCGCGAGCGCTCTCGGGTACCAGGCACTTGCCATCACTGACGAGTGCTCCATGGCCGGCATTGTGCGGGCGCATACGCAAGCCAAAAAGACCGGCCTTAAGCTGATCATCGGCACAGAGCTGGCGCTCGATAACGGTTTCAAACTGGTGTTACTGGCACGCAACCACGACGGGTATACCAGTCTGTGCAGCCTGATTACCGATGCCCGGCGCAACGCAGAGAAAGGCGAATATGTCATTCCGGATGGCCGCCTTGAGCAACTTGCGCTCGAACAGCAAAAAACTGAACAATCTGCTTCAAAGCCAGCACCTGAGCAGCCAGGTGCGCAGCATTGCATCGCGATCCTGATTCCACCGCGCATTACTGACGCCTATGACAGCACTTACCCCGGCGACGGTTATCCGGAAAGCAGCAACGACACTGTGCAGTGGTTTAGGCAGACGTTTCAACACGCCTGGCTGGCGCTGACCCTGCTGCACGACCGAACCGACAAAGCACACACCCGGCGCGTGCAGGCACTGGCCAACCGCCAGAACCTGCCGGTGGTTGCCTGCGGTGATGTACATATGCACAGTCGCCAGCGCCGCGCACTACAGGACATCGTCACCTGTATTCGCGAAAACTGCACACTGCAAAACGCCGGGCGCAGGCTCTACCCGAATGGCGAACGACACCTGCGCAATCGTCAGGCACTGTCCGCGCTGTACCCAAAGGCCGCCCTGCAGCAGAGCGTTCGCATTGCCTCGCTGTGTGAATTCAGCCTCGACGAATTGCGTTACGAATACCCGCACGAACTGGTACCACGCGGCACTTCACCCGCCGACTACCTGCGCAAACTCACCTACGCCGGTATAAAGCAGCGCTGGCCCGACGGCCCGAGCGATGACGTAATCGAACAGATAGAACGCGAGTTAACCCTGATTCGCGAGCTCAGTTACGAACACTATTTCCTGACCGTGCAGGACATCGTACGGTTTGCGCGAGAGAACGGCATCCTGTGTCAGGGGCGCGGCTCGGCGGCTAACTCGGCGGTGTGCTTTTGCCTCGGCATCACCGAGGTTGATCCGATGCGCATGAGCATGCTGTTCGAACGCTTCATCTCCAAAGAGCGCAATGAACCACCGGACATCGACGTCGACTTTGAGCACGAGCGGCGCGAGGAGGTTATTCAATATATTTACAATAAGTACGGCCGGCATCGCACTGCGCTGGCAGCCACCGTTATCAGTTACCGGCGCCGCAGTGCCATTCGCGATGTCGGCAAGGTGCTGGGGCTGCAGGATGAACAAATAGACGCGCTGGCCAAGTCGATGGCCTGGTGGGACGGCAACGATGTAATCCCCGAGCGGCTGGCCGAGATGGGCTTCGCCGCCGACAGCCCGCTCATGAAACGCTTTGCCTGGTTACTCGATCAGATACTGGGCTTCCCCAGGCACCTGTCGCAGCATGTCGGCGGCTTTGTTATTTCGCACAACGCGCTGGCGTCACTGGTGCCGGTCGAAAACGCATCGATGCCGGATCGCACGGTCATTCAGTGGGACAAAGACGATCTGGAAGACCTCGGCCTGCTGAAGGTCGATGTGCTGGCGCTCGGTATGCTGACCGCGATACGCAAGTGCTTTACGCTGTTACACCAGCATCGTGGCGTGCGCTACGGTATCTCCACCGTACCGGCCGAAGACCCCGCCACCTATCGCATGATTCAACAGGCCGACACCATTGGTGTGTTTCAAATTGAGTCGCGTGCGCAAATGTCCATGCTGCCGCGGCTGCGCCCGGCCAACTTCTACGATCTGGTGATTGAAGTGGCCATCGTGCGGCCTGGCCCCATTCAGGGCGGTATGGTCAACCCGTATTTAAAACGCAGACAGGGTCTGGAGCCGGTCACCTACCCGAACGCCGCACTTGAAAAAGTACTGGAGCGCACACTCGGCGTACCGGTATTTCAGGAGCAGGTCATGGAGCTGGCCATGGTGGCCGCCGGCTTCTCGGCAGGCGAAGCCGATGAGCTGCGGCGTTCAATGGCAGCGTGGCGGCGTGTGGGTACCGTTGAACGCTTTCGCGAGCGACTGCTTGAAGGCATGCACAGTAAAGGCTACGACGACGAATTCGCCGATGCGGTATTCCGACAAATCCGCGGTTTTGGAGAATACGGTTTCCCGGAATCACACGCCGCAAGCTTTGCCTTGCTGGTCTATGTGTCGGCGTGGCTGAAGTGTCACGAGCCCGCCGCTTTTTGCTGCGCGTTGCTAAACAGTCTGCCGATGGGTTTCTACAGCCCGTCCGATCTGGTCGCCGACGCCCGGCGCCACGGCGTCGAGGTCTATGAAATTGATATCAACGAAAGCCGCCACGACCACACCCTGCACGCCCTGCCCGATGCGCCGCAGCCAGGCACTGATCTGGCCATCAGGCTGGGCTTTCGGCTGGTTAAGAACCTGTCGCGCAATGGCATTGAACGACTGCTACACGAACGCCATCGCGCCGGCCCCTATCACACCGTAGAGGAGCTGATTCGGCGTACGCAAATCAACTCGCGCGATCAGCAGGCACTGGCTGCAAGCGGCGCTTTGAAGTCAATCAGCGGTAACCGGCATCGCGCCCATTGGGACTTACTCGGTGTCGAGCAACTGCCTGGCATGCTCAACCATGCCTCGTCACCGGACATTCCCCAGCAACTGCCATTGATTACCGAGGGCGAGGATATCGTCGCCGACTATCAGAGTTTCGGGTTTACGCTGGGCAGGCATCCACTGGCGCTGCTGCGTCAACGGCTCAGGGGCAAGCGGATCGCCACCACCAAAGACTGGCTGGACCATACCACCGACGGGCGCTTTGCCAGAATCGCCGGGCTGGTGAAAGTTCGGCAGCGCCCCGGCAGCGCCAAGGGCGTCATCTTCATGACCACCGAAGATGAAACCGGCCTCGCGAATATTGTCATTTGGCAGAATGTGGTCGAGCGTTATCGGCAGGCTGTCATCGGCTCGCGCCTGGTGGCGATCTCCGGCACCACACAGCGCGAAGGTCAGGTTGTGCACCTGGTGGCAAGAACCGTTGAAGACTACACCTGGATGCTGGGAGATCTGGTCACAAACTCGCGTGATTTCCACTGACGCATTCGTTTCGCCCATCCGACAATGTGTTAATAATGTGACAAAACTGAATCATTTTAACGTCAGAAAATCGTAAGGAACATTATCCACAAATCCTGTGGATAACTTAGTGGATAAAATTGGAATAATGGTCTGCAGGCGCGATGAATCAAGCGTTTAAGTCAAATTGATTAAAAAATAGCCAATTCGTTAATTTCTATATTTTTCAAATAGTTAACTAAACTAATATCGAAACATGTCGGTTTTGCACAAATGATATCCACGACGTTCGATCTCAGACCCCGGATTGTGCATAACCCGTCTTCCGTTCCTGCGAGTTTGTCTCGCGTCAAGTATTTTTTTGACACAATTCAAATTTATTTTTACTTTTTCGCGGTTGAAAAACGAGCAATAAAATTGTAGCGATGCCGGCAGAAAACAAAAAAAGGCGACCCGATCGGATCGCCTTTCAATGTGTCCGCAGAATCGGCAGTTTGCCGACCCCGCAGTGGCATTAGAAGCGACAGCGGATAGCTGCCGCAACGTTACACTAGCCGAGTTTTCTGGCCAGCTTCTTCTTGGTTTCCTTTACGTTCTTGGAATTGGCAGCCATCTTTTTGACATCGATCTGTGCCAGTTCCGAGATCTCAGGCATTTCAGCCACTCGACGACGCTCAACTTCGAGCAGCGATTCGAGCTCGAGGATGCGAGACATCAGTTCCTGACCGGCCTTCTGACGCTCAATCACCAGCAGACGCTCGAGTTCAGCAATACGCTCACGCAGCTCTGAATCAACTGATTCGAATTCGCTGATGGCTTCACGCAGCTCGGCGATCTCACGATCAGATTCTGCACCGGCGTTCTTCGCCTGGTCAGCTTCGCGCTGGGCGGCGGTCAGCTTGTCACGCAGTGCCTTGGCTTCATCAGCAGCTTCAGTGTGCTGACGCTGCAGGCTGGCGACGTCTTTACCCAACGTCTTGATTTCGAGGTTAAGCACAGAAATGTCGGCATTCTTCGCGCTTAGCTCTTCTTTCAGCGAGGTTACCTGCGCTTCGAGATCTTTGTTGGCCTTGGCAGCGGCATCCGCTTTGGCTTCGGCATCAGTCGCCTTTTTGGTTTGTTGCTCGAGGAGCTTTTCCAGTTCGCGAATGCGCGAGTCGCCACAGGCGATGGCTTCGCTCAGGTTTGACACCAAACCGGAAATATCTTTCTCGATTTTCTGTCGCTCGCTAACGGTTAGTCTTGCATGCATTGATAGGTCTTCTCTGGTCAAAAAAATAAAAGTGCCGTGTGTCCAGTCACTCGGTTACGGTCAGAATTCTGTACATCACCAACGGCTATGCACCTCGCCAGCGGTGGGATCAATACCCTGGGTAGTGCGCTGTATCTCTGGTATATGTAACGTGTAGAGCTATGCACTGTTGAGACCGAAAATAGTTATCAACTGTATATTAATGTTCGCCAACGGTTTTTTTGAACGCGTTTTGTGTACTGGTCGAACTGCTGCCCCAATTTCGAGCAGCAATTTTCCCCCGGCGTCTGAAATAGCATCTGAGTGGAACTAACAACGCAACCCAATCTGCGCAAACTCGCGCGATTCAGCAGGATAATTCGGTACAATCAGCGGCCAGTGATTGACGGATAAACCTATGGCTAATGCCCTTTATGACGCGCTGTTTGGCCCACACCAGCAAAACCAGGCCCGCTACATTGGTGCCAGTGCCGACAACGGCTTGAGCTACCAGCAGTTTTTGCAAATGGCGAGCAAGTTCGCCGGTGCACTGGTCGCGTCAGGCCTGCAACCGGGCGATCGCGTCGCCGTTCAGGTGAACAAATCTATTGAGGCGCTGGCCTTATACACTGGCTGTGTGCAATGCGGCTGCGTGTTCCTGCCGCTCAACACCGCCTACACCGCACGCGAAGTCAGCTACTTTGTCGGCGACGCAGAGCCCGGGCTGCTGGTTTGCGATGCCAGTGCTGAAGCGAGCCTGCAGGAAGCGCTGGCATCCGCAGCGTGTCAAATCTCAACACTGAATGCAGACGGCTCGGGCCGCCTGACGGATACTGCCGCCGGCCAGAACGACACGTTCACACCGGTACCACGAGCGGCAACCGACCTCGCAGCCATCCTTTATACCTCCGGTACCACCGGTCGCTCCAAAGGCGCGATGCTGACTCATGCCAACCTGTTATCAAACGCCGAGACGCTGGTCGACTACTGGCAGTTTACTGAGCAGGACACACTGCTGCACGCCCTGCCGATTTATCACACGCACGGTTTATTTGTCGCCTGCAACACGATTGCACTGGCGGGTGCGTCAATGATTTTCCAGCCGTCATTCAAACTCGACGATGTTATCGATCAAATGCCACACGCCACCACCATGATGGGCGTGCCCACGTTTTACACGCGCCTGCTTGGCGACAAGCGGTTTAGCAAGGAGCTGACAAGCCATATGCGTCTATTTATATCCGGCAGTGCTCCGTTGCTGGCTGAAACGCATGACGCCTTCGCCGCGCGCACCGGCCACAAGATTCTTGAACGCTATGGCATGACTGAAACCAACATGAACACGTCGAATCCATATGACGGCGACAGACGCGCCGGTACAGTTGGGTTCGCATTGCCTGGCGTTGAGGTAAAAATCTGCAACCCGGAGACCGGTGAAGATCTGCCGGACAACACCATAGGCATGCTGCAGGTCCGGGGTCCGAATGTGTTCAGCGGCTATTGGCGCATGCCCGAGAAGACCGCTGAAGAACTGCTCGAAAGCGGCTTCTTTATCACTGGCGACCTGGCAAAAATCGACAGCCATGGCTATGTCCACATCGTAGGGCGCGACAAAGACCTGATTATCTCCGGCGGCTTCAACATTTACCCGAAGGAACTGGAACTGTTACTCGACGAACAGGAAGGCGTGCTTGAATCAGCGGTTATCGGTGCACCACACAGTGACTTTGGTGAGGGGGTGGTGGCAGTGCTGGTTGCCCGACAAGACGCAATCGTGGATACAGACCGCATCGCCGGCAACCTCGCAGACAGCATCGCGCGGTTCAAGCAGCCCAAAAAGTACGTGGTTGTGCCGGAACTACCTCGTAACGCAATGGGTAAGGTGCAAAAGAACGTACTGCGCGAACAATATGCTTCTGCCTTCGAATAGAAACTGTCTTAAGATAAAGATCATTAAATCTGCAGTGCCTGAGTGCTAACCATTCAGGCCAGACTTGTCGACAGCAGGTAACCGACACCACGCACAGTACTGATGCGTTTTTCACCGGCGGGGGTGGGACCGAGCTTTTTTCGTAGATTGCTGATGTGCATATCCACAGCGCGGTCATGCTTTTCAAGTGGTCTGGACATTGCGAACTGAGTCAGCTCAGCCTTGGTTACTACATCGCCGACGTTTCGCAGCAGAAGCTCAAGCAGCCTGAACTCGGTGTTCGTCAATATAATCGCTTTACCAGACACCTCCACATGGCGTTCAGTAACACGCAGGGAGATATCGTCCAGCGTCAGTTCCTGGCCCCTGCTCTGCTCGACCGATTCTGACGGGTCGCGACTTGTCAACGCGGACACATTCTCTGTATCAATCATGCTCCACCCTTAAATTCATAACAGTGCTAATTGCCCTGCATTCAGGTTACTCAGCACTACCGAGGCAATGTATAATCGGCGCGCGACACAACCCGCGCTGCGTGGCTTACAAAAACACACTCAAACTCGCAAGCGAATGTGTTCTTCGAGTTCATTTATTTAACCCCCTACTGTTACCTATCACATGTCAACTTTTTCGCCTGGACAACGATGGATCAGCGACACTGAAACTGATCTTGGACTCGGCACCATCCTCAAGGTCGATAGCCGGCTGATCACTATTGTGTACATGGCCAGCGGAGAAACCCGCACCTACTCGGCGGAGACCGCGCCGCTGACGCGCGTGCTGTTTGCGAGTGGTGATCGCATTCGCAGTGCCGACCAACAGGAAATCATCGTCAGTGACACAGAAACTGTTGACGGGCTTGTGGTGTATTACGGTATCGCTGAAAACGGGGATCACGTAACGCTAAGCGAAACCCAGCTCGACAACTTCACACAGTTCAATCGCCCTTCGGACAAACTGCTCAATGGCCAATTCGATCGCGAGCGCCGCTATTACCTGCGCCTGAAGTCACGCGAGATGCAACAGGAGCTACTGCGCTCAAAGGTATTTGGGCTGTGTGGTGCGCGCGTCGATCTGATACCGCATCAGCTTTATATCGCCAATGAAGTTGCCAACCGTCATCTGCCACGCGTACTACTGGCTGACGAAGTCGGGCTCGGCAAGACGATTGAAGCAGGACTGATCATGCACCGGCAATTGATCAGAGGGCTCATCAGTCGGGTACTGATCATTGTGCCGGAACCACTACTGCACCAGTGGCTGGTCGAGATGCGAAGACGCTTCAACCTGCAATTTGGCATCATGGACGATCTGCAGTATGAAGAATCGCTCGAGTCTGCCACCGACGGTAATCCATTTCTTAATCGACAGCTGATGCTGACCTCGCTGCAGTTCTTAACCGGTAACGAAAAAGCTCGGGAGCATGCACTGGACGCTGGCTGGGACACCCTGGTCGTTGACGAGGCACATCACATTGAACCGCCTGCAGACAATCAGCAAAGTTTTGAGGCACAGGCCTATCAGTGCGTGTCTGCACTGACTGATCGCATACCATCAGTGCTGCTGCTGACGGCCACACCGGAGCAACTGGGGCACAGCGGTCACTTTTCACGTCTGCAGCTGCTCGACCGCAACCGTTTTCCTTCACTGCAAGAGTTTGCAGAAGAAGAACAGCAATATAAGGCGCTGGCCGGGCTTGCAACACAACTGTTGTCGAATGACCCGTTAACCGACGAGCAGCAACAGCAACTGGCGTCACTGGAACTGGCAACTGACGACCCGCAGGCCTGCGTTGATGCCATGATCGACCTGCATGGCACCGGCCGCGTGATGTTTCGCAACAATCGCAACGCGGTCAGCGGTTTCCCGGAACGACAGGCGAATTTCTACGCGCTGGAAGCCGGCGCCATTAATGACTGGCTGGCCGACAAGATCAATGAACTGGCGCCAGAGAAACTGCTGTTGATATGTGAGTCAATCAGCCGTGTCGAGACACTCGCTTCCATGCTGCGTGACAAGCACGGCATTCACGCAGCGATATTTCATGAAGAGATGTCGATTGTGGAGCGCGATCGTGCCGCAGAGTACTTCGCCGATGAAGAGTCCGGCAGCCCGATTTTATTGTGTTCTGAAATAGGCAGCGAAGGACGCAACTTCCAGTTTCTGCACCACCTGGTTTTATTTGATTTGCCAGACAACGCCGATCTGCTTGAACAGCGCATCGGGCGCGTTGACCGCATTGGGCAAACGCAGACCATACGCATTCATATCCCATACGAAAAAGGCAGCAGCGCCGACTTTTTGCAACGCTGGTATCACGACGGACTGGACGCGTTCGAACACACCTGCCAGATTGGCGAGACGGTTCGACGCGAACTGAGCGATGGATTCAACCTCGCAATGCAGGGACAACACGACAATATCGATGCACTGATCGATGAAGCCACGGTGCTGGCATCGACCAAACGCGAGCAGATTCAACAGGGCCGCGACCGTTTGCTTGAAATGAGCTCACATCGGCCCGCGGTTTCCACGGCAATCATCGAAGAGATCGATCAGTACGATACGGACCCGGGCCTGCAGCGCTATATGGATCAGGCGCTCGATAACCTTGGCGTCAATATCGAGGATCAGTCAGCGCATACCTTTATCATTTCACCGGGTGAACACCTGGCAGTGAGTGAGTATCCGGGTCTACCGGACGACGGCACCACCATAACTTATCGCCGCCACATTGCACTGGCGCGCGAGGAGGTACAGTTACTGACCTGGGAACATCCGCTGGTGCAGACTGCCATGGAGCAGATCATCTCCGGTGGCTTCGGGCAGGTGCTGATTGGCGCCATGCAGGACGAGTCGCTCAAGCGAGGCAGTGTATTGCTTGAAGCACACTATATTTTCGATTGCCCGGCGCCGCGGTCACTCGGTGTCGAGCAATACCTGTCCGGGGATCTGCTGCGGGTGGTACTTAACGAGTCACTGCACAACCTTACCGAGCAATTTTCTCACGAGCAGCTGAACACCGCTTTCCACTCGATCAAGAAGCCTCTGGCAAAGCAGCTGGTGTCAGTTAAACGCGCGCAACTGCAGGCACAGCTGAATGAGGCCGAATCGATTGCCAATGCATCGCTGGCGGCGCTGCAGACACAGGCCACCGACAACGCCCAGACATTGCTCGGCGGTGAGATACAACGCCTCGAAGCACTCGCGGCGCGTAACAGCTCGGTTCGACGCGATGAAATCGATGGCATGCGCAACAGACTGGACGAAACCCTCAGAGCACTGACACAATTGCGATGTGTGCTGGATGCGGTACGCGTTTTCGGTGTCGCCTGACACCGAGAGCTGACTTTCAACCGTGTTTACAAGTAACTGTGTGCTAAAGGAACGCTGGACCCGCCTGTGAAAATTATCTCTTTTAACGTTAACAGCCTGCGCCTGAGATTCCATCAACTCGAGGCGCTGATCGAAAAACACGATCCGGATATTATCGGCCTGCAGGAAACCAAGGTTCCCGATATCGACTTCCCGATTGAAGAGATATGCAGCTTTGGTTACCACGTTGAATTCCATGGCCAAAAGACACACTACGGTGTTGCCATCATGTCAAAGATGCCGTTCAAATCAGTCAGCAAGGGACTGCCTGGTGACACCGATGATTCACAGCGACGACTGATCACCGGCACATTTGAAACCAAAGAAGGCAACGAACTCACGGTGTTCAATGGCTACTTTCCGAACGGCGAGAAGCGCGACCACCCAACCAAGTTTGACGACAAGAGCCGCTTTTATTCTGGCCTGACTGAACACCTGAACAACGACTTCAGTAATACTGACGCAATTGCTGTTATTGGGGACTTTAATATCGCCCCGGTTGATGAAGACATCGGCATCAGTGAAAGCCGCGTGAAAGACTGGCTGCGCAAGGGCCATGTCAGCTTTTTACCGGAGGAGCGTGAGTGGTTCAGCACCCTGTGCGAGTTTGGACTCGACGATACCTATCGCGTCAAGTATCCGGACTCAAAAGAATACATGAGCTGGTTTGACTACCGCTCTCGCGGCTTTGAACGCACACCAAAGAGCGGCCTGCGTATCGATCATATACTCACGACCAAATCACTGACCGGCGCGCTTATAGACAGCGGCATGGACTACGACATTCGCGGCATGGAAAAACCGTCGGATCACGCGCCAGTGTGGAGCGAGTTCGACTTCTGATTTTTACTGACTGCGTTTTTGTTTGTCGTCTTTCTTATCCGGGATCGCAGCGCCAACAACTGCTGCGGTGCCCTTAACTGTGGTAGTGGTCACACCAACCGCAGCCTTGGTAACCCCTACTGCCGTACTGGCAGCAGCATCCACTACGGCAATAGCTGTACAGCCCTGCAACAGCAGCGGCGAGGCCACCACCAACAGCAGTGTGCATTGTCGAATAGCTGAACGATTCATAATTTACCTGCCTGAATTGGAATGAGTGGCCTTCGGTCAGATTGACGAAAGCGCCCTGTCACAACGACTTTGTTTCGGCGCCATTGCATGAAAGTTAAACGC
>CAYMFQ010000048.1:16370-30102 GCA_964389335.1 uncultured Granulosicoccaceae bacterium
AAAGCGCCCTGTCACAACGACTTTGTTTCGGCGCCATTGCATGAAAGTTAAACGCTGGCACACACGGCATGGCAACTACTGTCGTCCCGTTGGCCCTGCATCGCGCACAAGTGCTGGTGCATGCCCTGCTGTTGGGCCAGAATATAATTTGATTCGCAAAGACAGCAAACAAACCGGGGTTCGGTAAATGACAATATTACAGAGCGAAGTAGCGCACGCACTCGACACACTGAGCATCACCCACGATGCTATCGAATGTGATCCGGCCCTGGCCGATACCGCAGACTTCTGCGCACACTATGGTTATACACCTGAGCAGTCGGCCAACACACTACTGGTTGGCTCTACCAAAGGTGAGCCGAAATACGCCTGTTGTGTGCTGCTCGCGAACTGCAGGCTCGATGTGAATAAAACCGTTAGAAAAAAGCTGGGGGTTCGCCGGTTGTCGTTTGCAACACCGGAAATCACGAAAGAGCTAACCGGTATGGAGCTCGGTGGTGTTACACCGTTTGCACTGCCGGACACACTGCCACTTTGGATCGACTCGCGGGTAATGGCATGCGACAAAATAATACTCGGTGGTGGCAACCGCGCCTCAAAAGTATTAATGCCGCCGGCGGGGTTGCTGAAGGTGCCAAATGCCGAAGTCGTAGAGGATTTGGCGTTTGTATTTGAAGCTGGCTAACTGGCTTATGAGTTAGCAGTCTTGAGAATCGTTGATGGAATGGTAGTCCGAGCTGGTGATATGCCCGACCAGCGTGAACGAGAAAATATCAACAGTCGGTCGCCACTTGACGATTGCCGACCGGGCGCCGGTGGTAATTAGTGCAGACTTGCGAATATTCTCAGGCGGTAACGAGTTGCTGACAATGCGACGTTTGACGTACGAACGCAACCACGGTGGCGCCATACCGTTGTGCAGAAAATCCATGAAAAGCGCCTGCAGAACGTCTTCGTCAGCCGGATAGCCATGCCCGTCATAAAACGCCAGTGAGAACAGTTCGTACTCAGTGGTGTTGTAACGAGTGGCCAGCACATTTAATTCCTCGGAATCCCGACTGGTGTCGCTGTCAATCAAGGGTCTTTTCTCTCATCCGCCGCTTTAGTGCCTGCTGGAGTCAGCAAGGAGTATGCACATAACTCGCGCTCCATAACGGTTGACGGCATTTGACGCGTCAGCTTGATCGAATCGCTAAAACCTTTGCCAGATGGTTCACAATTGCCGGCAGCAAATGCGGCCGCTGGCATAGCGTTACAGCTCATTGGCGAGCACAAAAAATAGCCCGTCACTCCAGACACCAAAACCAGCGTCGTGCTCGACGATGAGGTCCGCCAGTTGATAGTACACAGGGCGGGATACTAGTGCCGGCAGGTTATCTCTGATGTCGAGCAACGGTACTTCGTCACCGTCTTCATCAGGGTGCTGCGCCATCCATAAGCGATGGTCCGCACCGGCCAGTGTTTGGTTGCCGCAGTTATCGGTAAACATCAGCGCCTGTTCAGTTCCCTCACCGGTTACGTCAAGCAGCAATGCCACAAACGGTGCCAGTTCAACGACAATCTCAAGCTTCTCGGCTGGCGTGACAAGAAAGTACTGCTGTCCTTCGCGCCTCAACACTGAGGAAAAAAGCGCAACCATACGCTGGCGCTGAATAGGCGAGCCCTGATAGTGCCAGACCCCGGCTCGATCAACGCGCATATCGATGCTGCGCTGATGCTGTGGATGCCAGTTCGACACGGGCGGCAGCGACCGAGCCGAGAACTGGGCGACGAGATCTTCGAGGTTCAATACGGTTCCGAAAAGTGATCGCGGCGACCATAGCGGCGACGCGTAGATTCTAATGCGTTGTCTAAACCAGCCAGTACTGTAAAGTTACGTTGCGGGCACCAGCAAAGATTAAATCCGAACACTCAAGCTGCCCCACACCAACGATTGCCCGCCACTGCGAGGACTGTGCTCTTGGACTACCAGCTTATAGATTTTGACGTGCGAAACCATGTCGCGCACATTACCATTAACCGCGAGAAATCCTTTAACGCGCTTAACCTGCAGGCCATGCAGGAACTGTTTCATATCGCCAATCGCTGTGGCAGCGACAAGGGCGTGCGGGCAGCCATCCTGACTGGCGCGGGCAGTAAAGCATTTTGTGCCGGTGGCGACGTCGCCGCATTCGCCGACGACCCGGACCAGGTGCAGGTGCTGCTTAAAGAGATGACCGCTTATCTGCATATGGCAGTGTCGCGCTTTGCTCGTATGAACGCGCCATTAATCGCCCGTATTAACGGGGTAGCCGCCGGTGCCGGACTCAGCATGTCTGCATGTTGCGATTTAGCCATCTGCACTGACACGGCGAAGTTTACCAGCGCCTACACGGCAATCGGCCTGACTCCGGATGGCAGCTCAACCTGGTTCCTGCCACGCCTCATTGGTAACCGTCGAACAATGGAATTGTTTCTGACTAATCGCACCCTGTCGGCCAGCGAGGCTCTCGACTGGGGCCTGGTTAATCAGGTAGTCGCGCAGAATCAGCTTGACGACACGGTAAACGAAATGGCGGACAAGCTCGCTAGTGGCCCGACGCTGGCACATGGCGGCATCAAAAAGCTCGTGCAAATGTCACTCAACGATTCGCTCGAATCACAAATGGAACGGGAAACTCGCAGTATCGTCGAGCTGAGTACCAGTGCCGATGGCCTCGATGGTGTTAAAGCGTTTGTGGAAAAGCGCCGCCCGGATTTCACCGGCAGCTAGTAGCCAGCCGACCAAACTCGGGCGAGGTTAGCGCTTATAGAGCTTGTTCAAATCGACGATGAGATCATCGAGATCGTCGCCGTTGTTTGAACCCGGCGCCGGTGTGGAGGGCTCGGCTGGCTGTGTATCAACCGAGCCGACTTGCGGGGCTGCTTCGCCCTGCCCGCCAGCATCGCCCAACATACGCTCGCGCACGGCGTCGAAGTGATCGAGATAGTGCGCCTCTACCTCGGCTTCAGCGCTGTGAGGTTCGGTTGACCAGAACTGGGCCTCGACCGGATCCGGCACATCGCCAAGCCCGGCACCTGCTTCAACCAGCATAATTGCGCCGGCGGTAACCGTTTCTTTGATATCGTCAGTCAACTCGGGTGACAGTGCACCGATGCGCTCCAGTTCATCGAGCGACCCCAGAAACGGCAAGTCTGCAACCAACAGCTCCGCGTCGACCGGCAGGCCGGCCTCGATATTAGTTTCAGGGGCAGCGTCAGGTCGGTGGAGATGCTGAATAATGCGACACACCGCTGTCGTGCATTCGCGTTGTCCACGAAACCGCAACACACGCTGCTCGCTGCCAGAGACTGAGCCAAGCTCCAGCGTCTCCGTTTCTGCACCCGCCAGCAGGGCCGCGCCGCGATACACCATGTTCACCGCGTCAATAACACGCGCAATACGGTCAGGGTCTGCAGCGGACTCAATTTTGCCATCGGCAATCTGCTGATGCCTGAGTACCAGTGCCATTTGACCACCGGCGGCCGCGTCAGACTGTATTGCACCGGATTCATCAACAAAGGCGAGTAACCGGGGCAAGTGGTTGCTGACGAACAACAGACGGCTGTATAGCGAGACCAGCTCACCCTGCCGCACCGCCAAACCGTTCGATTCAGCTAGCCCCTTCCAGTATTCGGGTGATGACAGTTCCTGCAGATGGAAATGTGTTGCGACACGCTGCTCAGTGAGCGCAAAGCGCGTTGCATGCTCTGAATAGTCACCACCAGCACGCAGCAACATCGCCTCTGCCAGATCGCGAGTGGTGCTACCTTCGGCTCCGTCCAGAATAACCGCCCGGCAGTTACGCACAGCCCCCAGCAGACCACTGCTCTCGACCGCCAGCGCTATACGATTGGCGGCGTTATAAAACTGATAGATATCCACAGGAGGTGTTTGATTCCGATATAGCCACGTGCGGTTTAACTATAGCAAACGCTGTGATGAGCGTTGCGTCGGCATTAACCGGTATAGGTGCCGTCCCAGTAGTTGGACGGATCGACGAATTCTCTCTGGAACCAGCGCGAGCTTTTGGGGCTAAAAAGCTCAGTAAGCCAGTCTTTACACACCTGAATCTCCAGTGCATCGTCAGCCCCGGTCTGGTGCCACAGGTTCAACGGCAGGCTCGCAGCAACCGGCAGCGCCAGTGGTTGCAGCGTGCCGCGTTCTACCACCACGGATGGCAGAGCACCGATTCCCACACCGGCCTCAATCGCCGCGAGATTCAGCGGCCCAGAGTCGGTGACCAACAATAGTTCTTCCTCGACGAGAAGATCGACGGCCTCTGTTTTTGCATTCCACTTCTCTCTGTGCGCGTTGTAGGCAGCGTGATGCACAAGCCGGCGTGATGCAAATTCAGCCAATGTCTTTGGGGTGCCATGGCGCCTGAAATAGGCAGGGGATCCAAAGTAGCTGAAGTGCACCCACCCTACCGGTGTCCGCGACATGTCCAGCTCATCAGCTGGCGGAATGTACTGCAAAAAGAGGCTCGGAGAAGTATCGTCGGTATTCACTATCCCGCAATCGATCTCAACACTAAGCTGCGGATGCTTATCCAGAAAATCGTCCAGCGCAGGAATGAGCATGCAGTACGCCAGCACATCCGGCACACGCAACTTTACTTTGCCCAGCGCTTCGCCACTGTCCGAAGAAAGCCTGCCAATCGCACTCGCGGTAACGGCCATATTCTGGGCAATGCTGTGAAGGTCCTCTCCGGCACTGGTCAGTGTCACACCCTGCTTGGTGCGCTTAAACAACTGCTTGCCTATTTGCTTTTCTAAACCGGCCACTCTGCGACTGACCGTGGGCTGCGCAAGCCCCAATTCGTCAGCCGCCTTGCCAAATGTCCCCAGCTCCACGATCTTCAGAAAGATTCGAATGTCTCCCCAATCGAAATTTTCATTCATTACTCTGGTTTCTCTGCTCGATCCTCTGTGTTCTCAAACACCTTGCTTGTCGTTCTTCAGTACAACCCGGCCCACATGACCGTGCCAGCCCCAACTCTAGCTGTCAGCTGCACTTGATACATACGAAATTAATCGTGCACGTGTGCAGTGGCGAATGGCGCGTGCGGCTAGTTGAGGTGTGAACGTCGACACCTGCACGCCCGCACCAATCAAAACAATGTATCACGCACACAGGTAAGCCAAAAACTCCCCATTTTGAGAGCTGTTGCAACTCACGCCCAATGTGCCGCCCATGGTAAAATGGCGGGTTGGTCACCCATATCGTAATGCGTTAGCGCATCGTACTCATACAGATTTGTTGTATCGAATGCGGGTTATGGAAGTAAGCGTTCGAACGAAGGCCACACGTTGTCGTATCGGCGGCTTATTCACCAAAGCGCTGGTATCGAGGGACTGGTTTGCCGGCGGGCACACGTCATAGCGGCTGACGCTAACTGCCGCGATTCTTTCGCTCCGTTTACCCCAATTAGCCTGTGTCGATCTGCGACCTGTCTGAACGAACGAGCACAAGTGAGATAGCAAAGAGCGAAACAACGGTAATCGCCCTGCTCTCGCGCATTCTAAGTTGTATAGGTGTGAGTTTAAGAGATGAGTCTGAGTCGAACTGTGGCCGACTCAGCGTACGCGCCAGCCAAAGATTGGATTCTGCTGACGCCAGGACACTGACTTATTGGTCGGGGCGAGAGGATTCGAACCTCCGACCCCCACAACCCCATTGTGGTGCGCTACCAGGCTGCGCCACGCCCCGACTGGTCAGTGTTGCGGTGTTGCACCGCAAGCGTGAAAGCTTATCACGCTTTGAGGATCTTTAGTACGTCTTCGAGTTCTTGTCTTAACTGGCGAACAACCTGCTGAGCCTGGCCGTTGTCTTCTTTACCGCTCTCGCCAGACAGTTGCTGCCGCGCACCACCGATGGTGTATCCCTGCTGGTAAAGCAGATCCCTGATGGTACGGATCAGCATTACATCGTGCCGCTGGTAGTAACGACGGTTGCCACGGCGTTTAACCGGCTTCAGATCCGGAAATTCCTGTTCCCAGTAGCGCAGCACGTGCGGTTTTACATCGCACAGATCGCTCACTTCACCGATGGTGAAGTACCGCTTATTGGGAATCGATGGCAACTCGCTATTGTTGCTGGTTTCCAGCATAGGCTTCAACTCGAGCTTTCAGTTTTTGTCCAGGCCGAAACGTCACCACTCGCCGCGCGGAAATCGGGATTTCCTCGCCGGTTTTGGGGTTGCGTCCTGGCCGCTCATTTTTGCTGCGGAGAATGAAATTGCCAAAACCGGAGAGCTTGACATCTTCGCCTTTTTCCAGAGCTACACGTACTTCTTCAAAAAACTGCTCGACAAACTCCTTGGCTTCCCGCTTGTTTAGCCCGAGTTCATCAAACAGCATCTCCGCCATCGATGCCTTCGTTAATGCCATTTCAGGTCCTGAGTGTCGCGCGCAGATCACTGTTTAATCCGTTCAGGATTAGCGACACTGCGTTATCAATTTCGGTGTCGTCTAGGGTGCGTGAAAAATCCTGTAGAATCAACCCTAAAGCGACGCTTTTTGAACCATCTGTAATGCCTGAACCTGTATAAACGTCCACAATTCGAACAGCCTGCAATGACGCTGGTGCATGCTTTTCAACACACTCCCTGATCGCCGCGTAGCTTATCTCTCGATCGACTGTGACTGACAGATCTCGACGTACGGATGGAAATTTCGAGATATCGGAAAATGCCGGAATTCTGGTCTGATCCAATTGTTCCAGTTCTATCTCGAACATTATTGGAAGTTGCGACAAATCCAGCGTTTTCTGTAGTTTGGGGTGCATTGCGCCCAACCAGCCGGCGGTGTGATTACCCGTGGTAATCCTCGCGCACATACCAGGATGCAATGCCGGATGGCTGCCGGTCTCGAAAACAAAACTACGACCACTAGCCGCCTGCAGTATTGCTTCGACGTCAGATTTGACGTCGTAAAAGTCCGCAGCATCAGACGCATGGCTCCAATGCTCCGGGCTGCGCAGCCCGCTAACCAGGCCGGCAACTACCGGTTTTTGAATCAAATCATCACCTTGCATTACAAACTTCAGGCCACACTCGAAAAGTCGAATGTCTCCCTGCTGCCGATTCAGGTTGCTTTGCAGAGTGTCACACAGGCCCACCCACAGGGTATTGCGCATAACCCCCATGTCACTTGAGATCGGGTTGGACAGCGGCAGCGCACCAGCCTCAGGGTCAAAATGTGACTGTTTTTCTGCATCGACGAAGCTGTAACACACAGCCTCCTGATAGCCACGATCAACCAGCAACTCCTGGAGGCGAAAGCGCCGCATATCGGACTCTGATCTGGCTTCAATTTCCGGGGTAAACCCGGGATTGGTCCGTGGCATCTGATCGTAGCCGTGTACCCGGGCGATCTCCTCCATCAGATCTTCCTCGATGGCGATGTCGTAGCGCCAGGTAGGGCTGGTAGCAACCCAGCCGCCGTCGACCTCGCGAGTTTCTATACCAAGGCAAGTCAGAATTTCAGAAACGCGCTGATCAGCGACTTCGGTGCCGAGAAACGACGACAGCCGCTCGCGACGCAGTGTGACTTCCGGGAATGACCGATCCAGCGAATCATTGCGAACCTCGAAAACCGGGCCGGCCTGTCCGCCAACAATTGACATCAACAACTCGGACGCCCGCTCGATACCACGCAATTGCAGATCGCTGTCCACACCACGTTCAAAGCGCTGCGCAGAGTCAGTGTAGGCGTTGTAGCGCCTCGGCTTACCGGCGATTCCCAGCGGCGTGAACAGTGCGGCTTCGAGAAATACGTTGTTAGTTTCAGCGGTGACACCGGTAGCGTCCCCACCCATAATGCCAGCGATGGCCACAGCCTTTTGATGATCTGCAATCACGGTTGTATCAGCGTCGAGCGTGACCTCGCGCTCGTCCAGCAATGTCAGCTTTTCACCCGCCGTCGCCAGGCGCACGTGTATGCCCTGCTCCAGTTTGTCGAGATCAAATGCGTGCATTGGCTGACCAAGCTCCATCATGACAAAGTTGGTCACATCAACCGATGGAGATATTGAGCGCAGACCGCAGCGACGCAGCTTCTCTGCCATCCACAATGGTGTGGTAGCACTGGCATCGATACCGCGAATTACGCGCCCAGCGTAGCTTGCGCAGCAACTGTCACTGTCGATTTTCACATCGAAGGTATCGCTGATTTCCTCAGACACACTGGCAATGGCCGGCTCGGTCATCGGGGCGTTGTTGCGCGCGCTGAGCTCACGTGCAACGCCGCGGATACTCAGGCAGTCACCACGATTCGGCGTCAGGTCAATTTCGATTAAGTGATCGTCCAGTGACAGGTAGTCAGACAGGGTCTCACCCAGCGGTGCATCTGCCGGCAGCTCGTATAGCCCGTCGGCATCATCTGCGAGTTCAAGCTCTGCAGCACTGCAAAGCATGCCTTCCGACTGTACACCGCGCAGCTTGCTTTTCTTGATTTTGAAACCGCCGGGCAGCTTCGCTCCAACACGGGCAAATGGCACACGAATGCCCTCACGCGCATTCGGAGCCCCGCATACCACGTTGTGCTGCTGACCGCTGCCATCATCGACCTGACATACACGCAGCCGATCGGCGTCCGGATGCTGTTCGACTGATGCGATTTGGGCTACCACCACACCGCTAAACTCGCCGCCTGCGGCAGCGTAGTCGTCGACTTCAAGGCCAAGCATCGTTAGTTGTTCGGCCAGCTCCTCTGAGCTGATGGCCGGGTCGACCCACTCACGGACCCAGGACTCACTGAATTTCATGCTATCTGTGTTCTTTGGTTGAGTTTGTGTTTTTGAATCAACGACATGCAGCGCAGCATCTAGCTGAACTGACTGAGAAAGCGCAGATCGTTGTCGAAAAACATGCGCAAATCATCCACGCCGTAGCGCAGCATTGCCAGGCGCTCCACCCCCATACCGAACGCGTAGCCACTGAATTCCTGATGATCGATGCCGACGCTCTTAAACACCTCGGGGTGCACCATGCCGGAGCCGAGCACCTCGAGCCACTTACCGCCGCCGATGCGAATGTCCACTTCCGCAGACGGTTCGGTAAACGGAAAGTAAGAAGGCCGGAAGCGAATCTCGACGTCGTCCTGATCGAAGAATCGATGCAGAAACATTTCCAGATGCCCCATCAGATCGGAGAAGGAAATATCACGGTCAACCAGCAAACCCTCTACCTGATGGAACATTGGTGTATGGGTCATATCGGAATCACAGCGATAAACCCGTCCGGGCGCAATAATCCGTATTGGCGGCGGATGTTGTTCCATGTACCGAATCTGCACGGATGACGTATGCGTGCGCAGCAGTTTGCCCGCATCGAAATAGAAGGTATCGTGCATCGCGCGAGCCGGGTGATGTGCCGGAATATTCAGCGCCTCGAAGTTGTAGTAGTCGTTTTCAACTTCCGGTCCCTCGGAAATGCTGAAACCGAGATCAGCGAAAAGCGAGTTGATGCGCATGATGGTTCGTGTGACCGGATGAAATCCGCCACTGCCCCTGCCGCGGCCCGGCAGCGTTACGTCGATCGCTTCGCTCTGCAGCCGCTGATCAAGCGCTGCAGCCTCAAGGCTCTCGCGCTTCTGCTCAATTTCAGCCTGTAACTGACGCTTGCCCTGATTGATCAGCTGTCCGGCTTCTTTCTTCTGCTCGACCGGCAACTGCCCAAGATTCTTCAACTGGCGCGTAAGCTCACCCTTCTTGCCCAGAAACTCCACCCGCACCGCATCAAGCGCCTTCAGGTCCTGTGAAGACTGAATAGAATCGGTAGCGCGAGCTATCAATTCATCCAGATTGATTTCGTTGTCACTCATCTGTGTTTTGCCTTGTGCCTGTTTATCGAGGCGTTGTGCTGCGTCTGGTCAAACTGTGTCGATTTGGGAATTTGGTGAGCGGTCTCCCCACCAGAAACGAAAACGGGAAAAGACACCAGGTGTCTTTTCCCGTTGGCTGAACGTAAACGTCGACCGGCATGTAAGCCGGTGGACAGCAGATACTGCCTAAGCAGCAGCCTGCTGTTGCAGTCCGGCTTTTGCCTTTTCAGCCAGTTGGCCGAAGGCTGCCGAATCGTGCACCGCGATGTCCGCGAGCACCTTGCGGTCGATTTCTATGCCAGCCTTGTTCAGACCGTCCATAAATCGACTGTAAGACATGTCGCACTGGCGTGCTGCTGCATTGATGCGGGCAATCCAGAGCGCTCGGAACTGACGCTTTCTCTGGCGACGGTCGCGGTATGCATACTGGCCGGCCTTAGTGACCGCCTGGACCGCTACGCGATAGACCTTGCTCCGCGCGCCGCGGTAACCCTTGGCCTTCTTCAGCACTTTCTTGTGCCGCGCGTGGGCCTGGACCCCTCGTTTTACTCGTGGCATCTCTTTCCCCTAGCTGTAAGGCAACATTTGGACGATGAGGGGCTTGTCTGCCTCATGCACCAGGGACTTTCCGCGCAGCTGACGCTTACGCTTGGAGTTTTTCTTCGTCAGAATATGACGAAGATGACTTTGCTTTCGTTTGAAGCCGCCGCCGCCAGTGCGTTTGAAACGCTTGGCCGCGCCGCTGTTAGATTTCATCTTTGGCACGTTGAACTCCCGTTCATTGGTTTTTAGTTTGATGCCCGGCCGAGTCGGAGTATGTACTACGGCGCGGTGCCTGCGAAGGTTTTCGACCCACGCACACAGCCAAAACGCGCTGTTTCCAGAAGGAAAAAACGCGAATCAATAAAACACGGCTGCGACGGTTAAACCTGGCCTATGGTCAGGTCTTTTTGGGTGCGAGTACCATCACCATTTGTCGACCTTCCAGTTTAGGAAACTGCTCAACAGTTGCCAGTTCTTCAAGGTCTTTTTCCACGCGTTGCAGTAATTTAAGACCGAGATCGCGGTGAGCCATCTCGCGCCCTCGAAAGCGCAGCGTGATTTTTGTCTTGTCCCCGTTTTCCAGGAACTTGACGAGATTGCGTAGTTTAACCTGATAGTCCGCCTCTTCGGTACCCGGTCGAAACTTTATTTCTTTTAACTGGACCTGCTTCTGCTTCTTCTTCGCGCTGTGTTGCTTCTTGTTCAGCTCGAATTTGAAACGCCCGTAGTCCATGATTTTACATACGGGGGGCGTGACATTGGGAGAGATCTCAACCAGATCCAGCCCGGCTTCCTCTGCCGTCTTGATGGCATCGTCAATATCAACTACGCCTACCTGTTCTCCGTCCTGCCTGATCAGCCTGACTTGCGAAACCTCTATTTCATGGTTTCGCCTATTTGCTTTGGGTGCAGCTATGGATTAGCCCTCCAGGGGTTCGCGACCGCGGCTCGCAAGTTCAGTTTTTAACCCGGAAACCAGTGTTTCCAGATCCATGGGCCCCAGCTCGACGGCATCGCGCGTGCGCACCGGGATTTTGCCCGATTCGATTTCCTTGTCGCCTACGACAAGCATGTATGGGACCCGCATTAGTGTTGCTTCACGAATTTTAAGTCCAATCTTCTCGTTTCTCAAGTCAGTTTGGACTCTGAACCCTTGATCTGTCAGGGTTTTTTCCAGTTTTTCGCTAAATTCGCGCTGTCGATCGGTAATGTTGAGTATTTTAATTTGGACAGGTGACAACCACAGCGGCATTTTGCCTTCGTGATTTTCGACCAAAATACCGATAAATCGCTCGAACGACCCCAGAATTGCACGGTGCAGCATGACCGGTACTTTGCGCTCACCGTTGGCATCAACGTACTCGGCATCGAGCCGTCCGGGCATGGAAAAATCTACCTGAACGGTTCCGCACTGCCACACTCGGCCTATACAGTCTTTCAGTGAAAACTCGACCTTGGGACCATAAAACGCACCCTCGCCGGGCAGCTCCTGCCAGTCGAGTTGCTTTGCATCGAGCGCATCAGCCAGCGCTTTTTCTGATCGATCCCAGTCTGCATCACTGCCGACGCGCTGTTCCGGACGTGTGGAGAGGCGATAGATGATTTCTGTGAAACCGAAATCCTCATACACCGAGTGCAGGAAATCGATGAAGGTGGCGCACTCTTCCTGAATTTGATCTTCAGTACAGAATATGTGGCCATCGTCCTGCACGAAGCCACGCACGCGCATGATGCCATGCAGCGCACCTGATAGTTCGTTGCGGTGACAGGAGCCAAATTCAGCCAGCCGCAATGGCAACTCGCGGTAGCTGCGCAACCCCTGATTAAACACCTGCACGTGACACGGGCAGTTCATCGGCTTCAGCGCGAACTTCCTGTCTTCCGATTCGACGGAAAACATATCGTCGCCAAACTTGTCGGCATGCCCCGAGCGCTCCCACAACGACATATCCACCACCTGCGGTGTGCGGATTTCGCGGTAGCCCTGCTCGCGTTGTCGGCCGCGCATGTATTGTTCAATGACCTGATAAATCGTCCAGCCAGCCGGGTGCCAGAACACCATGCCCGGCGCTTCTTCCTGTAGATGAAACAGGTCGAGTTGCTTGCCTATCTTTCGGTGGTCACGCTTTTCCGCCTCTTCCAGGCGATGCAAATAGGCTTTCAGGTCTTTCTTGTTGGCCCATGCTGTACCGTAAATGCGCTGCAGCATCTCCTTATTCGAGTCGCCACGCCAGTAAGCTCCGGCTACTTTCATTAGCTTGAAGTGACCAAGATGCCCCGTGCCCGGTACGTGCGGCCCGCGACACAGGTCGGTGAAATCACCCTGTTCGTACAGAGACAACACTTCATCTGCAGGGATATCGCGGATGATCTCAGCCTTGTAGGCCTCTGACAGTTTGTCGAAAAAAGCGACCGCATCATCGCGCCCGATTTCGCGCCGCACAATCGGGTGCTTCTGCTTAACCAGTTCCGCCATGCGCTTTTCGATCTTTTCCAGATCATCAGGGGTAAAAGGACGATCATAGGCAAAGTCGTAATAGAAGCCGTCTTCGATGACCGGACCAATGGTGACCTGAGCTTCCGGGTACAGTTGCTTGACTGCCTGCGCCATCAGGTGCGCTGTTGAGTGACGCAGTAAATGCAGACCGTCGTCATCGCGTGAGGTGACAATAGAAAGCTCAACGTCTTTGGACACTACCGTGTCTGCGTCAACCAACACACCGTCGACACGTCCGGCAAGCGTTGCTTTGGCAAGACCCGCTCCGATATCGGCGGCAACCTCCATCACGGAGACCGGGTTTTCAAATTGGCGTTGGCTGCCGTCTGGCAGAGTAATGGAAGGCATTTCAGTATTCCGTCAGTGGTGGCCCATACGAGAGGCCACGTGTTTATTAACCTGGGTTATTGATCAGGGTTTGTTTGATCTGCTTTTATATAGCAGGCTGTTGGGTTATTGGTAGCTAAGGCGAGGTAAAGAGCAGAGAAACCTCACGGCAAAACTCAAAACCCGCAAGCTACAGCCTTACCTTGCGGTGCTCTCCGGGGTCTGCTCCGAGATGTGCTCCGAGGTCTGCATAGACCAGCAAAGACCGCACCGCGGCGTTGCACCGGTTGTCTGCCAGGCGCCAAGGAGTTGTGATGAAAGGTTTCGCGTTCTTGCCTGAATGTTCATGCCGTAGCTCGCTGGTCGAGGTACTGCTGTAGCGGTGCTTTGATGTAGAGCCAAAAATGCAAGGGCCGACTGCCAGGGTGGTTGCGCTAACCACCGCGTGAGTGCGGTGCCGCTGAAGAAGTTGGTAGGCGCGATTGGATTCGAACCAACGACCCCCACCATGTCAAGGTG
>CAYMFQ010000049.1:0-5103 GCA_964389335.1 uncultured Granulosicoccaceae bacterium
ATTATCGTTCACCTCTCCACCACTGACGCAATACACCTAACGAGCCACGACGGCTTCGAATTGCCCGCGCCGGACGCCACGCAAGTTCCGTCATCAGGTCAATACGACGTTGCCCGGTCGCCGACTCAAGTTCCTTCAGACGCAGCTCTATTTCCGGCTGTGTAAGATGCGGGTGTCTGCTGCGCGAGGACTGATCATTCACAATTGAAATGCCATTGGTACGGTATGCAAACCTGCAACATTCATAGAGACGTCTTACTACTGCCCGGACACACGCAGCTTCGCCTTAATTAACTCCTGATGCTCAACGTACAATAAATCCGCTAGTTTGCGGATCGTGTACTCTTCGTATTTGTCCAGATCACCGTCTGCATAGGCAACACGCCACATCTGCTCTATTAAAGACAACTTCTGCTCTCTGCTGCAATTCTTGTTAATCAACCGCACATGCTCACGAAAAGATATGGTGTTGTCCGAGTCTTGTTTAGCAGAAGCAATGATCTCATCAATCTCTGCCGAATCAATGGAATGGCTGGAGCTTTTTATCGCCTCTGCTATGGTTTCCAGCTCGGTATCATCAATTTCAGAGTCGGCGCGCGATATCTCCACCAGCAACAATGCGCTCACACGCTCGAACCAGAATTCATCCGATGGCGACTGGGTAGTGTCTTTTGTCTGAAGGTGTTTCAGCCACTGTTGCAGCATAAAAAGCCCATTCCTGCTTTGTGTCTATTTCCGCGATTGTAAGCAACCCACGGGCAGCCCGCGATCAACCCAGTGACCAGTTCTGTTGTAGCAACCGAATCAGCTCGGACATCGTCTGCACCCGCTGATCGGCGTTCTTGTTCAGGCAGATCATCACCGTGTCTTCCAGCATGGGTGGTATGTTCTTACTGAGTTCGGACGGTTTGGGCGGCTCATCGTTCAGTGTTTTTTGTATAACCTCGTCAATTTGCTCACCCTCTACTGGTGTGCGGCCAGTCAGCGCTTCGTAAAGCACAATGCCAAGGCTGAAAACATCGCTGCGTGAATCAATGCCGGGGTCACGCTCGATTTGTTCCGGTGACATGTAAAACAGCGTGCCCTGCAGTTTTTGAAAACCAGTCATGGTGCGGTCTTCTTCTTCGCGGCTCGGCACATCGCTGTCAACCTGCAGCGTCTCACCCTGTTGACTCCAGACCTTCGCCAGTCCCCAGTCAAGCAGCAGCACCTCGCCATAGGGGCCGACAAGAATATTTTCGGGTTTTATATCGCGGTGAATGACGCCATGTGTGTGCGCGCACTCAAGCGCATGGGCCACACGCACAATAATATCGACCAGTTGCCCCAGATCGTAGCGCTCGCGGTAGTCGAATATCTCGCGCAATGTATAACCGTGCACCAGCTTCATGGTGAAGTAGTAGTGCCCTTTGTTATCGCGCCCCAGTTCGTAAGTCGGTACCGTGTTCGGATGTTGCAGCGTTGCCGATATTCTGGCCTCTCGCAACAGCCGCTTTTGCTCTATCTCATCGTCGGCAAACTCTGGCAGCAACGACTTGTAGCAAATGATGCGGTTCAGCAGCATATCCTTGCACGACTGAATCAGCGACTTTCCGCCTTTAGCAATGGTTTTAAAATACAGATAACGAAAATTCAGATCGATCTTCTGCGCCAGATCCTTATCCGTTTGCTCCACCACCAGTGTCGGAGTATCTGGCAGCTTAAATTTGGGATATTCGCTCATTGTCGCTAGCCTGCATGATTGATGGGTTCAACATCCGGAAAATGCTCGCCAAAGCGGTTGGGCGGTTCCGATTCAGCTCGCACCAGCGTTGTGGATGCGTACCTGCTGCACTCTCACCAACACCGTACCCGATTGACACTGCTAAATGCCAGGAGTCTGCCATTCCGGTCTTTTAGAACACCCACCAGAGAACATGGTGTAATGACCGCAAAAGTAAAGAGGATCCAGTCGCCCGCACGACGGATTTCAATAACGGAAGCAAACTTTGAGCAGGTCCCGAACCGAGCGCGAGAGCACTGGCGGCAGAATGCAACTGCAACAAACGGCGGGCCAAAAAAAACCCCGCATTATGCGGGGTTCAATAGAAAAGCTGAGGTGGCCGGTGGCTTGCGCGTGCCCCGGCCGTAGCTGACTCCTAGGCCAGTGCCTCGGTTGTTGTCTTTATGATTGCTGCTGCAACCTTGTACGGATCGGCGTTAGAGGCCGGGCGTCGATCTTCCAGACGACCCTTCCAGCCGTCTTCCACGGTGCCAACCGGTACCCGGATAGACGCGCCGCGGTCAGAGACGCCATAGCTGAACTGATCGATCGACTGAGTCTCGTGCTTACCAGTCAGACGCTGATCGTTGTCCGCGCCATAAACGCTGATGTGACGTTGAATGTTCTTGCCGAACTGCTCGCAAATTTTGTTGAATACATCTTCGCTGCCCGCATCACGCATCGCGCCATTCGAGAAGTTCGCATGCATACCAGAGCCATTCCAGTCAGTGTCACCCAGTGGCTTCGGGTGCCAGTCGACAGCTACGCCATATTTCTCGGCAGTACGCTCGATCAGGTAGCGAGCCAGCCAGATTTCATCACCGGCACGCTTGGCGCCCTTGGCAAAAATCTGGAATTCCCACTGCCCCGCAGCAACCTCGGCGTTGATGCCTTCGACGTTGAGGCCGGCTTCAAGACACAGGTCCAGATGCTCTTCGATAATTTCGCGGCCGTAGGCGTTGTTACCACCAACTGAGCAGTAGTACGGACCCTGCGGACCAGGGAAACCATTGGCCGGAAAACCCAGCGGCAGTTTGGTATCGGTGTTGATGAGGAAGTATTCCTGTTCGAAACCAAACCAGAAGTCGTCGTTATCTTCTTCGATGGTGGCACGGCCGTTGGATTCGTGTGCGGTACCATCGGCATTCAGCACCTCGGTCATGACGAGGTAGCTGTCTTTGCGATCTGGATCTTCGATGATCGCAACCGGCTTCAGCAGGCAATCAGAATCGTTGCCTTCAGCCTGCTCAGTGGAGCTGCCGTCGAATGACCACATTGGGCAATCTTCGAGCTTGCCGCTGAAATCGCTTCTTACCATGGTCTTGCTGCGAAGGCTTTGTGTGGGCTTGTAGCCGTCCAGCCAGATGTACTCTAGTTTACTTTTCTTCATTTTCGAAAAATCCCCGTTATTAAAACCGTCAGATGTTAAACGTCAGGTCGATGGGCGCTGTGCTGACCGACAGCCTGCGTTGATCGCCGGGGCTGTGTCACTGCGTTAAACATCGACTTGTGTAGTTCGCCCACCAGCCAAGGCTGATGTGCTTCGATTGTTTGCAGCCAGGAGCCTGGTGTCTGGCGCGGAAATCTCAAACGGATTTCCGACTCCTTACAGACCAACGCGGGAGGTTACCATTATTTCATAATGCTGTTGTCTGCTATTTTTGCACCACTGCGATGCATTTTTTGCATCACCCTGCCCTACCCGCAATTACTCAAATCAAATATAGAGTATGCCGTCTCGACGGTTGTGAACTTTTGATTGCTCGCCGGTATCCGACAGCTCACGCAGCCGCGCCTCAACACGTAGCGCCTGAATTGCAGGCTCATCGAGCACCTCGGGGTACAGCCCGCAAAGACGCGCCACCTCCATTGCGTGGGGCGTGCAGCAGGCCTCTAACCGCTCACGCTCAGCCGTCTGCAGACCCTGCAACATAAGCAGCCGTGGCGCCTGACGATCGAGGTAGCGCCGGCAGAGTGACTCTGCCTCCGGATCCGCCCAGTCCTCCCGCACCAGCAACGGCGGAAACCAGGTATCGGTGGTTTCCCTGCGGTCAAACCACTGGATGCGGCTGCTGGTACCCGCCCGCTCCGACACCAGGCTCTCCAGTCGATAGTTTACCGGCGGCAGACTGGCCGCGAGCTCTGCCTCCGTCTTTTTAACCGGCATTACCGCGTCAGGCAGGGCAGTCCAACCGGCGCGGCTGGGAAATTTCTTCATCTGAGCCTCATCGGAACAGGCAAATACCAGCGCCAGTGGCGTCTGGTCGCTGCCATCAAGCAGCCAGCACTCGAAGCAGTCGGTTGCCGCAAATGGCAGCTCTATGGTGGCCAGATAATCCAGCAGTTCGCCGAGCTTGGGGTCAGCGACGTCATCAACCATCTGCTCTGAACGCGCCGAGCGCGACTTGATATCACTGCTGGTCAGAGTCCCGACCCGCACGTGACTGCGATTGACGTACTGCACCTCCCATATCTGCCCGTCCATGGTCAGCGCACGATAGGTATCGGACTCGGCAATTTGCACCTGCCCCGAATAGGGTGGCGTCAGGCGTTGGGAGAAAGTTTTTATCATCGCGTAAACATACCCGGATTCAATTCAGCTGAATACGCTGCCCCCACGGCACCGGCGCAGCACCCTTCACTAGCCACAGGGTTTCAACTGAGGCGGGGCGATCGGGAAAGCGGCCCTGTGCATCGGTAAAGTACACAACCAGATCAGCCTGCACGGCGTGCTCTGCAACCCAGCTAAACACCGGTCTGAAATCTGTGCCGCCGCCACCCTGAAGCGTACCCGGCAGCACCAGATTTTCCCACGGCTCAAATATCCACGGTGCGTCGGGGTCGAGCTGCCGATCGCAGGCCAGCAGAATGATCTGCGCGTTAACCAGACTCTTGATCGCGTTGACTTCGGTAACAAAGGCGTTCAGTTCGTCCGGATCAATGGAGCCGCTGGTATCTATTGCGATGACAGCACGGGTTTGGCGCGTGTGTAAACTGGGTAAGATCGCCTCGCCTGAGCGACGTTGAGACGGTCGCATCATGTTGTAGTCGACACGCGCTGTACTGCCCATAAAGCGCGCAAGCAGCGTTCGCCACGGTATGGTAGAACGCAATAGTCGGTCGATTATTCGCGCCACACTGCCATTCATTTTACCCGCCTGCGACGCCTGTTGCGCGGCCCCAACCAGCCGCTGTTGCCAGCGTATATTCAGTTCGGATTTTTCCTGCGCACTCAACGGCGGTGGCGGCTGATCGGCGCTGTGCGATTCGCTGTTATCACTCCCTGGCTGAGGTCCCGGTAAACTCTCGCCGCTATCGGATTCATAGTCTGATGTGGAAGC
>CAYMFQ010000049.1:5203-29701 GCA_964389335.1 uncultured Granulosicoccaceae bacterium
GCTGAGGTCCCGGTAAACTCTCGCCGCTATCGGATTCATAGTCTGATGTGGAAGCCGCGCTTTTGGACGTACTGTCATTGCCAGACTGACCTGATTGCTGGGGTGGCTCGGGCGATGCATGTGGTGACGATTGCTGCTGATGTGGTTTTGGATCGTCCGGTTGCGGTGAATTCTGTGACTGCGGTGAATTCTGTGCCAGCGGTGGCTGCTGTGACTGTCGCGGCGGCGAATCACTATGCGAATGATCAGTATCCGTTGTGTTGTTCTGATCGAGATTGCTGTTGTCAGATCCGTCGTCCAGACGGTCGTATAAATGCTGATCGAGTGTCTGCTCCTGACTGTCACTTTTAATCAGCGGGTAAATTTCCTCGGCCGATAAACCCGCGTACTCTTCGTTGTACAGCGCGTCTGGTGGCAACGCCAGACCTTCTTCTACCAACAACGGATTAACCGCGTGGTCACAGGCAATATTCCAGCGCTCTATGTCACGGTGCTCACGGCGCGCGAAGTGCGCCAGACCACAATGCAGCGCCTCATGCGCCAGGACAAACTGCACCTGGCTTAACGTCAATGGCGCCATATAGGCCGGGCTATAGTAGATAGAGCGCGCATCGGTTGCAGACGAGGTGCACCAGGTTCCTGTTGCCTCAATCAGCGGCAACCGCAACACCAGCGCACCGAGAAACGGTCTCTCGAGGATGAGTTGCGTTCTCGCCGCGGTCAGCTTTTTTAACACCTCATCCATTTAGCTGTGAGCCACTTGTTCGACAACCTTGTACGGTGACAGCGGCTGCCCTCACCGCGACTGCTCATCGTATAGCAGCACTTCAGAGATCTGATTTGCCCACTCTTTAAACTGCGCCAGCCTGAACAGGTCATTGCCGATTGCACGGTGCATATCAGATACCAGCATCACTCCCATCTCACGCTGCGGAAAACGCGAGGCATAGTCGAGTATGTTACCAATACCCGCCTCCGATCCACCCGCTTCGGTGAGTGCCACAGACTTGCTTACCAGTGCCGCCGCCAGTGCATATTGCAGATCAATCGACTCGGGCACGGCAAGTGACTCACCGGCAATGATGGCGTCGACATCCGGCAGGTTATCCAGATTGTCTATAAACGCATTGAGTTCAATGCCCGCCGCGTCACCGACACAGGCCTGCAGCGCGCTTGCGAGGATCCCGCTATTTGCATCAAACTTTTGCAGCGCATGGTGAGCGAACTCCCACGACCGTGGTGTTGGAAACGCCACCGGATCAAGGGCCGGGTCAAAGTCAAAAAGCCGCTCCGGACGAAACCGCAAAAACGCAATGACGCGTTCATCGATACCATGCCGGTGCGCCCACTGTACCCAGTCATCCAGATTCACATCAAACCCGAAATGGGTAAACCGGTTCGACAGCGGAGAAGGCATTGAATAGGTAACGCCTCTATCGCCCTGACGGTTACCAGCCGCAAAAATTACCCAGCCATCCGGCATGCGGTACTCACCGAGACAGCGATCCAGTATCAGTTGATAGGCAGCAGCGGAAACAGCCGGAGTCGCTGAAGTAATTTCATCCATAAAAAGAATGCCGGTGGCACCATGGCGCTCCGTGTCCGGCAGCATACGCGGCACCGCCCACTCCACCACTCCATCGGTGCGAAAAGGTATTCCGCGCAAATCACTGGGCTCAAGTTGCGATAGCCGAACATCGATCAACGGCACCGAATGACGTGCCGCAACCTGTGCCACTAACTGAGACTTACCGACGCCTGGCGGCCCCCAAATCATCACCGGCGTGTGATGGCCGGCAGAAGCACTGGTAAATTCAGTATCGAGAACAACCTGAAGGTGACTGGGACGCATGTTTTTCCAAAGCGCAGGGAGACACGAAGACTAACACCCAATACATACGATGCCTGCCCTTTTTTGGCTCCACCCGGCTCAGTCGCTAAGGGCCAGGTAAATGTGACAGAGTTATCACCCACCCCTTCAATCTCTACGTTATCGATCGCAATACACGCTGTGCTCCCTGTCGCTCACTGTAGTCCCGCGACTATTAGCCGTCACCAAACAGGTCATGAATGAAAATATTACCCAACCCGGCGTTGCAGACCGCAGCGAAAGCGACGGCTACGTAAAGCGCAAACAGTTGTACGTGAAGCGGCAGTTTCAGCAATCGATGTTGCTGCAATCGCTGTTAATCACCTTCATCATCATTAATGTCATAGTGATGGCAACGTTCTGGGCAATTGACAGTTTTGCCAATCTACAACAGCTAAAGCTGTACATGGCGGCTATCATTGGCGTGCTTGAAGTCATTGGCTTCATGAGCCTGTACTGGCTAAATCTAAAAGCCAGCCACCGCATTGCAGGCCCGATTTTCAGTATGGAAAGATGTCTGCGCGGCATTGAAGGAGGCAACCTGACAAGCACTCTGCAATTGCGAAAAACAGATCAGTTTCCGGAAACTGCAGAACAACTGAATGCGACAGTCAGTGCAATCAGGGGCAGAGTGAATCGTGCACAGTATCTGGCCGCCCGCATACAGCAGCGTCCCGACGAAGCTGCGCAACTGGCGCAACAGCTTGTTGATGAACTGGCCCACTTCAATACCACCGCACCCGAAACAGCACCCGCAGAGCAACAGGAGCAGCCAAAATGAGCGGCTCACGCAGTACCAACAATTTACAGGCGGGCCTGACACTGATTGAAGTGCTGATAGTGATCGCTATTGCCAGCATCCTTGCGATGTTCGGCACCCCGATTTATCAGGGCTATCAACTGAAAACAAAAGTGGGCAGCAGTGTCATATCGGCGGTACCCGTGCGAAGGCTGGTTACCGAGTACTACATTCTGAACAATCAATGGCCAGCTGATAACGCTGACGCAGGTGCCGGAACACCTGAGTCATACGCGGCGAACTATGTTACCCGTGTTGCTGTGAGTGATACCCCACAGCCAGGCTCTATTGAGCTGACCTATGACAATGTCGCGCTGCGGGTGCTGGGCAATAACAACACGCTGGTTTTCTATCCACAGCCCGGTGCCAACGGCAACATCGTGTGGAGGTGCGATCAAGGCACCATCGCCATGGAGTATCGGCCCGCAAACTGTCGAAGCTAATCAGGTGCGTGTCAGCGACCAGCTGTCCTGCGATACCAAAAAGCCGTTGACGTAAGTCTTGTGGTCGACGGTGCTTTTGTCGCCGTCGATGCGTACCGTCTTAACTTCATGCACCAGCCTGCCAGTGTGCCCGGTCAACGACGGTGCCAGTAGCGATGGATTATCGATTAGACCCTGTGGACCATAGCGCGTAGTTTCCGCTGCTGACAAACCCTCATTCTGCAGTGCACCTTTAAAAGGACCTCTGGCACGGTACTTCTCGACAAACGTCCAGGTGTTATCGTCACGCTTCTCGACCGCAAACACATCGCTGGAAAGAAACAACTTTTGCACTTTGAAAATACGGCGCGAATCCATTTCGGCCTCTAACCTCAGCTCGCCTTTGTGGGTAACCTCGCCCTGTGCTTCAAGGGTAAAGTCCTGACGATGCATCACCGGATTGCTGAAGTGCCCCCTGCACGTCTCACGCACAAAGGTACCGGTCCAGCGACCACTCAGGTGTTTTTTCAATTCAGATGCCTGCTGCGCCAGTGCTGCGCTGAGCGGCTCGCCCGTTAAGTTGTAGTATGCCCCTTCACCGGTAGTGAGCTGCGCTTCGCTCAGGCCCGGCGCCAGCGCGTTGCAGGCCACAGTCGGCTCTGCGCGCAATGGCAATGTTGTCATAGCTGCAGTAAGCACCGAAGCCAACAGTAGTGTATTTTTCCACGGTTGCATCTCACTGCCCCCATCAACATTTGAAGGAGCAGCAGTGTAAAATATTTGACGCGCCAGCGGTTTGAACCGTGTGCCAGTGTGACGAGTGGTTTATTTGAAATGTGTCAGGTTTTTGCCCGTTGAAATCGCAGATGCATCATCCTGACGAACACATTCACTGCAAACCCGCCTTGCGCAAACCTTCAATATAGAAGGCCTTGTCTTCCTGGCGTTTGTAAGGATGATTTGCCAGCTCATCGGCAAGGGTCAAATCAGGCGATAGCGTCAGCGCCTCCATAAGCGCCCATTCCGCCTCGTCAATTTGCCCCAGGTGGCCAAGCGTTGAGGCATACAGCAGCTGGGGCCGATCAAACTCGGGGTTGCGTAATACGGTGTCCTCAATCAGCGGCAGCGTATCCTCCAGTTGCCTGAGGTAAAACAGCGCGAGCGACTTAATGTACAAATAAATGTAGGAATAGTGTGGATTGAGCTGCATCGCAATATCGATATGCTTCAGCGCTTCCTCGTTTTTACCTGCTGACGCTAAAACGGCTGCGTACTGTGCATGACCGTCGGCGTAGTTCGGTGCTATCTCAATAGACCTGCGGAGGTAATCCACCGCTTCATCAAACTGTCGCGACCCCATTTTGGCTGACCCGACTGCTACGTACACATGCGGCAATTCGCTGTCGAGTGCAAGCGCCAGCTCTGCTGCTTCCAGTGACGCCGCTATAGACGCTGCCTTATCCGCACTCCAGCCAAAGATCTGATCATAAAAATGTGTCAGCGCGATACCGGCATGAGCACGTGCATAGCCCGGATCGAGCCTTTTTGCTTTCTCGAAAAACTCCCTGCCAACAGCATTGTCGATCGGGTTAAATCGTGACACCCGTTCCTGCCCCTGCAAAAAAACGTCATAAGCGTCAATGTTGCGGGTTGTGGCCTCGTTGAGTCGACGCTCTTCTTTTTTGGTTAGCCTGACGGATAACTCATTGACAATATGCTTTGTTACTTCATCCTGTATTTCGAAGATGTCTGTCAGTTTGCGATCATAGCGATGCGTCCACACCGGCTGACCGTTGGCCGAATCAATTAACCGCGCGTTGATACGTACCTTGTTTACTGACTTTCTAACGCTACCCATCAACAGGTAACGCACGCCCATGGCAATACCAACCCGTATACGCGGTACGACCGGATCCTTGATCGCATCGCAGAGCGCCTGGTTTTGTTGCTGAAAAGATAACGCCGCGGCGGCGGCATCGGAGGCGCGCTTAAACTCGGCCAGCAGTGCGTCGCCACGCAACTCCCTTACCTCACCTTCGTGGCTGGTTATGGTGTCTGCAAAGCGCCTGAACGCATCCTGCATGCGGTTGTGTGCGAGGCTTTCATCCCGCTGAACCAACGCGGTTGAGCCCACGACATCAGCATGCAGAATGACCGCAAGTCTCGCTGCCTGGTCGTGCATGTCAGTTATTGATGACTCGCTTCAGGCAAACCGGCCAATCGCAGGCCAGCCAAATATCGAGACCGATCCTGCTGCAGCGCCAACACGGAATCTGCCTCCTCGTCCTGCAGCGACAGCGCCGGATTCAGCAAACGCATTTCCTCAACAACCCATTCTGCATCCTCTATCTGCTCAAGATGCGCGTAAGTAGCAGCCAGGAGCAACTGCAATCGGTCAAATGACGGATTCATTGCAACTGCACGCGTCAACATCGGCAGCAGTGCTTCATAGCGTTCGAGGTGAAACATAGCCAGCGCTTCAACATATAAATACACTTGGGTAAAGCGCGGATTGAGTCTTTTTGCATAGGCTATGGTCTGCAGTGCTTCCTCGTGTCTGCCGCTGTTTGTCAGTTGCCACGCAAGCTGAGCATGCGCATCTGCAGAGTTCGGCGCCAGTTTCACTGTGTAGAGCGCAGCCTTTATTGCTTCATCATGCCGCAAACTAGACAGCAACAGATTAGCCCGGGAAATCGATGCCTCGGCAGACCTGGGATCCAGTTGTGTGGCACGTTCGATAGCTCGCATTCCGGCTTCGATGGATTGTTGTCTGTCCTGTGCCCAGTTCATGTTGATGTCAACCGCATGGGTACTGGCAATACCGGCATGTGCACGTGCATAGTCGGGCTGTATCGATGCTGCCTGCCGGAATACTTCCCGTGCCGCGGCGCTACTGGCTGCAGTGAATGTCCCCTGCAGCGCGAGCGCTTCCAGCACCTTGTCATAGGCTTCAAAATTCTCATTGTGGCTTTGTAGCAATCGACGCTCCTCACCGGCGTTCAGTTTGATCGCCAACGCGGACACAATGGCAGTCGACACTTCGTCCTGAATAGCAAACACATTATTTACAGTGCCATCATAGCGATCTGACCAGATGGTTTGGCTCGTTTGTGTATCGAATAATTCAGCATTGATCCGAAGGGTATCATTGGCGCGCCTCACGCTACCCTGAATAACATAGCGTACCCCCAGTTCTGTTGCGATGGCCTCAGTACCAACGGTTTTATCCTGAAAAGCAAAACTGGCTGACCTTCCAGTCACCAGCAAACCCGATAGTTTTGACAAATCGGTGATTAAATCATGTGCAATGCCCTCTGCAAAATACTGTTGTTCACTATCGACACCCAGATTATCGAAAGGTAACACTGCAACCGCGGGCAGGTTCGAGGTGTCGGGTATAACAATTTTCTGTGATGACACATCGCTGTTTCTGTAAACCATCACGGCTGTCAGCAGCACTATCGATAACAGGATCGACGGCACAACAAGACGCCTGGTTATTCTGGAAACGGGGCTTTGTTGGGCTTTCCGATCAGCTGTTGCCGGTCGGGCAACAGCTTTACCGATATATTCACGCGATAAATCCACCCCGGCAGCAGCCTGAACGGCATGCGCCCGAATCGGCTCGTCAAAACCTTTCAGTTTCAACGCACCCAGCGACTCGAATATTAGTGGCAGGCGTTGCGGGATGGTCTCGCGGGCAGCCCCCTGAACCACAACACCACCAGGCAACGCTTCCTGTTCAAGCCGTTGTGCGATGACGACACCAGCGCCAGTTATGGTGCCATCGGCGATTATCACCTCACCCAGTGCGACGCCGATTCGCACCAGCGGCACGATGTCATCATCAAGTGCTTCACAATACTTAAGATGCAGTTGCTGAAACGAAAGCGCCGCGACTACCGCATCCGAAGCCCGATCAAACTCTGCCAGTAATGCATCACCACGCAGCTCTCGCACGCTGCCACCCGCACTACAAATATTATCGGAAAACCGGTGAAACGTTTCCAGGATTCGTGCATGAGCGATAGCCTCGTTGCGGTGCACCAGTTTCGTCGAACCGACAATATCGGCATGCAGAATTACAGCGAGCTGACTGTTGCGCTGAAAGTTATCCATCATTACCCATTAAATAAAGCGCTTGATGGATATCTTAGAGTAACTGTTTTAGACAATCATCACACTGATCAACGACAGCCGGCAATGCTCAAATTTCGTTTTTCTATCGTAATTTCTACTGAAAATGCATGTATCGTTAAGTGTTTGTTTCGCATCCCGCCAAGGAATCAATGAGGCGACATCATGCTTAAGAGTAATTTTATTGCAAGGTCAGACCGTACACACACCACCGGCAGCCTTTACTGCGTGGTATGCCGAATTATAAAGGCTGCTGCGACCGGTTCGCTGGCAGTCATCATGGCTATGTCAGCCGCAGTAGCGATCGCAGAACCAGACAATCGCACGCTGCTTGTTAACGGCACTCAAAAGCTCGATACCATCGTACCGGCCCCGGCAAACAGCGTGTTTAAAACGCTGTACTCCGGATGGCATTTTCGCAGCCCTGAAATTCAGGCAATGCAGGTCGATGACTTCAATAACCCGGGCTTCTTCGCCGTAGAAACCGGTCTGGAGCTGTGGGGCAACACTGACGGTGTCGCCGGCAAGTCGTGTGCATCGTGCCACCTGGATGTCGAGAGTATGCGAGGTGTGCGTGCCGCGCTGCCGGAATGGAATGCACAGCTACAAAAACCAGTGACACTGGAGAACAAAATCAACGCGTGCCGCACGCAACATATGCAGGCGCAAGCGTGGGAGTGGGAATCTGAGGAAATGTTGGGTATGACTGCACTGATTGGGCTGCAATCGAGAGGCATGCCGGCAAACGTCGACACCAGCGGCCCTATGCAGGCCTGGATAGCCAAAGGTAAATCGTTATACAACACCGGCTTTGGCCAGTTGAACATGACCTGCGCACAATGCCATGAAAAGCATTCCGGCAAACGATTGCGGGCTGACCATTTGTCGCAGGGTCATACTAACGGATTTCCGGTATACCACTCGGCGCTCAATAAAATGAGTTCGATACATCATCGTTTCGAAGGCTGTATGATACGGCAGAGAGCAGAGCCATATGAATTGGGAAGCGATGAATACATTGCGCTTGAAGCCTATATCGCATCACGTGGAAACGGTCTTGCGATCGAAACACCTTCTGTCAGATCGCCCTGACGGCCCGCTTTCAACGGCCTGTAAAAAACCCTCTGCAATAGTCAGCTGCGCAGACCACGCAACCAATGTGACACCGAGTTAGTGATCCGGTCAGTGTTACCCAACCGCAGTCCACTGCCGAACACGTCCGGGCAAAGAAAGCTCGCCGTTATTCTGCATGCAGATATCGTCGGTTCAACGATGCTGGTACAGCAGGACGCAGAGGTTGCACACCAACGCATTCAACAGTGTTTTCGGCATAGCACCCGTATCGTTCAACGTTGCGATGGACGCACAGTTGAAATTCGTGGCGACGCGATGGTGTCAGAGTTTAAGCGCGCATCCGATGCACTCCTTGCCGCGCTGCACATGCAACAAGCCAATACGCGTTTAAATACTGGCATTGATGATGACATCACACCGCAACTGCGAGTCGGTATCGCGCTGGGCGAGGTTGTCATTGCCAACAAGACCATCACCGGCGATGGTGTTGTGCTGGCACAGCGGCTGGAGCAAATCGCTGAGCCCGGCGGAATATGCGTGCAGGGTTCTATCTACGAAGCCGCGCCCCGACAACTGCCGGTTAACTACCATAATATTGGCAAACATTCGCTAAAGGGCTTTGCAGAGCCCATACAGGCATTTACCGCACACGTTAAGACCGGGCATGATTTGCCGGCACTGCGCAGACGCAATCTGTGGCAAGCCACTTTGCCACTACTTGCAGTGGCACTACTGGTGTTGACCACCGCCATTGGCATACAACAGTATTATCTGACTGCAGAACACGACGAGCCGGCTTCTGTCAGCCAGGGCCCTGAAGTCAGCGACAACGTGCCCCCCGATACCACCAGACAATCGATTGCCGTGCTGGCATTCGACAGTCCGACTGCGGATGATGAACAGGCGTATTTTGCATCAGGCATCGCCGAGGACATACTCACCGAGTTATCACGACTGGCCGGACTTAAAGTGATTGCACGCAGCGCCAGCTTTGCTTACCGGGATCAGCCGACGGATATCAACACCATCGGTCGCGAACTACAAGTTGCGTATCTGCTGGATGGCAGTGTAAGGCGCGCCGGATCGCGAATCCGACTGAACGTGCAGTTGATCGAGATCAGCAGTGCATCGGAAATCTGGTCGGAACGCTATGACCGGGAGCTTGCAGATATTTTCGAAATACAACGTGAGGTCACCGAGTTAATTGTCGATGAACTGCGTGTAAAACTAACCCCGACAGAGCGCTCACAGCTTGAGAATACTCAGCCGGTTAACACCGATGCCTACGATCTGTTCCTGCGGGGTCTTGCCAGGCATTCAGAGTTCAACCCGGTGTCCAATGAAATGGCACGTGACTACTTTATCAAGGCGACCCTGCTAGATCCGAACTATGCCCGTGCCCACGCATCAGTGGCCCTGTCGCACTCAATTGACGTCAATCAAAACTGGACACAGGATCGAGAGCAATCAATTCGCGCGGGGCTCGAGTCAGTTGACCGTGCACTGGAGATAGACGACAGGCTGCCACAGGCCTACTTTGCACAGGGATCACTGTTTCTTGCACAGCGTCGCCATGCCAGTGCAGTTGCAATCGCCAGACGCGGCATAGAGCTGGCACCAAGCTATGCAGACGGCCATGCACAACTGGCATTTTATTTAACCAGCTACGGTGCGCACGAGGAGAGTTTACAACGAGTAGCCAAAGCCAAAGCACTTAACCCGCGCTATACACTGCCGTTTCTCATGGTTGAAGCCATTGCGCTGTTTCAACTTGAGCGCTATGAAGAGGTCATCGCACTGCTGGCGCCACAAATGGAGCGCAACCCGGAATACGACCGCGCCCATCTTATACTGGCTGCGGCCTATGCGCACCTCGGACAGACAGACGATGCAGAATGGTCCCTCGAGGAAGCGTTAACCGTTCACCCTGACACCACTATCGATAGCGAAAAACGCAACACCATTCTGCGCAGAACACAGGATCTGCAGCGCTATCTCGAAGGTTTACGACTGGCTGGCCTGCAGTAACAGCGGATGGCTGGCAGGCTACAGTGGCTGCAAAACTTTGCTACCCTGTTTGTTCAGTATCTCTGTTTGCGCCTGACGCACACGACCACAGCTCACCGGAACCACAACGATGCAATTCAACTGGGATGTAACCTACCCACACCCGCGCGCACCTGTCTTTGCGCGCAACGTCGTCGCGACAACACAACCGCTGGCAGCCCAGGCCGGTCTGCATATGTTGCGCAGTGGTGGTAACGCCGTCGATGCAACAATAGCAGCGGCAGCCGCGCTGACGGTTGTCGAACCGGTCTCCAACGGACTGGGCAGCGATGCCTTTGCCATACTGTGGGACGGTAAACAACTACATGGCCTTAATGCCTCCGGTCGTGCTCCAGCCGCCTGGAACCCGGGTTACTTTGATCGCCACAATAACACCATACCGGACCGAGGGGTCGACAGCATTACGGTGCCCGGCGCCGTTGCAGCCTGGGGAGATCTTAACCAGCGCTTTGGCAAACTACCGCTGTCAGACTGCTTACAGCCAGCCATTGAACTGGCGGAAGCAGGCTACGGCGTGACACCGGCCATTCAGAGGAAGTGGGCCAATCAGATTCCGGTACTGAACACCCAACCCGGCTTCAGCGACACGTTCATGCCGCACGGCAGAGCACCCATGGTCGGTGAACGGTTTCGCATGCCGGCAGCCGCTCGCACACTGCAAAGCATTGCGCGCGATGGCACAGATGCGTTCTATCAGGGCGAGATCGCGGAAAAACTCTGCGCCTATCTACAACAGCACGGCGGATCAATGACAACAGAAGATCTGGCCCGCCATAGCAACGACTGGTGCGGAACCATCAGCAAGAATTACCGCGGCTATGAAGTACATGAAATCCCGCCAAACGGACAGGGCATTGCAGCGTTGATGGCGCTCGGTATGCTTGAGCACTTCGACCTCGATCCCTATCAGGCCGATGACGTAGTTGTTCGTCATCTGCAAATTGAAACCATGAAAGCAGCTTTTGCCGACGTCTATCAACACGTGGGTGATCCGGACTATATGCACGCAGTCAGCGCCGATGATTTACTGGACGATGCCTATCTGTCGGAACGCGCGCGCACCATTAAAAAAGACAGTGCCACACTTTTTTCATCGGGCAAACCGCCTGGCGGCGGCACCATTTACCTGACAGCCGCTGACGCCAGCGGCATGATGGTATCGTTCATACAATCTAACTTTATGGGCTTTGGCTCAGGCGTCGTTGTACCGGAACTTGGCTTATCGCTGCAGAATCGTGGCAGCGGCTTTTGCCTTGAGCAGGGTCACGCCAATGAAGTGGGTCCGAACAAGCGCCCGTTTCATACCATCATTCCAGCCTTCCTTATGCATCAGGGCAAGCCACAGATGAGCTTTGGTGTCATGGGTGGCAATATGCAGCCGCAGGGTCACATGCAAACCATCAGTCGCATGATTGACCATCAGCAACATCCGCAGGCTGCGTGCGATGCTGCGCGCTGGCGCGTCCATCGCGGATTAAACATTGATCTTGAACAACATATGGAGGAACAGGTCGTCACAGCCCTTCGTGACCGCGGACATGTGATAGAAACCGTCACCGACAGTTATATGGACTATGGCGCTGGTCAGTTTATCTGGCGCCTCAGTGATGATATCGATGACGGCTATGTGGCCGCCAGTGACAGCCGTCGGGATGGTCACGCTGCTTGCTGGTAGCTGGTAGCTACCTGGCGGTTGCAATCGAGGCGACTGCGCAACCGGATAGCGAATCGTTCGGCCGGTATACCTGGTACAGACAGCAGCACCGCGTAGCATAATGCGAGCGGCGATTCAGCCAACAATCTCTCGTAACGACACAGCTAAATCGCAGTTTTGCCGGGTCTGTTGCCGGTATTTCAAGCGGAAAAATTCAGCACGGACACAGGGTGCAGCGGCGCGATTGCAATAGCGCCACGGGCGACTACAACTGCCCCGGGAAGTGTGTTTAAATGCCATGCAGATATATTTTGGATATATCCACAGCTATCTAAACCCCGGAGGATACCCGATGAAAAAACTGCTGCTTTCAATTGCAACAGCTGGCGCAATGACTGCCGGCGCGCTAACTGCGAGCCTGGCACCTGCGACTGCTGCCCATGCTGCTGATATACCCTGCGATACAGCACAACTGGTAGTACCATGGAAGGCTGGCGGTGGCACGCACGTCATTTTCTCTATCTTCGAAAAGACCATCCAGGAACTGGACGTTACACCGAAAATCAAGGTTGTCACAGTACCGGGTCAGGGCGGCAACAAGGGCGCTAAACAAGCCGCCAAAGCAAAGCCTGACGGATGCACACTGTTTGCCATCCATCAATCAGCAATCACCAGCTTTTTAAACGACAGAATCGATTTTCACTTTGACGGGTTTGAAACTGTTGCCAACTTAACTTCCACACCTGACATCATCGGCGCTGCCGGCGGCGTCGAATACAAAAACTTCGAAGAGTTCCAGGCTTACGCCAAAGCAAACCCCGGGCAGATAAAGGCCGGTACCACGTTTGGCTCAACCAGTCATTTTATCTGGCTGCTGTTAGCAGAAAAGATGGGCGTTGAGTTTTCTTACGTACCCTACGATGGCACCGCTGAGCGTATGACCGCACTGCTGTCCGGCGCTATTGACGTCGGTGCACTGAACGTCGCATCAGGACGCAAGCACCTTGAGTCCGGAGCACTGCAGGGCTTTGCCATTGCATCAGAAGAGCGCTCGGAGTTCTTACCAGACATGCCCACATTAAAAGAACTGGGTGTCGATATGCTGTTTGCACTGGAGCGTGGCATTGTTGCACCGAAAGGCACACCGACAGATGTCATCGATCACTGGTCAGGCATTTTTAAAGCGGCTGCTGAAGATGCAAACCTGCTTGAGCAAATGGATGCCAAGGGCACAGGTGTAAACTATCAGAACCCGGCAGACTATCGTGCATGGGCTGATGCGCTTTACGCTGACTATGAAGCAGTGGCAATAAAAATCGGTATGTACAAAAAGTAGCGCTATAGCTGCAATCAACAACGGGCGGTACATTATGCGTGCCGCCTGTTTTTATAAGCGTGTCCTGCGGTAACGACCAGCCTGCATTATTAACGGGGATTCGGCATCCAGCCGGACTCAGCGTCAACGACCCATGGTGATCAGTTAGTGCGCCTCCCAGGCTCAAGCCTGATCCCGCCTATTTGAGACAGTTAACGACCTGCCTATGACCACGCCACTTCTGTCCAAACGATTGTTCAATCGCGACGTTATCGTTGCACTGTTTTTACTGGTTGTATGCGCCATACTGTGGGCGGCAAGTCTGGAAATAAGAGAGCCGGACTACGGTCAGCTCAGCCCGGCCACCTGGCCACGCATCATCATTGCACTGATGACACTGTTATCGTTAATTTTCCTGGTGCAGTCGGTACGCGCCGCAGATTCCGGCGCTGAACCACAGCCCACCACTGATGATTCCACAGAAACCTATCCGGGCTTTTATCAGTACTGGAGAAACGTTATCTGGTGCTTCGTACTGTTCGGACTCTACCTGTACCTGTTGCCCTGGCTTGGCATGCTGGTCGGTGCCAGCAGCTTTGTTTTTCTACTGTTATGTGCGCTCGGTGGCTGGCATCCGCAAAAACTTTTACTTCACGCCGCCATCGCTTTGGTCACCGTAGGCGGTATGTGGAGCCTGTTTACCTTTGTACTGGATGTGATACTGCCCTCCGGCCGACTGTTTGAGAACTTATAATGGTTATTGAAAACCTGAGTCTTGCGTTCGGCGAAGTCACCAGCTTTTCCACTGTAATTCTAATGATTATCGGTGTGGCCGCGGGTTTACTGGCGGGGTCAATACCGGGCTTTACTATTGCCATGGCGGTAGTGCTTACCCTGCCGTTTACATTCAGTATGGCACCGACACAGGGCCTGGCAGTTATGGTCAGTGTATTGGTGGGTGGTTTATCCGGTGGGTTGATGTCCGGCATTCTCACCGGTATACCAGGCACGCCATCATCGGTGGCAACCACCTTTGACGGGTTTCCAATGGCGCGCAAAGGGCGACCCGGGTTTGCACTGGGGCTAGGCGTCTGGTCATCATTCTGCGGCGGCATGATCAGCGCCACTATTCTTGTGCTGTTTGCACCACAGCTGGCGCGAGTCGGGCTTGAGTTCCAGCCATGGGACTTTTTCATGCTGGTGATTTTCGCGCTGACGGTCACCGCCAGTCTGGCGGGCAAGCACCTGATCAAAGGTTTAATTGCCGGTGCTATGGGTTTATTTATACGCACGGTTGGCGAGGACGAAGCGGTTGGCATGGCACGCTTCAACTTCGGTAACGACGAACTCCTCGGCGGCTTTGATTTTATCGCCGTGCTCATTGGCCTGTTCGCATTCAGCCAGCTGCTGGCAGATGTCAGAGACCCGGGTTCCGCCAAACGCGCGTTAACAGACCGCGGTAACATCAAGATACGCATCGAACATCTCAATGCAATAAAGGCATTGCTCAAGCGCTGGACCACGGTCATTCGATCTTCATTAATCGGCGTGTTCGTTGGCATTCTCCCGGGCGCGGGTGGCTCCATTGCCAACATACTGGCCTATGATCAGGCGAAAAAGGCGTCGAAAGAACCAGAGAAATTCGGTACCGGTGAGCCGGATGGCATCATCGCACCGGAGTCATCCAACAATGCCGTTGAAGGTGGCGCACTCACGCCCCTGATGGCACTGGGTATTCCGGGTGATGTCACTGCCGCGATCATGTTGGGCGCACTGTTAATCCACGATGTTGTACCAGGGCCCACATTTATCGCCGAAGAACCGGTACTCGCCTACTCGATTTTCATCGCGTTTTTTATGGCCAACTTTATTATGCTTGGCCTGCAATCAGTGATGCTGCGGGTGTTTGTACTGGTAACACGTATTCCAATGTATGTACTGGCGGCAGTTATCCTTGCGTTCAGTTCCATTGGTGTATTCGCGTTAAACAACATTACTTTTGATATCTGGACGCTGTTCTGGTTTGGCCTGCTCGGCTTTGCGATGCGACAAACCGGGTTTCCTCTTGCACCGATGATACTCGGCGTAGTACTCGGCAACATAGCAGAGCTCAACCTGAGCCGGGCACTGGCAATCTCCACAGACCCAATGCCGTTTATCACCCGCCCGTGGTCACTGTTTTTTCTGCTCGTGGCAATCTACTCTGCCATGTTCCCGTGGTTTCAGGACCAGCGCGAGAAAGGCGCACGCTGGACACGATTCTACGGTCCAAGCCTGCTGGTGATCGTGTCACTGCCACTCTTTATGATGGGCGGTCAGGTAAGGCCGGTACTTTCTATCATGTGCTTGCTGCTCGGCCTCGCACTCATTGCAAAGAACCTTAGAGCAAAGCCTGCAACAACAACCAGTGAATAAAGCATTCCATGAACCACAAACTAACTCGGCGGAACTGAAGCTATGATTCGGGTGGCTATAGGCGGTCTTGGCACCATTGGTTATCCGGTTGCACAACGACTTGATCAGGGCATTGATGGTCTGGAACTGACCGCTGTCTCAGCTGGCAACCTGGAGAGGGCTGCGCAAAAGGTGGCCGACTTTAAACGACCGCCACAGGTAACGTCGCTCGATGCGCTTGCTGACACCGCAGACATTGTCGTTGAGTGTGCGCCGGCTGCCGTATTCCGCAAGGTAGCAGAACCGGTGATTGAAAGCGGCAAAAGGTTTATGCCATTAAGTGTAGGGGCACTTCTCAGTCATTGGGATCTGGTTGATCGTGCTGCTGACACAGGCGCACGTATCCTGGTACCGTCGGGTGCGCTGCTGGGGCTTGATGCAGTGCGGGCAGCCCGCGAGGGGGAATTTAACAGTGTCACCATGGTTACACGCAAACCACCGGCCGGCCTTGCCGGCGCGCCTCACCTGGTGGACAACAATATAAGTATCGACAATCTGACGGAACCAAAACTGGTATTTGAAGGCACCGCGCGCGAGGGGGCAAAAGGGTTTCCGGCTAATGTTAACGTGGCAGCTGCCCTGTCACTGGCCGGACCCGGACCGGATAACACGCGGCTGCAAATATGGGCAGACCCGACCGTTGAACGCAACACACACAAGATTAAAGTTGATGCAAACTCGGCAAGCTTCGAGATGCAAATGTATTCAATACCCACCAGTGACAAACCTGCCACCGGTCGAATAGTCGCACTCAGTGTAATTGCAAGCCTGCGCGCCCAAACGGCAACTCTGGTCGTTGGTGCCTGACCGCAGGCATTGCCGTTATTAAGCGTGCAACAGCTGCCAGATTCTTTGCGTGGTAGCCGGCATATCAACATGATTTAAACCGGTGCGCGCCTGCAGGGCGTTCACCACGGCATTGATGGCGGCCGGTGGCGAGCCAATGGCCCCTGCCTCTCCGGCACCCTTGATACCAAGCAGGTTATTCTTACACGGGATATTCTGCGTGGAAAACGCAATGGACGGTACGGTATCCGCTCTGGGCATGGTGTAGTCCATAAAAGACCCTGACAACAACTGACCGTTATCGTCGAACACCGTTTGCTCCAGCAGCGCCTGCCCCAGGCCCTGGGCAATGCCGCCGTGCACCTGCCCCTCCAGCAACGACGGGTTGAGCAGATTGCCAAAATCATCGACCACCCGATACTGGGCAATCTCAAGTACGCCAGTCTCCGGATCTATCTCTACTTCGCAGATATGGCAGCCGTTCGGGTAAGTGGCCTCCTCTGAAGTAAAGTCTTCCTGCGCATCCAGACCAGCACTGACTCCAGGTGGCAGTTTGGATTCATCCCGCGCTTCGCGGGCGACAGCGAACAGATCCATTTGCATGTCAGTTCCGGCAACGGTAAACATGCCATCGGCAAACTCAATATCAGATTCGTCCGTTTCCATAATGTGCGACGCTATCCTGCGCCCCTTATCGATAATGCTGTCTGCTGCAACCAGTGTTGAACTGCCACCAATTGGCATTGTTCTCGAACCGCCGGTAAAACCTGGCGGAGTGCGATCGGTATCGCCCTGTACAAAGCGAATCTTGTCGATCGAAATACCCAGCCGATCCGACAGGATTTGCGTAAATGCGGTCTCGTGCCCCTGACCGTTGGTTTGACTGCCACTCAGCAGGGTTAGTGTATCGTCGTCGTTAAACTCGATCCTGACCGGCATGTCCCCCCCGCCGCCACAGCGCTCTATATAAACGGCCATACCAATGCCACGCAGCTTGCCCTCCCGCGCGGCGGTGTCGCGGCGCTGCTCAAAGCCTGACCAGTCAGCGCTTTGCATGGCCGTTTCCATGATCGATTTGAAGTCACCGCTGTCGTAAGTGTTACCGAGTGCGGTGGTATAGGGCATTTGTTCCGGTTTAATAAAATTACGACGCCGAATTTCATCGGGTGACAGCTTGTGATCGTCGGCGATTACATCCATCAGCCGTTCTATCAGGTAAGTTGCTTCCGGGCGGCCAGCGCCCCGGTAAGCGTCAACCGGAACCGTGTTGGTCATAACACCAATCACACGGTTGTATACCGCGGGAATGCGATAACATCCCGGAATCATATTGCCGCCGGACCCGGTTTGAATATAAGGGCCAAAGTTCGACAGGTATGCCCCCATGTTGGAGTAGGTCTTAACCCGCAGCGCTTCAATAACGCCATTAGCGTCAGTGGCCGCCTCGACATGGCTGACCAAATCGCGCCCGTGCACATCACTGACGAAAGCGTCAGAGCGCGTGGGGTGATAACTGACATTAATACCCAGTTTGCGCGATGCCCACGTTACCAGCACATGCTCGGTATACAGGAATACCTTCATACCGAAACCACCACCGACATCACCGGTAATGCAGCGAATTTTTTCGGGTGCGATCTTCAGCACCTGTGCCGCCAGCGGACCGCGGATAAAACTCGGCCCCTGCGTGGAACTATAAAGCGTGGTGCGGTCGGTTGCCGCATCGTACTCGGCGTAGATGGGTCGCGGCTCCATTGAGTTCACCACCACGCGGTTATTTTCGACGCGCAGACTGGTAACGTGGCTGGCCTTTTCAAACGCCGCATTCACTGCCTCCTCGTCGCCCAGATGCCAGTCAAATGCAATGTTGTGGGGCATGTGCGACCAAAGCTGTGGTGCATCTTCAGAGACCGTCGCCTCGGTTTCGACAGATGCCGGCAACGTATCGTAGTCGATGTCAATCAACTCGGCTGCATCCATGGCCTGCTCGATGCGCTCGGCGATGACCAGCGCTACCGGCTGCCCGACAAACCGCACGCGCCCTCTCGCCAGCACCGGCCACTCGGTGTATGACTGTTTGGTGCCGTCGCGATTGTCAAGATCAGTCAGACAGGGAAGATCACCAATATCATCTGCTGCCAGGTCCTGCTCCGTCAGCACCGCGATCACCCCGGGGGCTGCCGCCGCGGCTTCGATACTGTTGATACGGACTTCCGCATGAGCATGGGTTGATCGCAGAATATAGGCTTTCGCCGCCGACGGATCAGCACTGTCGCTGGTATAGCGGCCCTGCCCTGTTAGCAGCCGCAAATCTTCGATGCGGTCAGCGCTTTGGCCAATGCTAAATTTGATCACGTCGAGATCCCCTTCGTTGGACACGGACATGGTAGCAAAGGCCGGGCAACAGCACACAGTCCGGCGAACCGGGCTAACCTCGCGCTGCGATATTCAGCTGAACAGGCGGGGCGGATTCACGCGTGAATGCTGGGTAAACAGTTTGGCAGGAGAATCTGGAGCCGTGGGGATACCTTATGCGTCAAAGCCCGAGGAACCAGTGGTACCCCGTTACTCAATTGTCTGTGCAGACAAGTCGCTACTGATCAACGCTTCGTTACCCCGGGCTCTCGGATAGGTCGCCAGTGAGCTAAGCATCAGCCAGTCGGGCAATGCCTGACACAACTCAGCCGCGCCCTCGACCGTAATATTCCCGTTAGCAATCTCCTCACGCAACGGTCGATATCCACGCCACGCCTCCACAAAACGACGCAAATCCGCTCTAATTTTTACATCGACGCTGTAACCAGGGTTTTTCAGACACATCTCAACCTGCCCCCGCTCAACAACCAGCCAGTAGCGTTTTAACCCGTGCTGAGTACCCGAGAACTCAAAAGCCAGCACAGTGCGCTGTGGCGGCATGATGTCTACATTGAGCCGGTTGTGCATACTCCACCCGAGAAAGGCCGGATCCAGATCCTCCGACTCCATATCCCGTCCCCAACGCTGCCCCCAGATAGCCAGACTACTAATAATCGGGTTGAGGTCGCGGCAGGCCTCAGTCGGGGTATAGCTATAGCCGCGCCCAACTGGCAGCGGATGCCGTGCAATGAGTCCGGCCTCCTCGAGCTGGCTCAGCCGTTGACTCAGGAGTGATGCCGATATCTTTGGTACACCGCGGTGGATTTCGTTGAATCGAGTACATCCATCGATGATCCTGCTGATTACCAACAGCGTCCATCGCTCGCATAGTACTTCTGCTGCCAGGGCCAGCGGACAGTGCTGGCCATATCCCTTATAAGGCATTGCGACCTCTTAAATTCCCGGAGCCTTGGAGCCTAGTTTGCCAGCTCTGACTTTATTGGCAACTGAAGAATCTGTACCACCCATTTTCGTGAGTCCGGTTGAAGTGTAATTGACGAACCGGTAACTAATAAGTTGATCTGATCGGCAGCTGATCCGGGCGACGGGACCCGGTAAGTTGTGCCAATCAGCTATCGACTATCGACTATTAAGCAACACCCGACCTACCCCACAAACCGATTTCCCTCGATTGGAAAATAGTACCCACCAAACAGATTGCTAACGCCTCGCCAGTTCGTGACGAAACTGCTGTATCAAGCACATATGTGTATTTATATACACTATAGCACTGAAAACAGACCAAAAAGAAAATTTATGACAACGATGTTTAGACAACGTCAATTTTAAAATTTACTACATGCAGCGAATGCGACACAGCTTCGTCCCGGTTCACTAATGCTCTGAGTTGCAATTGTAGATTGCATAAAAGGGTTGAGATTGACAGCATTGTATTACTGATGACAGGTCAATCGGCTAGTCCCGTAATATGCAACGGATACGACAATGCACCAACACTCTGACAATCAATTTTTGACAATGCGTCAATCCATACGTCTTGATCAATCAAGTTATATGCATTAGTCAGGTTGCCTTGTCTAACATGCTGCCGGTCAGCTTCCGGTGATTTTCCGCCATGGATTTCATAACGTAGCCCCGTTATGTGAATCCGGTAGTCTTTCATTTACGAGCTCACATCATCGTACGCTGCTGCTTAATCGACAGGTACGCTGTGTGCAAAACACAGACGTATTTTTTCGCTCGCAACACTCCACACTTGGTTTTCACGTGTAGATAAGGGTTCGCGTATTTGATTGCTGTAAAACTCTACTCGGAGAACCAAGCGTATTTCCTCGAAATACCTGAGATGTAGACGCCAGCCTGCACCAGCAATTGAGTTACTCGAACAACGTGTTCTTTATTCGGCTGATCTGAATCCGCTTGCACAGGAAGCGATGAGCGATTCCAGTCCGGCTGAGACGCTGTCAGTCAATTTGACTACTCAATCAGCGGCAGAACAGACGGCGATCACAACAACTGCTCCCGAAGGCCTGATCGTTGATCGGGAGGCTACGCCCGCGCATGCAGAATCCCTGCAAGAAAACAACGAAGCTACTGACTTCGATAGAGTCAGCGCAGTAGTTGTGTCCGACATTGCCCCTGGCAATGGCGTAACCAGCGCAACATTCGATCAACCTGAAACTATTGCGCACGAAGAACACTCTGCATCAGCGCGCAACAAAACGACCGTTACCGAAGTAATATTCGTCGACTACCGCACCCCGGATGCGGAGGCAATACTTGAGGATATTGAGCGCAATGCTGCACCGGACATAAACTATGAGCTAGTAGTGCTCAACGCAGACGACCCGGGTATTGAGATAGTATCCCGGTACATTGCAATGTTCGACAGCATAGATGCAATACATTTCATTTCCCACGGTGCAGACGGGAGTGTGCAACTCGGTGCCGATGTTCTGAATCAAGAAACACTTGCCATGCATTCAAGCGCAGTGCAGCAGTGGCAGCGTTTTCTCGCACACAATGCGGACATTCTTATTTACGGTTGCGAGGTTGCCGCCACTGGGAACGGCGAGTTGTTCGTCGACACACTTGCGACAATGACCGGCGCCGATGTGGCAGCCAGCGACGATGCTACCGGGTCACCAGAATTGGGAGCTGACTGGCAGTTCGAATACACCGTTGGCGCCGTTCACACCGAAATCGCTCTGAACCCATTACTGCGTAATACACTCAGCGCCACGCTTGCGTCAGTTACTATTGACAACACAACCGATGTGCAAAATGGTGACGTAAGCTCTATCTCAAACCTCTTGCTAAATGACGGTGGAGATGGCATCTCACTACGCGAAGCTGTCATTGCCGCAAACAATGATCCGATAGCAGATACTATTATTCTGGGACCTGGCACGTATGTGCTGGACGAGGCAGGGAGTGGCAGTAACGGCGACCTGGATATTAGCTCTGAAATCTCTATACAGGGTGCTGGTATTTTTCAAACCACTCTGTCCACTGTGATCACTGAGAGACTGCTGCATGTCGCAACAGGCGGCGACCTGACTATCACTGATCTCACGCTTATGAATGGTCAGGATGATACTGGTGGTGGAGTGCGGGTCGACTTTGGGGGGTCGCTTCTGGCCAGTAATGTGGTATTGCGCGACAACTACGCAACAAGCGTGGGCGGGGCGATTTATGCTGAAGGTGATACGGTGTTTAATCGCGTGTCACTGGTTAACAATGAATCGGGTACGAGTGGTGGCGCACTTACCATAGTTACCGGTACCACCGACTTAGTCAACAGCACCGTCAGCGGCAATACCACGACAAATTCCGGTGGTGGAATTATCCTGAACGGTGGCACGCTGAATGTCGACCATTCGACTATTGCAAACAATGAAGCCACAACTGGCAGTGGCGGTGGGATAAGAGTGGCGGGAGGCACTGCCAATCTTTCGGATACCATTATTTTTAACAACACGGATGGTGCTGCCGGATCCAATGCCGATATCAGCGGGGAGATCGATAGTGATGGCTACAATATAATTGGAGAGACCGAAGGCGCAATTTCTATCAACGATATGATAGGGGTTGACCCGCTGCTGGAACCTCTGACTCAGGACACGGCATCAGGGCAATACCATCAGGGTATAGATGCAGACAGTGTTGCCCACAATGCGGCGACAGGCAGTGTTGCTGCAGAAGACATTCGCGGTATTGTCAGGGATGACGGTAGTCCTGACATTGGTGCTTACGAGTTCACGCCAAACATCTCAATCATCGCACCCGGCCCAGTCGTTACTGCCGAAGACACCGTGCTGGTGTTTGCCGGGGCCAATGCCATCGGTGTCATCGATGGCATTGCACCGGATGCACCGATCAGGGTTTCATTCAATGTTGGCAATGGTGTGCTAAACCTTGCAAGCCTGGCAGGGGTCAGTATTACTGAGGGCAGCAATGGCAGTAACAGTCTGGTGATCGAGGGCCTGGAAAGTAATATTAACGGTGCAATCAACGGTTTAACCTATACACCCGATACCAACTACAGCGGGCCAGACACGCTTAGCACTCAGGTAAGCTTAACATCAGGTCTTGCGGGTCATTATCTTTTTGATGGTGACGATGGTGTGACTGCTACCGATCATGCAGGCGGAGATGATAATGGCTCTTTCGTCGGCGACGCACAACTGGTGACTGACCCGCTGCGCGGTGAAGTTATTGATTTTGATGGCAACGGCGATGCGTTGCATGTGTCAGGCAGGTATGGGGATCCTGAAAATATCACCGTCGCAGCCTGGGTCAACCTCGATGCCGCAAACCACGCTGAGATCATTGATGTGGGTCACAGCGTTGTTCTCTGGTACAAGTCCGGTGCGGAAGAACTAAGAGGGTCGCACTATGACGGCGCCTGGAATACGACAATAGCGTCGATCAATCTGTTGGCGTCCGGCTGGACACATGTTGCCTACACCGTAGACAGCACCAACAACAGTCAAACGTTGTACATTGATGGTGTAGAGGTTAACTCTGACAGCTCGACAACGCCCATCAGTTACATCAATGAGGCAGACTCCTACTTCGGCATTCGCGCTGATGGCAATAACGACCGCGACATGGACGGCCAGCTGGACGATATACGTGTTTATTCGCGAGCGCTTTCTGCTGAAGAAATAGAAGCACTCGCCAACGAACAGGCAGCCGCTACCGATTCAGTTGCCATTACCGTCGATATGGTTAATGACAAGCCCGAATTCAGTGTGCCTGGACCGAGCGAATTTGATTCGCTGGCCGTGGCCACTGATGCCGATGGTGCGAATGGCACCGTGACTGCCGATATGGATGGTGATGGCGATGACGATATAGTTGCCACACTAACAGGCAGCGATACGATAGTCTGGTATCAGAACAATGCTGATGGCAGCTTCACAACGCAAACCGTCGCCTCCGGTGTACTCGGTGTCAGGCAGGTAGGTGTGGCTGATTTCGATGGTGACGGCGACCAGGATATCGTCTCTGCCTCTGCGGTCGACAATACCATAGCATGGTACGAGTCGGATGGAGCCGGCAATTTCACACCACACGTGATTACAAATGATGCACTGGGTGCGCATGATGTAGCCGTAGGTGACCTCGATGGCGACGGTTACCCAGACGTAGTATCGGCGTCAAGCATCGACAACACCGTGTCGTGGTTTGCTTACGACCCCGCTACCGGTGCTTTCTCTGCCGAACAAATTCTGAGCTCCACGCTTGATGATACGCGAACCGTCGAAATTGCAGATTTCAATGAAGACGGACACCTCGACGTGTTGGCCGGATCCGGTAACGGCGCTGTCAACAGCATCAGGCTGTTTATCAACAATGGAGATAATGCACCAACAACTTTCGACGGGAATTTTGTCGCCGGTGGAATAGGAGTGATTAACGGTCTCGCTACGGCCGATATCAATGGCGATGGGATTCTTGACATTGCCGTTGCCGAGACTACTGGAGACAAAGTGTCCTGGTACGAAAACGACGGCAGCGAAAACTTCACAAGGCATG
>CAYMFQ010000050.1:0-29428 GCA_964389335.1 uncultured Granulosicoccaceae bacterium
TTAAAGGCCGCCACCCCTTCAATGCGATCCTGAGTCGGTATCAGCCGGTTATAGGACGCAAGCTCAAACGCGTAACCTGTTTTCAGATCAGTTTCAGCAGCCACTGCCACGCTGCGTTTAATTTGCATCACCGATAAGGGCCCAAGCGCTGTTATTTCTTCAGCCACTGACAGCGCCGCATCGATCAGGTCAGTCTGAGCAACCACTTCATTGACCAGATGCCATTCACTAGCACGCTCGGCATCAAATATTCGACCTGTCATGATCAGCTCTTTTGCACGTCGCTCACCCACGGCACGCGTCAGATGCTGTGTACCGCAGCCGCCCGGCATAATGCCGAGCTTACCCTCAGGCAAAGCAAAGCGCGCTGTATCTGCCGCGTAGATAAAATCACAGCACAGCGCTACCTCGAGACCACCGCCCATACAATCCCCATTAACAGCGGCGATCACTGGTATCGGACACGCAACCATCGCCTCTATCGCCTGCTCAAGTACAGCGTGCTGCTGCTGCCACTGCTGGTCGGTCATACTATTGCGCTGCTTCAAATCACCACCAGCACAAAACGCTTTGTCGCCGGCGCCGGTTAATACAATAACGCGGTAGTCTTCTGCATCAACATACAGGCGCTGAAACAGATCACGCAGTTCTGTCATCATCGCAGTGTTCAGCGCGTTACGTACCTCAGGGCGGTTAAGGGTTACTATGGCCACCTGCTTACGTGGCACATCCACTGACAGGGTCTCAAACGATGTCGTTGCTAAGTCGGGCATACAGTTTTCCTGGCTTACCGCATATCATGAGTTGGTCGATGTTTAGAACATTTCATACTGCGCACTGGTTACCGCAGCATAGCTCGAGTCAAAGAAATGCAGTATGCCATCCGCAACCGGCAACAGTTGTTTATCTGCATAGTGTTGATAGTCAAGCGGCGACTGTCTTTCGTCAACCGGCTCCGGTCCGTTTACGGTAATAACGTAACTGATCCAGCCGCCGGCACGCGCCTGTTTGCGCGCCGCCTGCACATGCGGTGGTACATTCTTTTTATAGTCAGCCAGCTTACGTCGCAAACGTTTGCGATAGGTTAGCTGATCATCGAGGCGACCGCTCCATAGATCATCGGTCACCTGCCTGATGAATGCGTCCACCGGCTCGTCGTTAAAGATTTTCTCATACAGCGTGCGTTGAAACTCGCGCGCCATAGGAGTCCAGTCAGTACGCACAGCCTCAAGGCCTTTAAAGATCACCGTGTTGCTGCCATCAGACTGTTTCACCTGACCTGCATAACGCTTTTTGCTGCCAGCCTCTGCTCCGCGGACAGTCGGCATAACGAAACGTAAATAGTGGGTTTCAAACTCAACTTCCAGACAGGACTCAAGTGAGTACTGCTGCTGCAGTGTGGCACTCCAGTGTTTGTTTAATTCATTCTGCAATTTTGTACCGATGGTATTGATTTCGGATTCATTAAACTCACCTCCAATCAATACAAATAGTGAATCGGTATCACCGTAGATAACCCGATAACCAGACTGCTCTATCAGCCCTTTGCTGTCGAGAATAATTTCATGTCCACGGCGTGTGATACTGCTGGCGAGTTGATGGTGATGAAAACGACAACCGGACGAACCCAACACCCCGTACAGTGAGTTCATAATAATTTTGGTCGCCTGAGAAAGCGCTGCATTGTTATTGGCTTTTGCTTCATCGCGCTTTTTCCACAACTCTGCAACCAGGCCTGGCAGAATATGCTCATCGCGTGCAAACGCCGCCCCCTCAAAGCCGGGCACCACAGCATCTTGATCAGTTGTGTCTGCGCCCAGCGCAAGCCCCAGCGGATCAATTAAGAAACTGCGGATAATGCTTGGGTACAGGCTTTTAAAGTCGAGCACGATAACGTTTTGATAAATACCCGGCTCTGAATCGAGCACGTAGCCGCCAGGGCTAAGCCGCCCCGTACTGTCATGATGTGCAGGGGCCACATAGCCTTTGCGGTGCAAACGAGGCAAGTACAAATTATCAAACGTTTGCACCGCGCCTCCTGTTTTATCTATCGGTAAACCAGTCATCTGTGCGCGCTGTACTGCAAAGTTTACCAGATCCGCCCGCTCGAATATCTCGGTAACCAACCGGCAGTCTTCAATATTGTAGGCAGCCAGTGCCGGCTTGTCCGTTTGATACAACTCATTGATCTCGTCAACGCGATGCGATGCGGTTATGGTTTTGCCACGGCCCAGCAGTTCCGTTGCAACATGTTGCAGCGAAAAACTCTCAAAGCTCCAAAACGCTGCACGCAGCATGTCGACACCATCGAGGACCGCTCGACCGGGTGTGCGGGCAATGCGGATTTGACTGGCACCGGGCTTTAAAACAATCGACTCATCGCGACCACGGCCAAATGCGAACGACACACCTAACTGCTGACACTTCCGATACAGAAAGTCGAGATCAAAGTTAACCACATTCCAGCCAATCAGCAGATCCGGATCAAGGGCATGCAGGCGTCTGAAAAACTCTTCCAGTAGTGCTTTTTCGCTGGTGAAGTACTGTAAATCAAAACCAGCCACCGCAGGCGCTTTGCCTTCTCCCACCATTAGCACAAAGGCACTGTCACCGCTGTGCACACCAATAGAATAAAGCTCCGATGACAGCCCGCGTGTTTCAATGTCAATTGAGGCAAGGCGCAGCGCAGGGGTGAAATTAGTCGGTTTAAGTACAGGATTAACAATCTGCCGATAAGCACCATGATCAACAACGTCGCCCTGGGCCTGTACACCGCCACAGACGAAACGCTCCATCAGGTATCTGTCAGCAGGTTTAATATCACTTTCAAACAAGACGCCCGACGCACCGTGGCGCTGATGTAAATCGGACATGGACCGCTGCGAATTAAAATACAGTCCATCCACCGGATCTCCACCCAGTGCTGACAATGCCAGCGGCTTGCGCTCCACTGCCGAAGATTCAATCGCAGTATCTCGATCAATAAAGCACACTGGCTGTTGGGATGGCACGCAAAGCCTTACAGGACCATCGCTCGTTGCCATCCAGAACGACAGCTCGACACCTGCATCGAGGTCACGCCACTGGCGAGACAGCAGAAAACCATCAATTGGCTGCTGATCACACACGGTGGTTCAGACTATAAACGAAGCGAGCATGCCCTATCATAACAATCGACAGGTACGCGTGACAGCACGTTACGACACCGGCAGGTAATTGGGATAATTTGAGCGCTACTGACAGCGGCATGTCAGTATCAGTTGCCTGGGGTCATTAAGGACGACCCGCCAGTGACTGTCTACGGCACACTGCCGCAGACAGTGATCTTTTTTTGTCGCTATTGTGTCGCGACAACTTCGCAATTATCGAACACACCCGGGTTTTCGCTGTACAACACTACATTGCCGAGCGCGCTGTCAGCGGTCGCGACAACGGTTGCCGAATAGTCTTCAAACGCGGCAGACTGCACCGGTAATTCCTGTCGATCAAGCGAAGCATAAGTGGCACTTAACATCGACAGTGATGCACTGGAATAACGGCTGTCATCGGTGCGCTTGGCACGGCAGTTCATGCGATAAGCGACTCCCGGGGTAACCGGAAACTCCTGATAGATACAACCACCGCCAACCACGGCAAGCGCGGCGTTGCCGGTGTCTGCGTCGTTGGATTCAGACAGCAGATTAGTTGCGGCGCAGGAAGTCCACTCATTGAGACGGTCTTCAAAACCACCATTGCTGAGCAGGTTATCGACGTCACTTGGTGTCGGGTCAGGAGTTGGATCCGGGGTTGGAGGAGGTTCCGCTGTATCCTGCTGCATCAGCACACAGGCGTCGACCCGTGTCTCATCTTCACTGTAGGCAAGGGTCAGCGCATAGACCGCGTCGGCTGGCGCCGTACCGTTAAACTGGTAGGTTCTAAAATCATCACTGGTGTTTACCTGAGTCGTATCTTTGGTTCCAATCACACCGAAGTCCGCATCAAGGAACGAAAACTCAAGTATGGTCCAGGCATTACCACTGCGTTGCGCATCGCAGGTTAGCTGGTAATCCGTACCTGGCTCAACATTCACCTCCTGGTAGAGACAGCCACCACCAAAAATACGCAGTGCGCTCGCTCCTTCGCGATCCGCGGTAACAACCTGAGTTTTGGATTCATCCCCACAGTTGGCCCAGCCAGTCAGCGCTGGCGCGCTCTCAAACCCGCCGTTAACCAGCAGGTTATCGCCCTGCGGTTCTGGTTCTGGCTCCGGTTCAGGCTCTGGTTCCGGTGCGGGCTCGGAAGTGACGACCTCAATTCTGGGTCCGGATGCATGCCAGATGCTCGATCCTTCGGCCGCCGCGTGCGGCAGGTGCGAAACGTACCACAGCACCAGATCTTCTCCGTCAATGCTCTCGGCAGGACTGTTATAGTTATCACCAATTTCACCGCGAGCACCAAGGCGCCAGCGACCCACTTCCCCGCTGTTAAATTTACGAGCTGCCGCATCCCAGCGGGAAAAGCTATTCGGTTCACCGTCGTCGTCACTGGGAATCAATCGAACCCTGGTGTTATAGGCCGGATCTTCAACCGTCCAGTAAGTAGTGTTCTCGCGCAGATCGTTGAACTCGGTTTGCTGCAGGTCTGAATCACCCCGTGCGATACGATCGTTTTCAGCATCGCCAATGTCAAAATCAAACATCCAGTGCGCATGGTGGCCATGGTTTATTACACACTGCAGACCCCTGCTATAGACGCGTGAGTCAATGGTGCCGTTTTCGCTAAAGTAATAGGTCTGATAAATCTGGTATTCGCCAATTTGCCAGTTTGATCCTATTTCAAACTTCCTTTCACCGTCCTGAGTAAAGCTGCGTCGGCACACTGACTGATTGTCACATACGTCGTTTGGCGCACCCGAGTTCGCGGGCTCAAGCTGTGACGGTGACAATATATCCGCATAGGGTCCGCAAATGTCGTTTTCGTACTCGACTCGCATGACGGGCATGCTCGCTCTACCCAAAATTAGCTCACCGTTGTAACGCACATTAGTGAGTACCAGCCCGGAGGAATTTGAGTTGGTGCTGTAGTCAAAGCTCCAGCCCTCCCATTCAATATCTGCTGCATAACCATTAGCCGCAACAGCCAGAGAGACAGCCCATAGGGCTAAAAGCCGCGTTACCATTCTCATAGTTACCTCACCAGTCCGCTGTCTGTCACAGTGCCATTGCTCACATTAACCAATGCACTGTAGATCGGCACTTCACCATCGCCATTGCCAAACGTCACATAGAGAATGCGCTCAGAATAGTAGTGTTGGTCCGAACTGCTGATTTGGCTGATCTGTGGAAAGGCAAGCATCGCAGTTCCAGTTAATCCGGCGGTGTCGAAACCACTCTCCTGCAGGCTGGACTGTCCCAGCGTAATCGCCTCTATCACTTCTTCGCTGTGCTCGGGTGGTTGCCATTCAGCGGCGGGATAAACCGTTGTTACCACCTCGCCAACACGAGTCAGGCTGGCTTCAACGGTTGTGTTATTGGTGTAGTTATAAAAGAGGAAACTGGCTGTGATGTCACTCTTGCTATCGCCCAGCGAACCATCAAACTGTCGAAAGTTATCACCCAGGTCCTGACTCGCCGCGGGGTTGTTCATAACAGCGCGTCGAGCCGCATCGATTACGCCCTGCTCCGCCCCGGCCCTGGCGCTGGCGGGATATCCTTCTATGTTACTAATGCCACTGGGTTGCGGTGGCCAGATACCATCTGCCACATCGGTGTGAGCTGTATGGTCCGCTACTTCGGCACCAACATCTGTTTCGGTGCCACCATCCGTTGGTGTTACGGATAAACCTCCAGAGTCGCTACAAGCCACAACCGAGAGCGAAATCGCCGCCAGCCAGGCTTGAAAAAATAGTTTTCTTCCCATGGAAAATCCCGATAACGAATGGAAAAAGGGTTGCTCTAGCAAGCAAAAACCCGCACCGGTTCACGCAAGGCAATTAACGTACCGCAGCTTTCACCGCCCCGGTGCACGTGCGGAATGGGCCATCAGTTGCGCTGCGGCAGCAATCTGACACAGCTGACCTATACTCCAGCCATGGTTGATATTTCTGAAACCGCAGAAGGCACAAGACGCTTTGCCTACAAACAATTCCACTTTGTCGTCAGGCGTGACCACAGAGCTGACCCGCTATGGGGCATAGAAATACTTGTATGGTTTCGCGGTGAGCCCTGCTGCGACGACAACGGCCACCAATATCGACTCTATTTGCCGCTCGGTGTACAGAACGCAACCGTTGACGATTGCTGCAGAGCTTTCTGCGCAGCCCGCCATTGTGAGATGGAATTAACGTCTGATTCCAGCTAGCAGACGCGTTCGTGGCACCGTCAGTTACAACCGAAAATAAAACCTGCCTGGCAGATGCCAGGCAGTTAAAACGCAACACCCTCCATGCGTGTCGCCAATTTGCGCTCGTTATTGTTCTGGTTTGCGCGCGGCCTGTTTATCAGCACTCGCTCCTGATGCGACGCTAATAAAAACAGTTCGGGTTATTCAGTGGCAGGCAAATCTAACAAACGGAAAGCTTGTATTGAATTCGCGAAAGGAAGAAAGGCAAGGAGCTACCTGCAATATCTGATAGCGCCTCCGAAACGATGGATTGCAATGAACCGGTTACGGAATGACACGAGTTCAACGCTGACACAGCAAGCAAGTATACAGATGGTTGTTTCAATGAGTAGTACTGGTTTGGAGCCTCGCATATGGGAGCAATTCCTGTGCAAACCAGCCCTCTCCCCTACCAGTGTATTTAAAAAATGTGTATCCACGCAGCCCAGGCTGGAAAATCAACACTTTTTTAACAATAAAAGCGCACAAACAACATAAATCATGACCCGGTATCAGAATCCGCGATCAGCCGCTTTCCGAAACTGGTAACCTCGTCAATGTTGTAGCCAAGGTGTTGATAAAATTCGATGACGGATGTGTTGTCCTTTCTAACCTGCAGATTAAGCTTCGGACAACCTACCGCCTTTAGCCTTTGCTCCAGATGTGTGACAAGCTGTCTTGCATACCCGCCGCGCTGACAATCAGGATCGACGGCCAGGTAATTCATCCAACCGCGATGCCCGTCATATCCCCCCATGACACTAGCTACTACGTCGTTAGCCTGCAGTGCCACTAAAAACAGATCGGCACCAACAGACTGCTTGCGCAGAATATCAAGCTGCGGGTCGTTCCATGGCCGTACCAGACCACATTTGTTCCACAACGCGATCACAGATTCAGTATCGCGTTGCTCAAAACTTCTTATGGTTAGTGCGAGTGCCATAGCTATAGCAGATTGCTAGTCAACCAGCGCCAGTAGCTCGCCAGTTTCAATTTGACTGCCCGCGTGAACATAGATCTCACTGACGGTTCCGGACTTCTCCGCATACAGAGTCGATTCCATCTTCATGGCCTCAAGTACCATCAGTGCCTGACCCTTCTCTACCTTATCACCTACTGCGATAGCCACATTGACAACCATACCCGGCATTGCCGCCGCAACATGACTGTCGTTAGCGGGATCGGCCATACGATGCGACTCCACCGCCGAGGCCAGTTGTCGATCAGCAACGCGTACTTCACGGGGCTGGCCATTCACCTCAAAGAATACGGTGCGGCGACCATCCTCATGTGCATCCCCCATGGTCAGATACTTCAGTATCAGCGCCTGGCCACGCTCTTCATCGATAACGATTTCCTCACCAGGACGGAGGCCGTAGAAAAATACCGGTGTTGGCAGCGCGCTGGTATCGTCATATTGATTTTGGTGTGCAATCAGATCATCGAATACTGTCGGATACAACGCACTGGCGATAGCATCCTTTAAATCAGGCTCTTCACGTCCTTTGGCTTTGAGTTCTTCAATAACCGCATCAAAATCAGCAGCGGGTAAAGTACTGCCGGGTCTTCCCTTCAGGGGTTTCTCACCACGGAGTATTCGCTGCTGCACTTTGCGCGGAAAGCCCTGATAGGGCTTGCCCATCATGCCCTTGAACAGATCAACCACTGAATTCGGAAACGCGAGTTCACGATCCTTGTCCATCACATCGTCGATGTCGAGATTGTTGGCCACCATAAAGAGCGCCATGTCTCCCACGACCTTGGAAGTCGGTGTGACCTTGACCAGATCACCAAACAGCTGATTGACCGACGCATAGGTCTCACACACCGTACTCCACTGATCAGCCAGGCCAAGTGCGCGCGCCTGTTCATACAAATTGGTGTACTGGCCACCGGGCATTTCATGGTGATACAAGTCCGCACTCGCCGGCAATGTTTCGCTCTCGAACGGCGTGTAAAAATCACGTGTCAGACGCCAGTAGTCAGCAATAGCGTCGAGCGCATCAGTGTCGAGCTTGCTTTCCCTGCGGCCGAATCGCAGTGATTCAACAATGGTATTGAGGTTCGGTTGTGAGGTACCACCAGACAGCGGTGCCATCGCCACATCGGCAATATCGAGCTTTACTCCCGCTGCATTCAGAATCGCTGCCGCCTGTATGCCCGCAGTGTCGTGCGTGTGGAAATGAACCGGGATGTCGAGCTCGCTCTTTAGCGCTTTGGTCAGCATGACCGCGGCCTCTGGTTTACACAGACCACCCATGTCTTTGATACACAAAATATGCGCACCCATGTCCTGTAGCTGGCGCGCAAGATCCAGATAGTAATCGAGCGTGTACTTGGTTCTATCCGGGTTGAGAATATCGCCGGTGTAGCAGATAGACGCCTCACAGATACCGCCATAGCGGCGCACACTTTCCATGGTGACTTTCATATTCGGCACCCAGTTCAGCGCATCGAACACTCGAAAAACATCCATGCCACTTTCCACTGACTGTTTGATAAACGCTTTAACCACGTTGTCCGGATAGTTAACGTACCCCACCACACTCGATGATCTGACCAGACACTGAAACAGAATGTTGGGTATTTTCTCTCGCAGTTGCTCCAGCCGCTGCCATGGGTCTTCTTTTAAAAAGCGCATCGATGTGTCAAAGGTTGCCCCACCCCACATCTCTATCGAGAACAGATCACTGCAATGGTGTGCATAACTGGCGGCGATGTTATCCATATCTGCCGTACGCATGCGTGTTGCAAAAAGCGACTGGTGTGCGTCGCGAAAGGTGGTGTCGGTCAGCAACAGCGGCTTCTGTTTGAGAATCCACTGACTGAAGTCATCAGCCCCCAGCTTCTTAAACATGTCGCGCGTGCCTTTTGGCGGGCTTTGCGAAGTATCAGGCACTGCCACCCTGGCTGGTATCGGCACCGGGTCAAAACGTCGCGACACCGGTCGATCTTTCACCAGTTCATTGCCGTTTACTACGGTGTCCGCGATATAGCGCAGCACTCGACTGGCGCGACTTGGCTTGTCGGTAAAGTCAAAAAGTGAAGGCGTGTTATCAATAAAGCGGGTATCACACTGGCCGGCGCGAAATATCGGGTCGTCGAGCAGGCGCAATAAAAACGGGATATTGGTTTTAACGCCCCGCACTCGAAATTCGTTTAACGCACGACGCATGCGCAATACAGCGCGTTCAAAGTTTTTACCGCGCGCACTGATTTTTACCAGCATTGAATCGTAATAGGGCGTAACCACAGCACCGACAAACGCGCTACCCGCATCGAGACGGATACCGATACCACTGGCGGAACGATACTGACTGATACGACCGTAGTCAGGCATAAAGCTGTTGGTCGGATCTTCAGTGGTGACGCGACACTGCAGAGCAAAGCCGATGGTTTCGATACTCTCCTGCCCCTGTATACCGATGGCATTACCGTTTAGCTTCTCACCCTGCGCTACCAGAATCTGAGCTCTGATGAGGTCGATACCGGTAACTTCTTCGGTAACGGTATGCTCAACCTGTATACGCGGATTAACTTCGATGAAGAAAAACTTGCCGCTGTCTGCATCGACCAGAAACTCGACAGTACCGGCGTTTTCGTACTTTGCGCTGTTTGCGATGGCACAGGCCGCGGCACAGATGTCGTCGCGAAGTTCGGGCTTCAGATCTGGTGCCGGGGCAATTTCGACCACCTTTTGATAACGTCGCTGCACTGAGCAATCGCGCTCGTACAGGTGCACCAGATTACCGTGACTGTCGCCGAGTATTTGAACTTCGATATGCCTTGCGTTACCAACGAAGTTTTCGATAAATACATCCTTGCTGCCAAACGCCGCGAAGGACTCGCGCTGTGAGGCCTCCAGTGCTTCAAGAAACTCGCTCTCTTTGTGCACCACTCGCATTCCGCGACCACCGCCACCATGCGCCGCCTTGAGCATTACCGGAAAACCGGTTTTCTTCGCTTCCTTTAACCCGGCCGCCGGTGTCTTGATGGCTTTCTTACTGCCACCCAATACAGGCACACCCGCTTTATCCGCAAGCATACGTGCAGACGTTTTGTCACCCAGTGCATCGAGTGTATCTGTTGCCGGCCCGATAAATATGATGCCTTCTTCACGGCAACGGCGAGCAAACTCAGGGTTCTCAGACAGGAAACCGTAACCGGGGTGGATCGCATCGATATCGTGCTGCAGTGCCAGTGCGATAATTGCCTCAATGTCGAGATAACTGCGAATCGGCTCACCGGGCACACCGACCTGATAGGCTTCGTCAGCCTGAAACCGATGCAGTGCATAGCGGTCTTCATGACTATAGATGGCAATCGCCTGTAACCCCAGCTCGTGCGCACTGCGAAACACACGTATGGCAATTTCACTGCGATTAGCGACAAGTATGCGTTGTATTTTTTTTCGAGTTTGAGTCACAACTGTGGGTATCCCTTTACAGAAATCGGATGGCTGTTGGCATGGCGGCTATCGCGCCAACTGTAATGCAGGCTCAGACGCAGATTGACTGTGTCGCTTCAGCTGTATAACCGCTGCGCGCCAAAACGATCGTGTATGGCATTGGACTGTTCTTTGGTTATTCGCAGCCCTTTGGCCAGCGCATCAAGGTAAGCCGCCTCGGTACGATTATCCAACTGAATTGCCATGAGTGATGCGGCGTAGATTTCTTCTTCGATGCCACGAGGAACCGTATGAATGAACGCATTAACGTCACAGCCTTTCGCCATTTCAGCCTGAATAAACTGTTTTTCGGCGGCGCCGATATTGCCAATCTTTTCGATGATGGCCTGCTGTTCCTGCTTGTCGATACGCCCATCGGACAGACCAGCCTGTATCATGGCGCGCAGGAATACCTCTGACTGCGCGTGTTGATTGGTGGGTTGTTTTTGTTGCGGGGTTTCGAATGGATTGCCACCTGCAACCGAGCCACCACCAGATGGCTTCTTCATTTCCTTGAGCGCTTTGCCAAGTAAATCGCCAAGACCACCACCTGAGCTGCCCGGTGCCTGCTGCCCGCCACCAAAAGGGTTATCTCTGCCTGCACCACCACCCTGCTGTCCTGCGGATCCAACACCCAGCAGATCTTCAAGCATCTTTGCGCCGGCTTCAGTACTGAGTGTGCCGCGACCGCGACTCTGGCTACCACCGCCAAGGAGTTCTTCAAGAATTTTTGTCGTGTCTACCATTGTGCGATTTCTCCGTCATGAAACGTTCGTTGCCGGGTGGTGTGCTGCTACCCGGATGCTGATGAAGCAGTGTTGTTTATGCCTGAATGCTTGTAAGGGCTGTTTCAGCGCAAGGCACTCGAACGGTACTCCGCTGGCTACCGCAAGTATCTGCTTCTGCCTCAGCTAAGAAGCAGCTGCAGAAAACCGGAAACGCCAGCCCGCGACTGCTGCAACGTCGGCTTAACCCTGTTCTGCCGCCCGCTCTTCAAGGCGCGGACGCAGCGCGTCCAGTGCATAACCGGCCGCCGCGGTTATCTGCAGTATTTCATCAATGGGACGATGACCCGCCTGACTCAGCGCCCACAACACCGTGCAGCGTGTACCGGAGCGACAGTAGGCCAGTATTGGCATCGGCAGATCCTGCAGGTTATCGGCAAAATCATCGATGTCGTCGTCAGTGATCAGGTTGCCATTGACCGGCTGAAACTCTATCGCCATACCCAACGCATCCGCCTGCTGCCGTATGCTGTCGTACGATGGCTGATCAGACTGTTCGAAGTCCGGACGATTGCACAGGATTGATTTGAATTCCATGCCGTCCAGTTCTGCAACATCAGCTGCAGTCAATTGCGGTGCAACATAAATGTTGTCTGTGAGTTTGCGGACGTCCGCCACGTTGTGCCTCTCCAAAAATTACGTAATTATGCCACGTTGCTCGGCCATCGACAGCCCACAGCATGACTCTGCGAACGTATTTAACGTTGCTGTTGTAGTGCGCTACCGCGGCTTCAGCCGCGCCCGCGATAGGTAGGCACGCCCTGATCTGCCACCCAGACTCCGTCTGGTAGCCGACCGTGCTGGAAAAAGACATCAATGGGTATCCCGCCACGCGGATACCAGTACCCGCCGAGTCGCAGCCACTTCGGTTGTAATTCGTCGATCAGTCGGCGGGCAATTCCGACGGTACATGCTTCGTGAAAAGCCCCGTGATTGCGAAAGGATGTCAGGTACAGTTTCAACGACTTGCTCTCGACCAGCTTCGCATCCGGCACATAGTCAATCACCAGGTGCGCAAAATCCGGCTGCCCTGTCAGCGGGCATAATGACGTGAACTCGGGGGCCGTAAAGCGTACGGCATAATCGACATCCGGATGCGGGTTGGCCACTGTTTCCAGTTCAGCCTGCTCTGGCGAGGTCGGCATGCTAACCGGTTGCCCCAGCTGCTTCAGGTCAGAGTAGATATCGCTTTTGTCGTTCACGTGCGGTCCGCAGAAAATTTGCGCACATTATACCGCCTAACCGACCATCGCGGCCCATCGCTTTGACGCTGCTTTACCGCATACAGGTCGCCGCAACGGGTACAATGCCGGTCGATCCAGGGTTCCATACAGAGAAATATTTCGACAGATGAAAAAAATCGACGCCGACAAACTCCGCTCGCAGCAGGATCTTGAGATAGCCGGACAACTGATGCAGACCAAGCCGGTCAGGCGCATCAACGAAATGATCGAGAAGCGTGAAGAACAGGGGCCGATGGGTACGCGTCGACGCCTGCTCGCAACGTCGGTACGTATCAGCCGAAACATGGCGCCGTGGCTGCACGAAATGGCCGATGACTGCATCGCCCGGCTTGGCGTTGAAATACCGCTGGAGCTGTACGTGTACTCCAGCCCGACCTTCAACGCAGCCTGCGTGAAACCCGAAGAAGGCCGACTGTTTATTATGTTTTCCTCCAGCCTGCTTGAGGCATTCGAAGGCTCGGAGCTGCGCTTTGTACTCGGGCACGAGCTTGGACACTATCTCTATGGCCACCACGATATTCCAATCGGCTACCTGCTCAAGGGGCAGGCTAATCCGGGCCCCAAACTCGCGCTGCAGCTAACGACATGGTCGCGCTATGCCGAAATATCGGCCGACCGCGCAGGTGCGCACTGTGCACAGGACTCCATTGGCGTGGCCCGCTCGCTGTTCAAGCTCGCGTCGGGCCTCAGCGGCAAACTGGTGCAGTTCAACATCGAGGAATTTATGCAGCAGGTTGACGAAATGCAGCTCGAGGACGCAGCGCCAGGACAGGGAGCACCCGCCGAGGACTGGTTTATGACACACCCATTCAGCCCGCTGCGGGTTCGGGCGCTAAAGCTGTTTGACCACTCCGAGCTCGCCGTTGAAGGCGGCAAAACCGTGGACGAACTTGAAGCTGGCGTGCAGGTACTGATGACGATGATGGAACCTTCGTACCTGGAAGGTCGCACCGACACCGCCGAGAGCATGCGTCGGCTGTTGTTTTCCGGTGCGATCGCCGTCGCCAACGCAAATGGTGATATCACCGACAGTGAGATTGCGGTTTTCGAAAAATTCTTCGGTGAGCGCACTTTCAGCACGGACCTCGATATTGACCGTTTGATCGACGGACTGCCAGCGCGCGCCACACAGGTACAAGCGTCAACGACTGTCGCTCAGCGCATGCAGATCATTCGGGATCTCTGCACCGTGGCACGGGCCGATAAAGACGTGCGGCCAGAGGAAGTGCGCGTGATTGAAGAAATCGCCAAACAACTCGAGGTACCCGAGCACTTTGTATCACAGGCACTCGAGCTCGATATTGACCTCGACTAGGAGTTTGCCCCGAGGGTCGGTAGTCGGACACTCTCCGGTAAATTTCCGGTACCATTGCCACTTCGCAGACGTAACCGCTAACAGGAGCTCCTATGGCTGACCGGCAGGGTATCACCCCTTACCTGACCGTTAACCGGGCTGACGAGGCCATCACCTTTTACGAGGCCGCTTTCGGCTTTGTTGAAACCGGCCCGCGGCTCGAAGATGCGCAGGGCAACATCATCCACACTGAGCTGAAGCTGGACGACAGCAGCATTATGCTGGCTGAGGAAATGCCCAAATTTGGCAATAAAGGCCCCAAGTCGCTGCGCGGCACCAGCGTGCGCATTAATCTTCAGGTCGAAGATGCTCACGGTATTGCCAGCCGCGCACAAACGGCCGGTGCCAAGCTGGAAGCGCCAGTGACCGATCAGTTTTATGGTCATCGATCAGGCAGGCTGATCGATCCGTTCGGTCATGTCTGGATTATCTCTCAGGAAGTTGAGAAGCTCAGCAACGAGGAGATCAAACGGCGCACCGACCAGTACTTTGCGGAGCAGGAAAAAGCCGAGTCCTGATATCACGTAGCAATTCCGCGCTTGCCAGCTCGGGCAAGCGCTGGTTAAAGCCGGTGCAGCAGCACGGCTACCTGTCAGCGAACAGGCCTATAGCTCTTGCCCGGCTAAGAACAGCCATGTCTCAACCACAGTGTCCGGGTTCAGAGATACGCTGCTGATACCCTGCTCCATCAGCCACTTGGCAAGGTCCGGATGATCCGATGGCCCCTGCCCGCAAATACCAACATACTTTCCTGCCTTGTTGGCTGCCGCAATGGCAGAAGCCAGCATTTTCTTCACAGCCGGGTCGCGCTCATCAAACAGATGCGCAATCAGCCCGGAGTCACGGTCGAGGCCCAGCGTTAACTGGGTCAGATCGTTGGAGCCAATCGAGAAACCATCAAATTTTTCAAGAAATTCCTCGGCCAGTATCGCGTTGCTGGGCACTTCGCACATCATCACGACGTTGAGGTCGTTGCGCCCGCGCTCGAGCCCATTTTCTCGCAGCAGCTCAAGCACGTCATCAGCTTCCTGTAGCGTGCGAACGAACGGGATCATGATCCACACATTGGTAAGCCCCATCTCGTCGCGTACTTTCTTGAGCGCCCGACATTCAAGTTCGAAGCACTCGCGAAACGATGATGAGATGTATCGCGATGCACCACGAAAACCGATCATCGGGTTTTCTTCGTCAGGCTCGAACAGCTCACCGCCCACCATATTCGCGTACTCGTTCGATTTAAAGTCACTCAGCCTGACGATAACCGGGTGCGGAGCAAACGCCGCAGCAAGGGTGGATACACCTTCCACCAGCTTCTCGACATAGAACTCGACCGGCGATGCATAACCGGCGGCACGCTGATCGATCTCGGCTCGCAGGACATCATCCATCATGTCGTAGTTCAGCAGCGCCTTCGGATGCACTCCAATGGTATTGCTGATCATAAATTCCAGCCGTAACAACCCAACCCCGTGATTTGGCAAACGCTGAAAATCAAAGGCCCGCTCCGGGTTGCCGACGTTCATCGTAATTTTGAAAGGCAGATCAGGCAGCTTGTCGAGCAGAATCTCGTTGACGTCGTACTGCAGCTGACCTTCGTAGATTTTGCCGGTGTCGCCTTCCGCACACGAGACAGTAACGTCCATTTCATCCTGCAGCAGCTCAGTGGCATTGCCGCACCCAACAACCGCCGGTACGCCCAGTTCGCGAGCAATAATAGCGGCATGGCAGGTACGCCCGCCGCGATTGGTAACAATGGCAGCCGCGCGTTTCATGACGGGCTCCCAGTCGGGATCAGTCATGTCGGTCACCAACACATCGCCAGGCTGCACGCGTGACAGTTGATCAAGGCTGGGTATGTTGCGAACTTTGCCGGCCCCGATACGCTGGCCAATACTGCGACCAGTCACCAGTACATTGCTGCTGTCCTGGTTTAATTCGTAACGCCGGATAACATTCTGGTCACTGCGTGACTCAACCGTTTCCGGTCGTGCCTGCAGGATGTAAAGCTTGTTGTCGGTGCCGTCCTTACCCCACTCAATATCCATCGGGCGGCCATAGTGCTTCTCAATGGTAACCGCCATTTTAGCGAGTTCGGCAACATCGTCATCGGACAACGAAAAACTCAGTTGTTCAGCACTGTTGGTATCAACTGTTTCAACCGCAACACTGTCACCGTAAACCATTTTGATCAGTTTGCTGCCACGATTGCGCCGTAACACCGCTGGCTTACCCGCACCCAATGTTTGTTTGTGAACATAAAACTCATCCGGATTGACAGAGCCCTGCACCACGCACTCGCCCAGCCCCCACGACGAGGTTATGAACACGGCGTCGCTAAAGCCGGTTTCTGTGTCTATCGAAAACATCACTCCACTGGCACCAACATCGCTGCGCACCATGCGCTGTATACCCGCTGACAATGCCACATCAGCATGCTCAAAACCCTGATGTACGCGGTAGGAAATAGCACGGTCGTTGTAGAGGGAGGCGAACACTTCTTTGATTCGCTCCAGCACCTCGTCAATGCCGTTGACGTTTAGAAACGTCTCCTGTTGTCCGGCAAAGGATGCTTCCGGCAGATCTTCAGCGGTGGCGGAAGAACGCACAGCAACGGCGATTTCTCCGTCTGCCTGTAACTTTTGATAAGCCTCACGCACCGCACCTTCCAGTTCAGCCGGGAACGGCGTCTGAAGAATCGACTGCCGTATACGGCTGCCGACCTGCGCCAGTGCGTCGACATCTTCAATATCGAAGTCGACCAGCAGGCCGTTAATCTTGTCGGCCAGACCATCGTGCGCGAGAAAGGTGTTAAATGCATGAGCAGTAGTCGCGAAGCCACCCGGTACAGATATACCTGCACTCGCGAGATTGCTAATCATTTCACCGAGCGATGCGTTTTTTCCACCAACAACCGGCACGTCATTCATACCGAGTTGATCGAACCAGATTACATAATTGTCCAAGGCCATTACTCTATGTTGAATCCCGCGGTTGATTACAGCGGTTGGGTTAAAGCAGAACTTTCACTAATTATACCGCCTGACTGGACACCATCACCATTATCGCAAGCTGCGTCACGTGTTAAATAAGTTAACCGCTCTTGGCGTCAATCAACAGTCATTACGAGTGTCAATAATGTGTTAACAGCAGAGTGCTTGCAGTCGATCAATGTCGGGTGCGCTATAGTTGTTACTTTCATAAGCTATCGCTCCTTTGACATACCGATTGGTTTGAACCGTATGCAGAAACGCTTTACCTATGTTATCTCCGACCGCACCGGCCTGACTGCGGAGGCGTTGTGCCACAGCCTTCTTAGCCAGTTTCCCCAGGTGGAGTTTGAAACCGAGAACTTACCGTTTGTCGATTCAATCGAAAAAGCACACGAGACTGTCGCTGTGCTCAATCAGAAGGCAGCACTCGGTGGCTTAAAACCGCTGGTGTTTGCAACACTGGTTAACGACGAAATTCGCGAGATAATTGCCGCAGCTAACGTGGTTTTTTTCGACCTTTTCGATACGTTTATTGACCCACTCGAAAAAGAGCTGGCGATTGAATCGTCACACTCAATCGGAAAGTCGCACGGTGTTGTTGACTACGCTGAGTATTCATCACGCATCAGTGCGGTCAATTTTGCCATGAATACTGACGATGGCATGGAAACCGACCACTACGCAGCCGCCGAAGTCGTGGTTATCGGCGCCTCACGGTCTGGAAAAACCCCAACCTGCCTGTATTTGTCGCTGCAGTTTGGCATCTTTGCAGCCAACTATCCGCTTACCTCGGAAGATCTGCACACCAGCGACCTGCCCGCTTCGCTGGCACCACACAAGCACAAACTGTTTGGCCTCACCATCGATCCGTTTCGCCTGCAGCAAATCCGACAGCAGCGATTCTCTGGCGACAGCTACGCATCGCCGAAAACCTGCCAGTTTGAAGTGGCACAGGCCGAAGCCATGTACCGAGCCGCGGGTATCCCTTTTGTTAATACGACCAAGAAATCGGTGGAGGAAATTGGTGCTTATATCCTGCACGAGGCAGCGTTGCGGCGAAAACTGTGAGCAATTGTCGTGATCAAACTCAGCGCGTCAAATCGTCACAGTTAAAAAATCGCTGAGAGACGCGCCTAAACGCTATAATCGCACCGACGCCAGACGGCACACCCTCTGCTACTCCATCTTGTTCTGTGTGTCGCTTGAAGCAAAGGCAAAGGCAGCGAAGATTCAACGAACCTTCAGCAGCCTGATCACCGCTATTACCCGACGCAAGCCGCCACCTGCGTTTGTGTAACCGCAGCCATCACTCGCGCGCAATTGATATTGGGTTCCAACTCGGATACATCACATCATGAAAGTACTGGTCACCGGGTCAGCCGGCTTTATTGGCTCAACACTGTCACATCGCCTGATTGACCGTGGCGATCAGGTTATCGGCATCGATAACATCAACGACTACTACGACCCATCGCTAAAGCACGCCAGACTTGACCGGCTGCTGGCCAGAGATGGTTTCACAGAGGTGCGTATTTCCATCGAAGATAAAGAAGCGATGGAAGCCGCATTCAAAGAGCACAAGCCAGATCGCATTGTACATCTGGCGGCTCAGGCGGGCGTTCGATATTCACTGGAAAACCCGTATGCGTATATCGATTCGAATGTCTACGGATTCCTGAATATTCTGGAAAATTGTCGCCACCACGGCATTGATCACCTGGTTTACGCGTCAACCAGTTCGGTCTATGGTTCGCACACAAACATGCCTTTTTCGATCCACGATCATGTCGACCACCCGGTCAGCCTTTACGCAGCAACGAAAAAGTCTAATGAGCTGATGGCCCATACTTACAGTCATCTGTTTCAGATTCCAGTGACCGGGCTACGCTTTTTCACGGTCTACGGCCCCTGGGGTCGACCCGACATGGCGCTGTTTCTGTTCACGCGCAAGATTCTCGCCGGTGAGCCAATCGACGTGTTTAACCATGGCAATCACAAGCGCGACTTCACCTATGTAGACGACATCGTCGAGGGCGTCATCCGCACGCTTGATAATGTGGCCACGGCCAACCCGATGTGGGATGCCTCCAACCCGGACTCTGCCAGCAGCGCCAGCCCCTATCGCATTTACAACATCGGCAATAGCCAGCCGGTTAACCTGATGCACTACATCGAGGTTCTGGAGTCGTGCCTTGGCAAAACCACCGAGCGCAATCTGCTGCCACTGCAGCCTGGCGACGTACCGGACACCTACGCCGATGTCACCGATCTGACCCGCGACGTCGGCTACAAGCCGGATACCAGCGTCGAGGATGGCGTGGCGCGATTCGTTGATTGGTACCGCGAGTATTACCAGGTTTAGCCCTCAATCCGGGGCGGCTACAGGTCTGGGTGTTATGCGAAGATAAATCGCATAGTTACAACACGACACTATTGAGTTTATTTATAATAGGGAGATGGATAACTTCAAATCCAGCTCCGGCCAAAACCAGTACCGACAGCTGCGGGCTTTTTGCCAGGCAGCAAAAACCGGCAGCATTTCCAAGGCCGCCAGCCGGCTGCAACTGAGCCAGCCGTCAGTCTCGCTGCAAATCCAGGCGCTCGAGAAAGAGCTGCAAATGCTGCTGTTCGAGCGACGTGGACCGAAGATTTGCCTCACCCCCGCAGGGCAGTTACTGCTCGATATGGCCGAACCGCTGGTCTCGGGCATCGATAATCTGGTCGACAGTTTCTCTGCAGCTGTCAGCGAAGTCAGTTCCGGCCCACTTGATATTGCATCGGGTGAATCGACACTGCTGTACATCCTGCCGGAGTTGACCAAGCATTTTATGGACAAGTACCCATCCGTCAATGTAAGGCTGCACAACGTTACCGGCAAAGACGGCATGGCGCGCATGCGCGATGACACAGTCGACTTTGCAATCGGCGCAATGGACGAGGTGCCGGAAGACTTACTCTACTACCCCATTTACAACTACCCGTCGATCCTGATCATGCCGGAAGATCATGAACTGGCGAATCGCACCTCCGTTACACCGAAGGATATCAGCCCGCACGGACTGATCCTGCCACCACGCAGCCTCAGCACCCTCAATCAGATCGACGCCGTATTCAGACAGCATGGCCTGCCCTGCCATGTGGTTCTGGAAGTCGGTGGCTGGGAAGTGATCAAGCGCTATGTGGAGCTGGGCCTGGGTATTAGCATTGTTACCAGCTTCTGTCTGCGCGGGCACGAGAAGCTTGCCACCATTCCGGTCGACAATTATTTTCCCAGTCGCAGCTTCGGCGTCGTCATGCGGCGAGGCAAGTTCCTTTCACCTCAGGCCAAGGCGTTTCTTGAATTTATGGACGCTGACTTTTTCTCGGCTGACGGTGTGTACGGTCGACCGGAAAACGTCAACGACAAAGATACCGCCACACTAAATCAGTTGAAAGAGCAACTGGCCGCAACCGAGTTTGAAAAATAATGGTCTGGACACCCAGAGCAACGGTCGCCGCCGTCATTGAACGAGACGGACGCTTTCTCATGGTCGAAGAACCGTCTGCCGACGGCACTGTTTTTAATCAGCCAGCCGGCCATCTGGAAAAAGACGAGACCCTGTTGCAGGCAGTGATTCGCGAAGTCAACGAAGAAACTGCCTGGCAGTTTACACCCGAATATGTGCTCGGCGTTTATCAGTGGCAACATCCAACTGGCAGTAAAACTTACATGCGCACCACCTATGTTGGCCGTGTAGACAACCACCGCCCTGATCAAACACTCGAAGACGGGATTATTCAGGCATTGTGGCTGAGCAAAGAGGAACTGCTGGAACGATCCGAACAGCTGCGAAGCCCGATGGTGATGGCATGCGTTGACGACTATCTGAAGGGCAACCGCTACCCGCTCGAACTCTACCAGCCGATCGCCTAACCGATGACAGAAAAAATTGTTATTGGCATGTCAGGCGGTGTGGATTCATCCGTTGCCGCCTACCTTTTGCAACAGGACAGCAATGTTGATCTGTCTGCTGTGTTTATGCAGAACTGGGAAGAGGACGAAGACGACTACTGCACCGCTGTGGAAGACTTTCGCGATGCCTCGGGTGTCTGTACGCAACTCGGCATACCACTTAGCTCGGTTAATTTTTCTGCCGAATACTGGCAGGGTGTTTTTGCAGATTTTCTCGATGAGTACAACGCTGGCCGCACACCAAACCCGGATGTGCTGTGCAACAAGGAAATCAAGTTCAAAGCCTTCCTCGATTACGCACTTAAAAACGGGGCCAGTAAAATTGCCACCGGACACTATGTACGCACCAGTATTGATGCAGACGGTACCGTTAAATTACTACGCGGTGCTGACGCGTCAAAAGACCAGAGCTACTTTCTACATACACTGGATCAGCAGCAACTGTCTCACGCCCGCTTTCCCGTGGGTGAGCTCCTCAAATCAGACCTTCGCAACATCGCGATGGAACTTAATCTGCAGGTGCACGACAAAAAAGACAGTACTGGTATTTGCTTTATTGGTGAACGCCGGTTTAGTGATTTTCTAAAGGACTACGTCGCGGCAAAACAGGGCCCCATGGTAACCACCAATGGCGATACCATCGGCCGGCACAAAGGTATAGCGTTTTACACCATCGGCCAGAGACAGGGGCTGGGAATCGGCGGCTTAAATGGCTATCCGCCCGAACCCTGGTATGTCGTTGAAAAACAGCTTGAGACTAATACATTAGTCGTGGCGCAGGGACATGATCACCCGGCATTGCACAAACAAATGCTGTATGCCACTAAAGTGCACTGGATAAGACGACAGCCTGACAAAGATTTTCATTGTACGGCCAAAACCCGGTATCGACAGAATGATCAGGACTGTAAAGTAATACCGGAATCTGCAACTACCGCAAGCGTGCGGTTTGCCAAATCAGTCAGGGCCATAACGCCCGGGCAATCAGTGGTGTTTTATGATGGTGACGAGTGCCTGGGCGGCGGCATCATTGAGTATGCTAACTAGTGCGCACGCACATCGCAGCGCCACCGTGCCGGTGCCACGACAATTAAACCGTGACACGCAGACCTGAATTACGGGTGAATATCCATGTTGTCTACCACTGACAATCAGACGACCGCACTCGCCGGACTGTTTCTGGCAACGGAACTGGTGCAGCAGATTGCCACCCGCGGCCAGTTCGATGAAGGCGTAATGCGCATTGCGCTGGAATCACTCTTCACGCTCGAATCGGAATCGGTACCTGCAGTGTTCGGAGGTAAGGCCAATCTGAGGCCCGGCCTGCAGCGACTTATTGCACAACTTGGCGGCACAGACTCCCCCAAAGATATGCAAATCACCCGCTACGTGCTGGCGCTGCTTAAGCTCGCGGCAAACCTGAAGCCTGAACACATGCAGCAAATCAGGCGGGGCGTTGAGGAAGCAGAAAAACTTCGACACCATTTCGATACTCTTGACACCGAGGTGGTATCAAAGCTCGCCGGTGTCTACTCGACTTCAATCAGTCCGGTATCACCAAGGATCTACGTGCAGGGCGATCCAAACATCCTGAAACAGGATCAGCACGCCAGCAGTGTGAGAGCGTGTTTACTGGCGGGGGTGCGATCGGCCGTGTTGTGGAAACAGTGTGGTGGCAGCAGGTTAAGACTGCTGTTTGCCAGACAGCGTTTTATTACCCAGGCGAGGAAAGACCTCGGTATCGCCTGACAATCCCTTCCAACGCTTAAACCAAAGCGGAAAACGCAGGGCAAACATTGCGTTTGCCCTGCTGCGGTCAGTTTATATCAGGGTCAGGCGGCAGCGACCGTGACCGGTATGTCCTTAAACTTGACCTTGGCGTCGTCAGCGGCGTTCTGAAAGTCTTCGATTTCGTTGAAATTCAGATAGCGGTAGAGCTCTGGTGCCATCGCATCGAGATCACGCGCGAAAGCCATATACTCTTCAACCGTTGGCAGCTTGCCAAGCACTGCAGCAACCGCCGACAGCTCCGCCGACGCCAGATACACATTCGCGCCCTGCCCCAGCCGGTTGGGAAAGTTTCGGGTTGAAGTTGAAACGACGGTCGCACCAGGTCTGACACGCGCCTGATTCCCCATACACAGTGAACAGCCGGGCATTTCCAGTCGTGCACCTACGCGCCCAAAGATGTTGTAGTAACCTTCTTCTTTGAGCTGATGCTCATCCATACGTGTTGGAGGGGCAATCCACAGAACCGTGTTCAGGTAGTCGCCCGACTTTTCAATCAGCTTACCCGCGGCGCGGTAGTGACCAATGTTGGTCATACAGGAACCGATAAACACCTCATCGATGTTGTCGCCGGCAACCTCTGACAGCGGCTTCACATCATCCGGGTCATTCGGGCAGGCGAGCAGCGGCTCTTTGATTTCGTTCAGATCGATCTCGATAACTTCGAAGTATTCAGCATCGCTGTCGGCTTCGAGCAGCACCGGATTAGCCAGCCACTCTTCCATCTTGCGCGCTCGACGTTCAAGTGTGCGGCTGTCGCCATAGCCCTGATCAATCATCCAGCGCAACAATGTCACGTTAGAGGTGATGTACTCAATGTAGGGTTCTTTATCGAGCTTAATGGTACAGCCTGATGCCGAGCGTTCAGCCGTCGCGTCTGCGAGCTCAAATGCCTGCTCGAGTTTTAGATTTGGCAGACCTTCGATTTCGACCACACGACCGGAGAAAACGTTCTTCTTACCCTTCTTTTCAACGGTCAGCAAGCCACGCTGCAATGCGGCATAGGGAATGGCATTCACCAGATCGCGCAGTGTGACACCTGGTTGCATTTCACCTTTAAAACGCACCAGTACAGACTCAGGCATATCGAGTGGCATTACACCCGTGGCTGCCGCAAACGCCACCAGACCGGAGCCCGCCGGAAAGGAAATACCCATTGGGAAGCGTGTGTGCGAATCACCGCCGGTACCAACTGTGTCTGGCAACAACATACGATTCAGCCAGCTGTGGATAATGCCGTCGCCCGGGTTCAGCGACACGCCGCCGCGCGTCATCATGAAATCCGGCAGGTTGTGATGCGTGTCGACATCGATCGGTTTGGGATAGGCCGCAGTGTGGCAAAACGACTGCATCACCAGGTCAGCAGAAAAACCCAGGCAGGCCAGATCTTTCAACTCGTCCCGCGTCATTGGTCCGGTAGTGTCCTGTGAGCCGACGGTAGTCATCAGGGGCTCGCAGTACTGTCCCGCGCGTACACCTTCCACACCACAGGCCTTGCCCACCATTTTCTGTGCGAGCGTGTAGCCCTTGTCAGATTGCTCTGCAGCACCCGGACGTGTAAACACATCACTGGGCTCGAGTCCCAGCGCCTCACGCGCCCGATCAGTCAGGCCACGCCCGATGATCAGTGGAATACGACCGTTTGCACGAACTTCATCCATCAGTACTGCGGTTTTATGTTCAAACTCACCGAGCACTTCATCAGTACCGTGCTTGCACACCTTGCCATCGTGCGGGTACACATCAATGACGTCTCCCATCTCCATGCCCGATACATCAACCTCAATAGGCATCGCGCCGGCATCTTCCATGGTGTTGAAGAAAATCGGTGCAATCTTGCCGCCGAGCACATAGCCGCCTTCGCGCTTGTTTGGAATATGCGGAATATCGTTGCCCATCAGCCACAACACGCTGTTGGTTGCTGATTTGCGCGACGAACCGGTGCCAACTACATCGCCGACATAAGCGACAGGATGACCTTTCTTTTTAAGCTCTTCGATGGTCTCAAGCGGCTTGTCGGTAAAGCCCTCACGCGGGAACTTGTGAAAAGCCATCGCATGCAATGGAATGTCGGGACGCGACCATGCATCGACTGCCGGGGACAGATCATCGGTGTTAGTCTCACCGGGCACCTTAAACACAGTCAGGGTGATTTTCTCCGCTACCTCATCGTTGCTCAGGTACCAGTCTGCATTGGCCCAGGATTCCATCACCTTTTTTGCATGGGCATTGCCGTTATCCATCTTTTCTTTTACGTCGTGGAACGCATCGAATACCAGCAGCGTTTTGCTCAGTCCGGCCACCGCGGCATCGGCAAGTGCATCGTCATCCAGCGCTGCAATCATCGGCTGAATGTTGTAACCACCGAGCATGGTGCCAAGGATCTCAATGGCGCGATTTTTATCGATCAGCGGTGAAGTGGCCTCACCAGAGGCTATCGCCGCGAGAAACCCGGCTTTCACATAGGCTGCTTCGTCCACACCCGCAGGCACACGTTCGGTAAGCAACTCCAGCAGGAAGTCTTCTTCGCCTGCCGGCGGCGCCTTTAGCAGCTCGACGAGGTCCGCCGTTTGTGCCGCACTCAGCGGCTGTGGCACCACACCCATGTCGGCGCGTTCTTTAACATGTGCTCTGTATTCTTCTAACAAGGCGGAATCCTCTTGCAATCGTTTGGGGTTGGGGCGGAGTGAACACCTGCCTGACCGTCTCGGGGGAACGGTCGCAATTCGAGTGCTCAAACGCTGCTTGACTGAGCCAACGGGCCGGCGGTGCGGAGCTGTAGTGCTGGCGAAGCGACTATTATACCAGAGCTGCCACCACCCAAGGGCGGGCAGGCTACTCTGCTGCTGCCGAACGGCAAATCCCCGTATTCGGCGCCAACCACTTGTTCCTTTAGTTATATGTCAGTCTTCCACAATAACAAGCGCCACCGGTAACGACGCATGGGTTCCGCAGCATCGCTAAACTGCCTCCGGACCGAGTGTTACCGAACGCAGCCGCTCGATTTGGTCCCGCAGGCTCGCCGCCTGCTCGAACTCAAGCTCGCGTGCGTGCTCGTACATCTGCTTTTCCATAGCGCGGATCTTTTTTGCGGCAGCCGACGGTGAAAGCTCGGCATAGGCCTTGGCTTCATCGACAGCGCGAGCATCCTTCTTGCGCCGCGCCCCGGGCACCGGTGCACCAGCCTCCATGATATCGAGCACTTTTTTGTTAATGGACTTCGGCGTGATGCCGTGCTCCTCATTGTGCTCGGTTTGCTTCTTACGTCGCCGCTCGGTCTCCTCTATCGCCCGGCCCATCGAATCGGTGATGCTGTCGGCATACAGAATCGCCTTGCCATTCAGATTCCTGGCGGCGCGACCAATGGTCTGAATCAGCGAGCGATCGGAGCGCAGAAACCCCTCTTTGTCGGCATCCAGAATCGCCACCAGCGACACTTCCGGCATATCCAGCCCTTCCCTGAGCAGGTTAATACCGACCAGTACGTCGAATTCGCCCAGGCGCAGATCTCGAATAATCTCCATACGCTCGACCGTATCGATGTCGCTGTGCAGATAACGAACGCGGACCGAATGGTCGGACAGATAATCCGTCAGATCCTCGGACATACGCTTTGTCAGGGTCGTCACCAGCACGCGTTCATTCTTTTCGACACGCAGATGAATCTCTGACAGCAGATCATCCACCTGGGTGCGAACGTCACGCACTTCGACTTCCGGATCGATCAACCCGGTCGGACGCACCACCTGCTCAACGGTCTGCCCGGCATGCTGGTTTTCGTAATTACCCGGGGTGGCTGAGACAAATACAGTCTGCGGCGATAGCTGCTCAAACTCGTCAAACCGCAGTGGTCGATTGTCCAGCGCCGACGGCAGCCGAAAACCGTAAGCGACAAGATTCTCCTTGCGCGAGCGATCTCCTTTGTACATGCCACCGAGCTGCGGCACGGTGACATGGCTTTCATCAATAAACAGAATGGCGTCGGTTGGAATGTAGTCAAACAGACACGGCGGTGGTTCGCCGGGTGCGCGACCAGAAAGGTAGCGAGAGTAATTCTCAATGCCGGAGCAATAGCCGATTTCATTGATCATCTCAATATCAAACAACGTGCGCTGTTCAAGCCGCTGTGCCTCCAGCAGTTTGCTTGCCTCGCGCAGTTCCTCTACGCGCTCCTTAAGCTCTACCTTGATGTCATCGACCGCGGCAACCAGCGTTTCTCGCGGTGTTACATAGTGCGTCTTCGGGTAGACCGTAAGCCGGGGCACACGTCGCAGCACCTCACCGGTAATCGGATCAAAAAAGCTCAGGTTTTCGATCTCATCGTCAAACAGCTCAACTCTGACCGCCTCACGATCAGATTCCGCTGCGTGAATGTCGATGATCTCCCCGCGTACTCGATAGTTACCGCGCCGCAGCTCCATATCGTTACGGGTGTACTGCAATTCGGCAAGGCGCCGCAGGAGTTCGCGTTGATCAATGATATTGCCACGCTCCAGGTGCAACACCATCTTGTGGTAGGACTGGGGATCGCCAAGACCATAAATTGATGACACAGTGGCGACAATAATGACATCACGCCGCTCGAACAGCGCCTTGGTGGCTGACAATCGCATCTGTTCGATGTGGTCATTTACCGAGGCATCTTTCTCGATAAACGTATCGGACGCGACAACGTACGCCTCGGGCTGGTAGTAGTCATAGTACGAGACAAAATATTCGACTGAGTTATTCGGGAAGAATTCTTTCATCTCGCCGTACAACTGCGCCGCCAGGGTTTTATTCGGCGCCAGCACAATTGCTGGCCGCTGCTGATTTTCAATCACATTGGCAATAGTGAATGTCTTGCCCGAGCCAGTGACCCCCAGCAGCGTCTGAAACGCCAGACCGGATTCAAGGCCGTCAATCAGCCCCTCAATGGCAGCCGGCTGGTCACCAGCCGGACTGAATTTGTTTTCTATGCTGAAAGGTTTGGACATGGCTGATCGTCGTCGATATCATCGCGGGTTGACTATTATATGCCGGACAGCTGGCAATCGGAGCGCTAGAAACTTACTGGACAGCGGAATGTACGCATGCGCCAGCAAGCTCCATCTGGTCGAGGCCCCGGCAGTGTCCGGGCTACGTTACAACGTGACACCCGTCAGTCACACAAGGTTGTGTCACCATCGCAGGCAACTAACTTGGCTATTACACTTTCTTCAAAACTCGCACAGGTCAAACCGTCTCCGACAATGGCGGTAACCGCGCTGGCAGCGGAACTGAGGGCACAGGGGCGAGACGTTATCGGACTCGGCGCCGGAGAGCCCGACTTTGATACGCCGGAGCACATCAAACAGGCTGCAATCGATGCCATTACTTCGGGTAAAACCAAATACACCGCAGTGGACGGTATAACCGAGCTGAAGGAAGCGATAGTCGGCAAATTCAAGGACGATAATGGCCTTGAGTACCAGAAAAACGAAATTCTGGTTTCCTGTGGCGGCAAGCAGAGTTTTTACAACCTCGCCCAGGCACTGCTGAACGACGGCGATGAAGTGGTCATACCAGCACCATTCTGGGTCTCTTACCCGGATATTGTCCTGCTCGCAGGCGGCACGCCGAAAATCGTTGAAACCAGCCAGGAACAGGCATTCAAGATGACTGCCGCAGACCTCGACAAGGCAATGACCGCAAAGACCAGGATGGTGGTACTCAATAGCCCCTCAAACCCCAGCGGCAAGGCTTACACAAAAGCCGAGCTGGCAGAGCTCGGCGAAGTACTTCGAAAATACCCGGATGCAATCATCGCCACCGATGATATGTACGAGCACATTCTCTGGTCCGAGGGTGGTTTCGCTAACATCGTCAACGCCTGCCCTGACCTGTTCGACCGCACGGTAGTCATGAACGGCGTCTCTAAAGCCTACTCAATGACAGGCTGGCGTATCGGCTACGCAGGCGGACCAGAGCCAATCATTTCAGCCATGAAAAAGATCCAGTCACAAAGCACCAGCAACCCCACGTCAATTTCCCAATGGGCATCGGCCGCAGCTCTCACAGCTGGCAACGATTGCATCGCGCCAATGCTGAAAGCATTCAAAGAGCGGCACGACTTCGTGGTAGCTGAGCTCAACAAAATGCCCGGTGTCTCATGCATCGAGGCAGACGGTACATTCTATGCATTCCCGAGCGTGCAGGAAGCGATAAACAGCAACAATAATATCGCCAACGACGTCGAATTCTGTTCATGGGTACTCGACAAAGGCGGCGTCGCAGTCGTCCCCGGTTCCGCCTTCGGCACCGACGGCCATGTAAGACTGTCATTCGCGACCAGCATGGAGAATTTACAACAGTCAATGCAGCGCATTGGTGACCTGCTCAGCAGCTAGCCGAACGCAAATAACACCAGTCGCGAATCTTTTTTGCGGCTGGACTGTTGACGATCATCTCTTACAAAGCTAATATTCCGAAGTTCCATTCCCCGATAGCTCAGTCGGTAGAGCAAGTGACTGTTAATCACTGGGTCGGC
>CAYMFQ010000051.1:0-25567 GCA_964389335.1 uncultured Granulosicoccaceae bacterium
TTTCCATAACCGGCGATCCACAGGCACTGTGGAACGCCGTTGGCGACAGTGGCGAACACAATATCGCGCTACTGACGTTACATCCCAACGGGTTGCGACAGTTCATCTGCAACTGGGACGCAATCATCGGACAGTTTATGCGGCGCCTTAAGCGCGAGGCTATTGATTCCGGTGATGCAAAGGTAATGGAGCGCTATGCACAACTGGAAAACTACGTGGATATCACAGACACACAACCACCAATGCAGCTGTTGCCAATGTTGCCACTTGAACTGCAGGTTGGAGAGCTCAGACTTAGCCTGTGCTCGGTGATTTCATCATTTGGCACCGCGCAGGATATTACGGCTAATGAACTTCGTATTGAAACCTTCTATCCCACTGATGACATGACTCGCACGCTACTGGTCAGTGCCGCCAGTCAACCCGACGCGTAACCACCTCAGCCGGACGCGACCGGAAATACGCGATCCAGCACATCACAAAACCATGCCTTCTGCGCTGCGTTGTGACGTAGATTATCCTGCGATGCCTCGTGGCGATCCTGTACACCGTTCGCGCTGTAAAACACCTTCGCTTCTTCCGCTTTTTGCCAATTGGTGAACATCGCCTCGGATACTTCCGGGTGAAACTGAAACCCGAACGCCTTCTCGTTATAGTGAAAAGCCTGGTGGGCGAACGTTGCACCTGTGGCGATAGAAGTACAACCAGGCGGCAGCGTGAAGCCTTCAAAATGCGCCTGCACCATATGCAGAGGTTCAGTCAGCCACGAGGTGGTTTTACCTGAATCATCAACGGATGGATACACCGGCACATAACCAAACTCGCAAAGACCTTCCGGATGCTGAGTAACAGTACCACCCAGTGCATGTGCTAATAGCTGTGCCCCAAGACAAATTCCAATGACCGGTACTTCTGCCTCTATGCAGGCTTTTATCCAATCGAGCTCTCGTTGCAGATAGGGTAGTTCACTGAGTTCGGTTACGTTTTGCGGGCCACCTTTTACCACCACTCCGGCTACACCCGACAGGTCAAAATCAAGACCGTAGTTCGGTGCAGCAGCATCAAACGGAAAGCAATGCGTTAGGGCAAAGCCTCTGTCAGCCAGGTGTACGCTGGCAATATCATCCATATCTCTATGGTGATGGCGAACGATAATTACCGAGCGCTGCATACCGTACCTCTCACAAACCCCACTAAACAAACTCCTCAAGATGGTTATTGATATGCATCACATGCGCTATTGCATAGTCTTCCTTTTGCAATGTGCCATAAGCAAAGTGCGGTTGCAGCGGCTGCGAAAACGAATCAAAGCTCTGCAATGCGGTTTTTAAACGTTGCAATGAGGCAGCGGCATCCGTGCTGGCAGCCTGCAGATCTTCACCCGGTATGGGCTCAGCGAGGTTGTGCGACATTTTACCGCGCGCCTGAAACACCGAAAAAGCCAGTGGACCAACCGTGTTGCGAAACATCGGGGATTTCAGTTCCGGAAAGCCAGTCATCGAAAACTCGATGCTCTGCGCCAGATGATTAAACGTTCTGCTGACATCCCACGCACCGGATGCCTGCAGTACCGAGCCATCAAGCTGATTCAGTCGCTCAAGTGCTGTGTCGATACCGAGGCTCGCATGATCTCGAGGTTTGTTCAGCCAGTAGTGCCCCCCTGCAGCGGCCACCCCACCCAGTGCCAGTAATTTAATTGACGTGCGACGTTTCATTTGGCTCTCCGAATAGAGAATAACGTTACCACACGCCACCACATCGACCAAACCATACTTAAGACACTGCAGATATAACCAGACTAATAATCAGTGCGACGACGCAGTTGTTTGAGTCGGCTGTGTTTGGTTTTGCTGTCCATACGTTTGCGTTGAGAGCTGCGCGTAGGTCGGGTTGCCCGACGTGCCTTACGAGTCACAAGCGTGGACTGAATCAACTGCTGCAGGCGCTCCAGTGCATTCTGCCGATTCTGCTCAAGGGTGCGATACTGTTGCGCCTTGATAATCAGAATACCTTCTTTGCTGATGCGGCTGTCACTGCTGGCCAACAGTTTTTGCTTGACGTTGTCTGGCAGCGACGAGGCACGAATATCAAATCGAAGATGTACTGCCGACGAAGTCTTGTTAACCTTCTGTCCACCCGATCCCTGCGCACGGATTGAATTGAGTTCAATCTCATGGTCAGGTAAAACTATGTCACGGGTAATCTCTAACATCTTTGACTCTGGTTCGTGTTGGCACCATTGCCGGCCATTGAACAATAATAGCTGAAATCGCCCGGCGTATGCTGTTTGGGCCCTCAACTTTGAACCAACAACAACGATGGCATCAATATGCAGGAACCTGTTAACAGCTCTGATCTAATTTTATCTGGCGGCCACCTCATCGACCCGGCCGCAGGCATTAACGGTATAAGCGATATTGCGTTTGCCAATGGCAAAGTAGCGGCGGTCGGTGCAATACCTGCAGCGGGCAGCAACACACGAGTGTGTGATGTATCGGGCTTCTACGTTACACCGGGGCTGATAGATCTGCACACACACGTTTACTGGGGTGGCACCTCGCTGGGTATTGATGCCGAGGCATTCTGCCGACAGAGCGCGGTGACTACCGCTATTGACACCGGATCTGCCGGGCCGGGCAACTTTGCCGGATTTCGCGGGCATGTAATCGAACCTTCTGCAGTACGCATACTGGCGTACCTGCACATTTCACACGCAGGTATCTTTGGCTTTTCCAATCGCATCATGGTTGGCGAAAGCGAAGACCTGCGACTAATGGATCCCGTCACTGCGGTGGAGGTGATAGAGGCAAACCGGGACACCATCATCGGCATCAAAGTCAGGCTGGGCAGACACGCATCGGGTGTTCATGGCATGAAACCTTTCGACTGCGCGCTGCAGGTGGCAGAGGAAACCGGACTGCCAATGATGGTCCACATTGACGAACCGCCCCCGTCTTATACTGACGTTGTCGATAGCTTACGGAGCGGCGATGTACTGACCCATTGCTTCAGACCTTTCCCCAATACTCCGGTCACACCGGATGGCAGTGTTCGACCAGAGGTAATTGCCGCGCGTAACCGTGGCGTCTATTTCGACATTGGCCATGGCATGGGATCGTTTTCGTTTAACGTTGCAGAAGCAATGATCGCCAATGGTTTTTACCCCGACTCGATATCATCGGATATACATCAACTCTGCATTGACGGACCAGTGTTTGATCAGGTCACCACCCTGTCGAAGTTTATGGCACTCGGTATGTCATTTGAGGAAGTGATTGCACGCAGCACTGCCACGGTATCAGATATCCTGCAACGCCCGGAGCTTGGCAACCTGAGGGTTGGGGCAATTGGCGATGCGGCTATACTGTCGGTTGCCGAGGGAACATTTGACTTCACCGACAGCACCAGTCAGACCCGCACCGGTACCACCAGGATCGAGGTCGAGGGTGTTGTACTTGGCGGACACTGGTGGCACCCTCGCAAAACCCTCGCTAATCCAGCTACTCAGCACTAAAGAATATTTCTGCGTAACCCGCTTCCGCAGTAAGGCCGCTGTTATCGCTATCCGTCATGATAGCAACCACATCAACCGAGTTTATTCGGGTACCAAACAGACGCTGAAAGTCTTCCGCCACATTACGTTTTTCGCTGACCCATTGCTTCGTTGGTGCATCAGCACCTCTGACCGCAATCATTTTCGAATTTCCTGGCCGGTACGCGTTAGACCATGAATTGCCAGCAGCCTGATTGCTCGACCACACATAGTTAACCGCTTTACTGTTGCGCCCCAGAATACCTGCTTTTTTTACCAAGTAGATTCTCGCCGCAAAGTCATCCCCTGCGCGGGTAGTTTCGGCAATACCCTCAAGCCTGCGGTTGATTTTCCACGTCCAGCTCAGATAGGGGGTGGCAGTTAAGTCGATTTTTACCCGTTTGCCAATCGCGGAGGCGGCGCCACGGCTATGTGCCAGCAATACACCCCTGCCATCGACTTCCTGCACCTGATATTGCGTATGGCCTTTAAACGAGGTTTCCTCCCAGCGTCTGAGCTCAGACGAGTTGAACCTGGCTACCCACACTACGTTCGAAGGCGGACTAACAGACGCGGGACCGATATCGCGTTCTGCCTGCTCTTGTTCAGCAGCGTTACCATCACCTGCCGCATCTGCGATGCCTGCACAACCAAGTATGATAGATAAGGCTGTCAGCCATACGCACAGCAAGCCATGTGCTGGCTTACTCATTACACGATTTTTCATTTTGACACCTGCACACTGCCGGACAACACCGGTGAGTGGTTACGGTGCTTGGATTACGCGAGCCGGATCTAGTTCAATTCGATGACCCAATCCTTTGGAGTTGTCGATAAAATAGAGCAGTTCGACAGTAATTGCATACCAGCCTATCTTGTCAAGCGCGCGTGCAATCTGTGGCGGAGCATCGTCACCGGTGACCGGGAATTTTTTTGCATAGGCTTCAATAACCGGTGCGGTATCAGTGACCTGCTTAACCTGCCCCTGAAGTTGAATACCTTTGATATCTTCCCAGTTGCCGTAATCGTTCTGCACAGATCCGGAAACAGTCGGGTTATTACTGATGTTGGTACTGTGGCGAGTGTGCGGTGCTGACAGAAATATTAGCTGCTCGTTATACACGCTATAAAACACCGGCGAGACCCACGGACAATCTGCCGCGGACGTAGCAAGGCACAACACGTTATGTGATTGCAGGTATTGCTGCACCTGCGCTTCGACGAGAGGATCGGGTGATTGGTCGTGAGGCATGCGACTATATTAACGCAACATTCTCGAAACACGGTAACGCACCGCGCGAGCAAAGATTAATTTACGTTTGTCGCACAGCGCAGTCAGCACCATGCGTATACCTGGAAGACAAAGGTCGCGCCCGAAGTATGCGCCGGAAGACGAATGCCCCGGCACTGTAATCAGCTATGCAATCTGCCTTTGCAATATTGGAAGGAATAGGCAGGATTGAGCAAGTTAGCTCATTAGAGCCTGCAAAATTTTGTCTTCCAGATCACCGCGAATGGCGAGCATTTCACCCAGGCGTGATATATCTTCGCGCAGTGCTTCCTGGTCTTCCTGAGAGCCATCGAAGTTTTCATACTTATCGTTGAACTCGACCATGATATCAGTGGTTTCACCGATAGAAGGATACACACGATCAGCAGCTTCCTGTACTGCGCCACGACGTTCTTTTCCTTCGATGATACGCTGGTATACAGTGAAGTGCCCCATAGCAATGTAGTCAACCATGACGTTCAGGAATTCCTGTAACGCTACCGGTGGAATATCTTTCAGTTCATCGTTGCGACCCTGATCAGGCGAAGAGACGCCGGTCAGGTTGCAGTAGGCCATCAGTGTTCGCTGGCGCTGTTCCTTCAAAGCTTCAAGCGTATCACCAAGGTCTTTACGTCTGTCCTGAGTCTTTGCAGCAGCTGTCATGTTCGTTTCTCCGGTTGGGGGTACATTGTCCGCTATCAGAAGACTTTACAGGCGGCGTTACAGGCAAATAATGGCTGGCTGCAATGCCAGTCGATAAGTGCCGGTGCGGTTTCGCACAGTGTTTTGCTGCTGATGTCGCTGTACCGGGTCAGCTTGTTATTGTTTGAAACAGTGTACATTGATTTTGCTTTTGAGAAACCCCGATAAACGAAATTTAATCACTCGGCAGTTCAATGATAAGTGACGGAAAATCGTCGGGATGAATATGAGTTTCGCTCATGGCAAAAGGGGCTACGGAGATGCCTGCCTCATGCACTGACGTATCGCTGCCGGACACCAGTGGATGCCAGTCTGCCAGCCCTTTGTTTTCATTTAAACGGCGATAGGCACAGGTCTCGGGCAGCCAGCGAAACTGATCAATGTTGTCAACTGTCAGGCTCGTGCATTCGGGTACAAGCACATTTCTTTGACGGTAGTTGCTGCATCTACAGGTATTTACGTCAAGCAACCGACACGCAACACGCGTGTACCTAACCAAATGTTCATGATCTGTTTGCAGCTTCTGTAAACAACATCTGCCGCATCCGTCACAAAGTGATTCCCACTCTTCGTGTGACATCTGCTGTAGTGTCTTCGTCTCCCAGAACGGCGCCGACGCCTGATTGTCGGAGCCGTCTTTCACATCGCTCTTGTCAGAACCGATGGATCCGGGTTTAGTTGTCCTGGTGGTAGCCAACGATGCGCTCAACTTCGTTTCGAGAGCCAAGTATAACCGGCACGCGCTGATGCAGTGCTTCCGGCTGTATTTCCATAATGCGCTGATAACCGGTACTGGCAAGGCCACCTGCCTGCTCAACAATAAAGCTCATTGGGTTGGCCTCGTACAAGAGGCGCAGCTTACCGCCCTCGCCCTTGCTTTTCATGCGCGCATCAATCGGATACATAAACACACCGCCCCGGCATAACAAACGATGCACATCCGCCACCATTGATGCCACCCAGCGCATGTTGTAGTTCTTGCCAAGCGGACCGTTTTCACCCTGCAGACACTCATCAATGTAACGCTTGACTGGTGGTTCCCAGTGGCGGCTATAAGACTGGTTGATCGAGTACTCGCTGGTGTCGGCAGGAATACGGATATCCGGCATAGTCAGCACAAAATCACCGGTACTGCGATCCAGCGTAAAACCATTGACCCCGCGGCCCGTCGTTAGAACCAGCATGGTCGAGGTGCCATAAAGGCAATAGCCGGCACACACCTGTTCCATACCGGCCTGCAAAAAATCACCATCGACAATCTCACCGTCATCGGGCGCTTTAAGAATGGAGAAAATCGTCCCGACAGACACGTTGATATCAATGTTGGACGAACCGTCCAGCGGATCAAACGTAATCAGGTAACTGCCACGCGGATACTCTTTTGGCACGGGCTGACTGTGGTCGAGCTCCTCCGAGGCAAGGCCCGCCAGATAACCACACCACTGAGTCGATTCAACGAACAGTTCGTTAGACAGGATATCGAGCTTTTTCTGTTGCTCGCCCTGCACGTTTTCAGACTCGGCCGCGCCCATGGCGTGAGCGGCAAGCCCGCCGCTACCGGTCAGGTGCGCAATTTTTTTACAGGCCGAAATCACCTCGAGCAACAATCCAGTGAGCTTGCCGCTGGAAAACGGATGCTCGCGCTGCTCTTCAGATATAAATTTGTAAAAGGATGTTCGCTGCGACATTTGTCGGTTCCTCGTATATATTGCGACCGCCGTCACATCGAAGTGGCAGCAACCTTAACCGATTCTCCTATGCTAGATTTCTACCATGTCGAAGTCTTCACGGGTGGCACCGCAATCGGGGCACGCCCAGTCCTCGGGCACATCGGCCCAGCGCGTCCCCGCCGGCAGGCCATCATCCGGTGCGCCGGTCTCTTCATCGTAAATCCAGCCACAAACCACACACATGTATTTCTTCCACGGCATCGGTGTTACTCCGGTTAGTGTCGACCGCGTACGCCAGCGGCGGGCGTACACAGGCGATGCCTTGCATCGCGGCTCGGGGTATTATGCGTGCGGGTAGCGGGCACACACGATTAGTAACAGGCAACAAACCGGTTGCGAGCCTGCATTTTTGACCAATTCTCGACAAGGAGCCTCAGTGGCCAGTTCAAACGCATTGTTCCAGCAGGCACAGCAGCACATTCCCGGTGGCGTAAACTCCCCCGTCCGCGCGTTCAAAAGCGTCGGCGGCACGCCGTTGTTTATCAGCCGCGCCGAGGGGGCGTACCTGTTTGACAGCGAAGGCCAGCGTTACATTGACTACATAGGCTCGTGGGGTCCGATGGTGGCCGGTCACAGCCATCCGCAGGTGATCGACGCGGTGCTGGAAGCAGCGCGCGCTGGCCTTAGCTACGGAGCCCCCACCGAAATCGAAACACGTATGGCAACGCGCGTGTGCGAGCTGGTGCCATCGATGGATATGGTGCGCATGGTCAGCTCCGGCACCGAAGCCACCATGAGTGCAATTCGTCTGGCACGGGGTTTCACCGGTCGCGACAAAATCATCAAGTTTGAAGGCTGCTACCACGGCCACTCCGACTGCCTGCTGGTCAACGCCGGCTCCGGCGCCCTGACCCTGGGTGTGCCGAGTTCCCCGGGCGTACCAGCCTCGGTGGTGGAGCACACACTTACGCTGTCTTTCAACGACGCCGATGCTGTGCGCGAAACGTTTGCTTCAATGGGTGATCAACTGGCGTGCGTCATAGTCGAACCTATCGCCGGCAACATGAACTGTGTGCCACCGGAACCCGGCTTTCTGGAAACCCTGCGTGAGTGCTGCGACGAACACGGCAGTGTGTTGATATTCGATGAAGTTATGACTGGCTTTCGCGTAGCGCGCGGTGGCGCACAGCAGGTATATGGCGTCACCCCGGATATGACAGCGCTTGGCAAAGTGATCGGCGGCGGCATGCCAGTCGGTGCCTTTGGCGGCAGGCAGGACATCATGCATCACCTGGCGCCGCTTGGCCCGGTGTACCAGGCCGGTACCCTATCGGGTAACCCGGTGGCGATGGCAGCCGGACTCGCAACGCTTAACCTGATTGCCGCGGACGGTTTTCACGAATCGCTCAGCAACAAAGCCAAAAAACTGGTTAATGGCATAGTGCAGGCAGCATCGCGCGCTGGTGTCGCCATGACCAGTAACCAGGTTGGTGGCATGTTTGGACTGTTTTTCACGTCGCAGGACAAAGTCAGCCGTTTTAGTGAAGTGATGGCCTGCGACGCCGAGCAGTTCAAACAGTTTTTTCATCTGATGCTCGACCAGGGTATCTATCTGGCACCGTCCGCGTTTGAAGCCGGCTTTATATCATCAGCCCACAGCGATGAAGACATCGACACCACCATAGCCGCCGCCAGCAACGCCTTTGCGAAACTGTAGCGCATAGCAGCTAACGCCAAACAACCGACTACAACATGGAACACTAATGGCCAAAGGCACACACGACTACGACGACGATACCCGCAACGCGAAAATAAAAATTAATGTCAACGGGGAACTCTTCCCGCGCGACAAAGCGACGGTATCAGTATTCGACAGTGGCTTTGTACTCGGCGATGGCGTGTGGGAAGGTATTCGACTGCATCAGGGCACCATGGTATTCCTCGATGCACATATTGATCGACTGTTAGAGGGCGCAAAAGCGCTCGACTTCGAGCTTGGCATTAGCCGACAGGAACTCGTCGATCGACTGCATGCCACACTCAAAGCCAACAAGATGACCAGCGATGTACATATTCGACTGATGGTATCGCGTGGTGTCAAGGCGACACCGTATCAGGATCCTCGAGTCACCATAACACCGGCCACCATTGTCATCATCGCCGAATACAAGTCGCCAAAGCCTGCCACATTGTCGCGCGGCATCGAACTCTTTACCGTGCATGTACGCCGCGGTTACCCGGATGTACAGGACCCGCTTATCAACAGTCACTCCAAGCTCAACTGCATTGTTGCCTGCATTCAGGCAACTAAAGCCGGCGCTGACGAAGCATTGATGCTGGACCCGCACGGATTCGTTGCCACCTGTAACTCCACGCACTTCTTTATCGTTAAAAATGGTGAAGTATGGACATCAACCGGCAACTATTGTCTGCATGGTATTACACGTCGCAACGTAATTGATCTGTGCGAGGCACATGGTATCCCGGTAAAAGAAAAAACCTTTAGCCTGACCGAGACCTACAGCGCCGATGAAGCCTTTGTTACCGGAACGTTTGCCGGTGTGGCACCGGTTCGCAAGATAGATGGCCGACAAATCGGCAATGGCCGACGCGGTACAACAACAAAGAAACTACAACAGCTTTATTTGCAGTTGCTGGACAACGAAGCTGGCATCACACGTGTGTAGCACCGGATTGCCATACTCACGAAAAGACCACGACGACGATATACGCGATGAGTAGTCCAATAACGCGAATCGCGATGTGGTCCGGCCCCAGGAACATATCGACAGCACTGATGCGCGCGTGGGAAAATCGCGCTGATACGTTTGTAACTGACGAACCTTTCTATGCGTTTTATCTGGCACAGACCGGCATAGATCACCCGGGTCGCGATGAAGTCATTGCCAGTCAGTCAACGGACTGGACCAGTGTCGCCAATGACTGCGTCAGTCTTGGCAGTAATAGTGAAAGCATCCACTACCAAAAGCATATGACACAGCATATGCTCACAACCATTGAGCTCGACTGGCTGGCACAGGTTAATAACATTTTCTTATTGCGCAGCCCGGCCGAGGTTGTTGCATCGTTTTCCAAAGTAATGCCCAACCTGACTCCGGCTGATCTCGGCTTTGAACAGCAACATCGTTTGTATCAGCATGTCAGGCAACACATCGACAGCAATCCATTAATCATTGAATCAAAGGCATTGCTGCACAACCCGCGTCGCGTACTGCAGACCGTATGCAGTTACTGTAAGGTACCATTCGATGACAACATGCTGTCGTGGCCTGCCGGGCCTCGAGACAGTGATGGGGTCTGGGCAAAGCACTGGTATGCCAATGTCGAAAAATCGACCGGCTTTGCACCCCGGACCGAAAAGCACACCACACTCAATACAACCCAACAACAGATTGCCGAGCGCTGCATGCCGTTTTACGAAGAGCTACAACAGCATGCAGCGACTTTTGATTAAGACCGTTAAATTCCCTTTCGGAGAGCATACAAATGGCTAACGAAGTTACCACTGAAATTCAAAATCGCATCATGTTGATCACGCTTAACCGGCCTGATGCGATGAACGCCGTCAACCAGGACCTTGCCGAACAACTGGCCGCGGCAATGGATGCACTCGACGACAACCCTGATCTGTCGGTCGGCGTTTTAACCGGTGCCGGCCGTGGTTTTAGTGCCGGTATGGATTTAAAAGAATTCGTCAGCAAAGGTATGCCGATTGTTGGTGACCGTGGCTTTGGCGGCATCACCGAACGATCAGCACGCAAGCCAGTTATATCTGCTGTTGAAGGCTTTGCGCTGGCAGGAGGTTTTGAACTTGCACTATCAACCGATTTAATTGTTGCCGCCAAAGGGGCTAAATTTGGTGTACCGGAAGTGGGCGTAGGTCTCTTTGCCGGTGCGGGCGCGTTGCTTAGAATGCCACGCGTGCTGCCTTACGGACAGGCGATGAAAATGGCACTGACCGGCGAGCCAATTACCGCAGAACAGGCTTATGAATACGGTCTTGTTGCGGAGCTTGCCGAGAAGGGCGAAGCGCTCAACACGGCGATCAACCTGGCTGAGCGCGTTGCCAAAAACGCTCCACTGGGTCTCATTGCTTCCAAAGAACTGATTCGCGAAATGCAGGGCCGCACTGAAGCGGAATTCTGGCAATACCAGAAAGCGCAGATTGATCTCGTCTTTAACAGCGAAGACGGCGTTGAAGGCGCCACTGCATTCGCGGAAAAACGCGCACCCAACTGGAAGGGTTGTTAGGCCAAAGCCAATCGCGCCGCTCGTTGACAGCGGCGCTCGCGGTTATTGCGTTGTCTGCATCTATAGAAGTGCCAGGCCTCTGTGCAAAAATACAATTTTTTTGCACACTCTACTTTCGACAACACGCTACCATGGTTCCCATATTTGATTCGTTTGTTTAAAAATTTAGAAAACTGAGGTCTCTATGTACAAAAGCACTCTGGCAACGCTCGCCACAGCCCTGTTAGCCACTACTGTTTCTGTAGCACAGGCAGATGAGAAGCTGGTCGAAATCAGACTGATTGACGATATCGACGAAGCCCGCGGTTATTGTCTGGATATCGCCGGTGGTCGTGGAACTAACGCACCGCTGGATAAAGGTTTGCAGGCACACACCTGCTACGACTATGCAGGGTCGCTGCTGGAAGATCAGAGCTTTGATGAAGCGCTAATCGAGCAGGGCACGTTTCGTATTCCGTACTTCGATGTCTGTATGAGTGTATCGCCACTCGAAGCGGGCGCACCAGTTATGCTGGCTCCGTGCGCCGCCGAAGACTCGCAACAGTTCTCACTCGAGTCGAATGGCAATCTGATTGCCACAGCCAGCCCGGAACTGTGTGTCACTGCCAGCAGCACTGAAAAAAGAGAGGGTCGTGGTGGCGAGCCAGTACACGTGATGCGCCCCCTGACACTGCAGCCCTGCAGCGACGATAACAAGGCGTATCAAGCCTGGACTATCTTCAGCCTGTAGCACCTGTTAACAACTTACCGGCAGCTTACGAGCTGCCGGACCGCTTGCCTGTACCCCGCTATTGAGTTAGCCCGGCCTCAGCTGCCCTGATCTGTAGCGCAAGATACTTTGAGTTAATTCGACACTGTGCAAAGCTTCCTGCAATAAACCACAGACCTGGCTGTGGCGTGGGACAGTACATATTCCTCAGTTCCAGGTTATCACCGTCGAAACCCCAGATCGGCCCCACGCTTTCTGCTACATCGGTACCAAATATCTTTCCCACCATGGCACTCATACCCTGATAGCCAGTGGCCAGCACAATCAGCTCAGTACTGACACTGTCGCCATTGGCAAGTGTAATACCTGATTCTGTAAACTGCTTAATGTCGCTAAACTGCACCAGGTTGATTCGACCATCGGCAATCATATCTGACGCACCAACATTGAAGTAGTAGCCACCACCGCGGGTCAGATACTTAAACTGCCAGCCGGTATCATCGACCCCATAGTCCAGACGCATACCACGCTGCGCAAGCTTGTCGAGCAGCGGTTTGTCCTGTCTGCGTGCCTCAGCAGTAAAACCGATATGAGACTGGCGTTGCAGTGGGAACGGCATACCGAGTGTAATCAAATCACATTCTTCAAGGCCCGGCCCTTCGTGATACAACGCATAGGGTAATTGCGCTCCGGGTTCGACGTTAATAATCATTGTTGAACCACGCTGCACCATGGTGACATTCGCACCACTGGACGCGAGATCCTGTGCGATGTCGTGGCCGCTGGTACCCATGCCGATAACCAGTGCAGATTTTACCGTGTGCTCCTCGCCATCACGATAGGCACTGGCATGGATGACCTCACCCTGATAGTTATCCAGACCCTGTATGTCGGGAATATTCGGTATGCCACTGACACTGGTTGCCATCACGATATGGCGAGGCCTTAGTTGTCGCTCACTGCCATCGGCTCGCGCTACGGTTGCACTCCATTGTTGCCGCTGTTCGTCATAGGAACTTTCGATCAGCTCTGCGCCAGTCCAGACATTTAGTTCCATCGACTCGGCATAGAACTCCAGCCAGTTTGCAAGTTTGTCTTTCGGTATATAAACAGGCCAGTTCGGCGGGAACGGCATATAAGGCAGATGATTGGCGTAGATCTGATTGTGCAGGGTTAGGGCATGGTAGCGATGGCGCCAGTTATCTCCCACGCGAGCATTCTTCTCAAGCACCAGTGTATCAACGCCCAGCTGTGTGAGTCGCGCAGCGATACTGAGCCCCGCCTGCCCTGCCCCCACCACCAGAACGGCGGGCTCGCGATCATCAAACGCCTTGCTCTGTATTCGCTTATCAAGCCAGTTAGGGCCGTGAAAATCACGGGCGTGTACATCACCGGTTGGACGGTTATCACCTACCCGCTCTTCCATACCGGTGAGTTCATGCAGTGCCGTGAGCAATGTCCACGCGACCGGTCCGCCGTGCTGACTGACCCCAAACGATTTGCCGATCAGTCGCACAACACCGCGACCGCGACCAAAGCTGGTGTCGAATAAAACAAACGCCTCCAGAGTCTGCCGCCTTGCACGTGTGACTATGCGCGGCGCGGTTGCATCAGGGTCAAGCCGCATATCGCGTAGTGCAAACTCCGATGCGGCGGCTGATAATGCACCGGTAATATCAGCCGCACCTGCCACCGTTCTTATACCCCAATGCAGCGCTACCACATCGCGCCAGTACGCCTGTGATTCAAACAACCTTGCCATCGCCGCTGCAGTGCCAGACTCAAGTGCGCGGTTAAACTCATCCAGCCAGTACTGTACTGTCTCCACATTTGACATAGCAGATTAGACCGTTCAACAGTTAGAAACTTCAAGACTACACAGAATCAGCGACGCTGCAATCATTTTGGCGACGCACAGCAGGCCGGACACGGAAAGCTGCTACACTGCTGTCGAGCGACACGATAGTCTGTGCGCAGACTAGAACAGCCCATGACAACTGAATCAGCAACTGAATTAGCAACAGACAGTACTACAGGCATTCTGGCCATCTGGAACAGATGCGTGGCATCGCAACTATCTGACTATGAAACCTGGTACCAGACTGAACACCTGGCTGAACGTCTGTCAATTCCCGGGTTTATACGGGGTCGTCGCTATGAGGCAATACCCGATGGCAGCAAATCCCCTGTTGATGAAACCGCTTTTTTTACCTACTACGAAACTGACAATGCATCGATACTGACGTCAGAGCCCTATTTGCAACGGGTTAATCACCCAACGCCGATGACCGCGAACATCATGCGGCACGCATTCACCGATATGAGCAGAACTATCTGCCGGCAGCGCTATGTCATCGGCTCAATTCGCGGCGCTTTCGCCATCACACTGCAATTGGACTCAATGCCAGACCCTGCTCAATTACGCGAATTATCGCAGTCAGCGCCCGCCGCCATCGCGCGTGTCGAAGCATGGCAGGCGGTTGAGTCAACAGTACCAGCGTCAACTGAGGCCAAGCTTCGTGGCGGCGATGCACAAATTAGTGCCTGCCTGCTTGTCGAAACGTTGCGAGAAGCACCGTGCCATGCGGTGCTAAAAATGCTGCGAGACAAGTTTACCTTTAATGAAAGCCAGGCGGCCGTGTTCCGTCTCTTATGCGAAGTCACCAGCCAATAACCGGACAAATGCTATGACCGCCTACCTTATCGTGCAAGCAAAGGTTCCTGAGACCGACCGCACTGCGTTTGATCACTGGTATGAAAACGAACACCTGCCAGATGCAAAGTCCGCTTTTAAAGCCATCAGCGCCAGTCGTGGCTGGAGCGACGATGCACCGGGTACACACTACGCGTTTTACGAGTTCGCAGATTTAGCAACAGCCAACGCGATCGTTGACTCCAGCGAGATAAAAGGGATGATTGAAGAATTTGATCGCGTCTGGCAGGGACGTGTCACTCGCACGCGAGATATCGTCGCGATAAGCCAGAAGCTGTAGCCTGCGCGATTCATGTGACCGCAGTTAACTAGCGCCTACTTTCTGGATTTTTTACCAGGCTTGGTGCGCTTACCGGTAATAAATTCGTTTGTGTTCGCCTGTTGTAACAGCTTGCGCTGTGCACTAAAACCTTTGCCAACAGGCTCACGGCGATGGTAATCGCCATTGCCATTCAGTTCCCAGGAAAACAGATCGTCTTTAAAGTAGTAGTCGAGTGATTCTCGCACGATGCGATCGCGCAGCGCTTTGTCGCGCACGGGCACGGCCACTTCCACGCGATGAAACATGTTGCGCGGCATCCAGTCAGCACTGGACAGATAAACCGTCTCTTCCCCACTCGGGCCAAAGGCGTAAACACGGGCGTGTTCAAGAAAACGACCCAGCACTGAAAATACCCGAATATTTTCCGACAAACCACGCACACCCGGGCGCAATGAACAGATGCCTCTGACCAGCAGCAGCACTTCAACACCAGCATGCGATGCCTCATACAGGGCCTGAATAATCAGAGGTTCATTCAGCGAGTTCATTCGCGCTTTGATGCAGGCGGGCTGCCCGTCTTTGGCGCGGCGTGTTTGCTTGCGGATCTGCGATACGACTTTGCGATGCATGGTAAAGGGTGCATGCAACAGCTCATTCATGCTGGCCACCTTGCCCAACCCGGTCAGCTGATTAAACACGTTCTGCACATCGACCGTGATCGCCTCATTAGAGGTTAGCAAATTCATGTCGGTATAAGCGCGCGCTGTGCCAGTGTGGTAGTTACCGGTGCCAATATGAGCATAACGCGCCAGACGCTCACCTTCGCGTCGAACAATTAACAACAACTTGGCGTGTGTTTTAATTCCGACCACACCGTACACCACCTGCACACCCGCATGCTGCAGCTTGCTTGCCAGTGTGATGTTGGCTTTCTCATCAAAGCGCGCACGCAGCTCAATAATGACAGTCACATCCTTGCCATTGTGTGCTGCCGCCAATAACGCTTCAACGTACTCGGAGTTCGCGCCGGTGCGATACAACGTCTGCTTGATTGCCAGAACATTCGGATCGGTCGATGCGGCACGCAACAGCGAAACCACCGATGCCGATGACTGATACGGATAGTGCAACAAAACATCACGCCGGCGCAGTTCCGAGAATATCTCGGCACCACCTGCGTGCTCTGCCGGTCCACTGAACGTTTGCGGTGGAAACTTAAGATCCGGCCGATCAATCATCTCGGGCAGGCTTTGCAGCCGATCCAGGTTAACCGGCCCATGGCACAGATAGCAGTCCTGCTCTTTCAGATTAAACTCTTTCAACAGATACTGAATGATCTCCGGTGGACAATCTGCACCGGTTTCAAGACGCACGGCCTGACCATACTCGCGTGCATTTAACTCATCTTGTAGAGCCAGCCGCAGATCGGCGACGTCATCGTCGGCGAGGTAAAGGTCGCTGTTGCGGGTCACCCGAAACTGATAGACGCCCTGGGTTTTAAGGCCGGCAAACAACAGCGCCATATTTTGCTGAATCATTGATGACAGCAGCACAAACACATTTCTGCCGTTACTCAGTTCGGCCGGCACCGGGATAATACGCGGCAGTGAACGTGGCGCTCGCACCACCGCCATGGTGGCTTCACGGCCAAACGCATCTTTACCCTTCAGGCTGACGATAAAGTTGAGACTCTTGTTAGTCAGTTGTGGAAACGGATGCGACGGTGCAAGCCCCAACGGACTAAGCACCGGTAATAACTCCTGTTCAAAAAACTGACTGGCCCACTGTTGCATCGGTTCAGACCATTCATCCGGCGCCGGAAATACGATATCGCACTGCTCAAGCGCTGGTAGCAGCTCGTTATTTAACAGCTTGTATTGATCCCCGACCAGCTGATGTGTGCGCACCCGGATTTCTTCAAGCTGTGCGGCCGGGCTCAGGTTATCCGGTCCCGTGCCCAGCAAACCCGCCTGTAACTGTTTTTGCAGGCCGGCCACCCGTATCTCGAAAAACTCATCGAGGTTGCTACTTGAGATACACAGGTAACGCATGCGTTCAAGCAGCGGTATGTTTGGGTCACGCGCAAGCTCCAGCACTCGTGCATTAAACGCGATGAACGAAAGCTCGCGATTAATATAGTGCGATGGCTGCGCGAAGAATTCAGCATCCGGATTTTGATGTTCGCCGCGTGCGCCTGTCACATCTCCTCCTCTGCAGCCCGGTGGCTGTTGCTGTAGGCGATTAACTCCGGGAAAAAAGCATCAAAGCTGCGCTTGAGCTCAGCCTCATGCTGCCACAGTACCGGTGCTGCGGTGGCGAGCGGCCGCATGCTTTCACGTCTTTGGGACAGCCGCTTAAGTGTCAGATCAATATGGCTGCGATGGCGATTGTTCTGCAGAATTTTCTCCGCCCTCAGAATAGGGGCGAAACGCTTCAGGTTGTCCGGCAACATATGCTGGTGACTGGCCAGAGACTCATGCACCAGCTCAACGTACGCATCGAGCGGTGTCTCGCAATACTGCTCCCAGTCGAGTGCCAGGAAGTAATCGTACGCCACGTCCACAACAATGCCCGCATAACGACGATGCGGCGCCTCAAACAACCGGCGCGCCGCCAGGTTGCGCGGGTGTTTGTCAGTATACGAATCAACCGCCCTGTGGTGACGAATGGCGTCCCGCACTGGCGTGGAAAAACCGGCCAGTGCTTTGCCACGGACAAAATCGCCGCACAGTTGTCCAACTATTGCCGACGGCTCGCCGTTACCCAGAAATACGTGTGCAAGAAAATTGATTTTTAGTGGCCGCCTGTGCTTTTGTACATTTTGGCTGATCGGTTTTGATTTATGATGGATCACGCAGCAGGTGCATTGGTTTACCCAATCATGTTAGCAGATCAATTGAACACCGCCGCCGAAAACCATCTTCCACCCACCAGCACAAACCTGACGCAAACCCAATGAATGAAACCGAGGCCGAACGCTTTAGTCGTCACACCAATCTGGCCGAAGTCGGCGTTGAAGGCCAGCAGCGCATTAGCAACAGTACCGCACTGATTGTCGGGCTGGGCGGGCTTGGAAGCCCGGTTGCCATTTACCTGGCCGCATCCGGCGTCGGCAAACTGATTTTCGCTGACTTCGACGTAGTGGAATACTCTAACCTGCAGCGCCAGATCGCGCACAACACACAACGGGTCGGGCAGCTGAAAACCCACTCGGCGCGGCAGACCTGCCTCGAGATCAACCCGGACATTGAAATTGAAACCGTCGACGAAGTGCTCGACGCCGACTCCCTTGAACGCATCGTGCCGCAATGCGATGTGGTGCTGGAAGGCAGCGACAACTTCCCCACCCGCTTCGCCGTCAATGAAGCTTGTGTAAGGCACAAGGTGCCGCTGGTGTCGGGTGCGGCGATTCGCTTTGACGGACAGGTTTCCGTGTTTTGCGGACACAAAGCGGACGTCCCCTGCTACCGATGCCTGTATGGCGACGGCATGGAATCAGCGGACACCTGTGCGCAGACCGGCGTGCTGTCACCGGTAGTGGGAATGATCGGCACCGTGCAGGCCACCGAGGCGCTTAAGGTACTCGGCGGCTTTGGCAAGCCTCTGGAGGGACGGCTGTTGCTGCTCGATGGCCTGTCGATGGAGTGGCGCGAAATTCAGCTGGGTAAAAATCCGCGCTGCCCGGTTTGCGGGGATGTCGCTAAAGAAACACCCGGCTAGTGAATGCTGTTATCGCCTGACGCATCACCACCGGTGAATGTATTCCCCCGAAAAATCGTGTCGACATCAATGCTGTCAAACACCTCGGTGGCATTGCAGAACTCGCAGGTAACCTCGATGCTGCCCTGCTGCGCCAGGATATCCTCGGCCTCGGCACGGCCAAGCCCTTCAATCAGACCAGCGGTGCGCTCGCGCGAGCAACGACAGTTAAAGCGCAGTGGTTCCGGATCAAACAGTCGCACCTGATCTTCGCTGAACACCTTCGCCAGCAGATCGGATATTTCAGATTGCATTAGCTCCGCAGCGCCAACGGTGCCAGCCATCAGCGATACACGATTCCAGTTTTCCTCGGCATCTTCCGGCGCAATCTCGGCTGGTGCAGAGGACTCCGGTAGCTGCTGTATCAGAATGCCCGCTGCCTGCTGTTCATCGCAATGCAGAATAAGCTGCGTTGGCAGTTGCTCGGAGTTTTCGAAATATTGCGCCAGTGCATCCTGCAAGGATTCACCGGTCGCCTCGACAATGCCCTGATAAACCTCGCCGCGCTTCCCACTTTCAATTTGAATGGTGAGTGTTGCATCGCCGAATATTTGACTCAGCGGAGACACCGGCGGCTCCGATTGCCAGTGCGCCAGTCCGCGCTGGCCGCCATCCGCATCAGCCTGCACCACCAGCAGCCCCACCGGCCCGCTGCCGCGTGCCTGCAGTGTCAGCTTGCCGTCAAATTTAATGGTTGACGCCAGCAACGGCATCGCCACCATGGCATGTCCCAGCACTCGGCGAACGTTGGGCGGATAGTCGGCGCGGCTTAGTACTTCGCGCCAGGTATCCTGCAGGTTAACCACCACCCCTCGCACATTGGTTTTTTCCAACACAAATCGGTATCTGCTATCTTTATTCGGCACGCCGTCACTACCTGCTTGAGAGTCAATCGTTGAGAATCCTACATCATACGCTGGTGATTATTTGCTGCTTTGCAAGCTCGCTGTTGCTGGCCTGGAAACTCATGCAGCCGTTTAACTTTGGTTATGCGTTCTGGTACCAGCAACTGGGTATCGAGGCGCATATCGAACGCTTTGCACCACAGAACAGACAAGGCAAAACCGGCTTTGAAACCACCGATTACGATACCCGCTACCAACTCTTTGCCGGTATCTCGGAAGCGGTAAACAATGGCGGTGATGGCCTGCGCACGCTGTCGTACAACACGCCCGACGGCGCCGAGCAGCTGCTGCTGACCGACCCGGAAGCAGTTCACCTGGAAGACGTGGCCAAACTGATCGATCTGCTGGTACCGATAGGCTGGGCGGCGCTGGCACTGCTACTGGTACTGGCAGTGGTGTCGCTGCTGGCACGGATGCCAATGCCGGGTATCGGCAAGTCACTACTGACACTGGTGGTGATTGCCATCATCTGCGCGATCGTTATTGTGGCCGTTGGCCCCCACGAAGTATTTAAGGCGATGCACGAGATGGTGTTTCCGGACGATCACCAGTGGTTCTTTTACTACCAGGACTCCCTGATGACCACCCTGATGAAGGCACCGGACATCTTTTTTGCGATTGGGGCTGCCTGGGCACTGCTGGCCAGTATCATTTATTTGGCACTGACGCTGCTTTTGCGCGCCCTGAGCCCGACCTGAATGGCAGTTAGCTGGTCAGGTGCGGCGCAAAAAGCCAATCTGCCGTCCCGCAACGGCACAACATTGTCGACAACCTGAATAACCGTGGCGTAATTATTGAACACTAAGGTGGTAACAATTCAGACGTCGCCGCCATGGAACATGATGCAGGTCCCGGGGACCGAAAAAATTCAACAGGTGACTATCAACTGTCACTGTCAGACCTTGAGCCGGCTGCCGGGGTTACCGACTGCCTTGACGATATTATTTTCGGCCTGTGCGACACCAGCGGCACAGAGACATTGCTGTATGCCCTGCAAAACGACAGCGAGACACAGAGTAAAAACCTGAACTGTGCTGCAGAGGCAGCTCAGCATTCGTTTTGCAACCACCTCCGACACGCGAGCAACGCCGACACGGTATACCTGTGCGAGCGTCAGTCGCTGGAAGTTGTGACCACTACGTCTGTCGACTTCGCTGAAGATACGACAGCAATGCACAACGCACTAACCGCTGCGATCAGCGACCTTAACACGTGTAACGAAGCATTTTTGCTACCGGAAATCCGAGTATTTCCGGACCAGGCGAAGCTGTCATTTGCCGTTTTTCCACTGCATACATCCGACGCCATCGACACCCTCGCAGTCGTTGTCGATGCTGACGAGGATTTTCGCGACGTTAACCCTTGTATCGCCACTACCGTAAACGCTGTCTATCAGGCTTATAAGGAAGCTGATGGCGAGCCGGGCCTGAAACAAATTCATCGCCTCGCGTTCGATCAACTCAGACAGACTTATAACCTGTGTAGTGAACGCATCACCAGCCGACGTCAGGAAATTTTTCTCGACGACCTTGCGCATGTAACCGTGCACTTTGAAAAAGTGTTAAGCCTTGTCACTGCTGGCAGTTCAGTGCCGACTACAACAAGTCAGTGGGGCTGGCAGGCCGTCGCAAGCCTGATTGAGAACGATCAGTTTCCACACACGCTGTACCAACAGGCCGAACTGTGGGGTGCCGCGTTTACCAGCGCGCTTGACACACATCTGCTGCGAGAAGCCGCGTTCCGTTACAAAGAAGTTTGCGAAGCCGCTAACCTGACTTCGTTTGAGAACATTCAACCGCTCAGCATCTCCGTGTATCCGCAAACCATTGTGCAGCAACACTATCAGGAAACGCTACAGGAACTGATCGAAATGGCGGTAATAAGTGGCCCGCATGTGCTGCTGGAACTGTCTGAAAAAGCCGGCATAGACACAACCGAAAATGCATCCAGTCTGTCGCAGTTCAAAGCGCAACTGCAGGCATGGCGTGACAGCACTGGCGTTCGCATTGGCCTGTGTGAATTTGGCACCGGGCACTCGTCACTGCTGCGAGCCGGCACACTTGAACCGGATACCATCAAGCTTTCCGCCGCTATCCTGCCCGACCGGCAACAACACCCCGACGACTGGACAAGCACGGTGACACGCCTGTTCCATGCACTCACCCTTGCGCTCGACTGTGAGCCAGACAGTTTGCAAATATTGATCGAAGGCGCCCAGTCACCGGATGCGGAAACCGAGCTATTGCCTGATGACAGTGATCATGAACTGCCAGTGCCTGGCACAATCCGTCCTGGCACTTTGGCGGCCTGAAGCTACTCAATCCAGTGCGCACTCCAGGGGAACAGCTCGCGCAGCGCTGCCTGTGGTAATGACCTCAGGTGCTCACAATTGCGCTCTGGTATCTGCAGTGTATCGCCACCGTCTACTGCCTTTGCCACCGTCTCAACCCGCAGCAACTGCAAAATCGGGAACGGCGCTCGATTGGTAAAGTGCGCAGCATCGTCTGCCGGGTCTTCAGCGAACAGATAGTCCGGATGAAAACTTGCCAGCTGAAAGTGCTGATCCAGCTCTGATTCCACTAACGCATCTTCCGCGTCACCCGCCACATCATTGAATTGCAGAAAACCTTCGTGGCCTGATGGTGCGATCACCAGCGTGGTTTCAACCGTGGCGTCACCCAACAACTCACACGCTTCGGTCAGTAGCCGTTCGATCAGGTCATCCGACGCCTGACACTCCACCAGTCTGACCTGACCTGCCGCGAGCGGTGCTCGCGCGTAAGGACACAACGACAACCCCACCACACACTGCTGCAGCCACTGTAATACCAGTGCTTTCGGATCGTCAGCTGTCACATTGATGCCTGCGTGTATTGACACATTCGACCATATCCTGTGTTGGGAGCTTATGCTACGCTCGCTTATTGTAATGTGTTAGCCAGATGAAAAGCGGAGCATTCAAAATGACAAAAGCACTGCACATGATTCCGGAAAAGTGTACCAGTTGCCTGCTGTGCGAAATGGCCTGTTCACTGGAAAACGAAGGGCTGTTTAACCCGGCCAAATCCCGCATTAAAGTGTTTGAGTTCGAACACGGCAAAACCTCGGTACCCTATACCTGCACGCAGTGCGAAGAAGCCTGGTGCCTGCACGCCTGCCCAACCGATGCCATCATCATTAATAGAAGCACCGGCGCCAAGGAAGTCATCGACGACAAGTGCGTCGGCTGTAAGGTCTGCACCATGGCCTGCCCTTACGGTACGGTGAACTATAACAGTGCCACCGGCAAAGTGATCAAATGCGACCTTTGTGGCGGTGACCCGAAGTGTGTCGAAGCGTGCCCGACCGGTGCCATCGAATACCGCTGATACGCTGCAAACCGCATTCACAACAGACAATCTGCTAATAGCAATCAGTTAAAACGCCGGGAGCTACCCATGAGCTGGCAAAAACAAATACTCAGAGTCAATCTGACCAACGCCACCATCGCCGTTGAACCCCTCAACATGGAGTGGGCGGAAGACTATCTCGGTGAGCGCGGGCTGGCCACCAAATACCTAATGGAAGGCATGGACCCCAAAGCTGATGCGATGGGACCGGACAACATGCTGATCTTCGCCACCGGGCCGTTAACCGGCACCATGGCTTCAACCAGCGGGCGATTTGCTGTTGTCACCAAAGGACCATTGACCGATGCCATTGCGTGTTCAAACTCCGGCGGTAAATTCGGTGCCGAGTTGAAGTTTGCAGGTTACGATCTGCTGATCATTGAGGGGCGTGCCAATACACCCATGTATCTGCATATCGTCGATGATGAAATCGAATTGCTGCCCGCAGACGATCTATGGGGTACAACCGTATGGCATACAGAAGAAACGATTAAACAAACCCACCAAAACCCGCAGCTCAAAGTTGCGTCCATTGGCGTGGCCGGTGAACAGGGTGTGCGATACGCCTGCGTGGTTAATGACCTGCATCGAGCCGCCGGCCGCAGTGGTGTTGGCTCTGTTATGGGCTCAAAGAACCTGAAAGCCATCGCGGTACACGGCACCAAAGGTGTCAGCGTCGATGATATGCCACGCTTTATGGCAACGGTTAAAAGCAAGTGGCAAAAGCTGGTTGATGACGACGGTCGCAAAGAGCTAACCGAACTTGGCACCAACGCCATGATCGACAGTATGCAGGCGTTCGGTGGCCTGCCCACACGCAACTTTAAAGAAGTACAGTTTGAAGGCACCGAAAAGATCAATCCGGAAGCAATGGTAACGCCAAACGAAAACGGTCACGTCAACCTGATTACCAACAAAGCCTGCTTTGGCTGCACCATCGCCTGCGGTCGTGTTGCACACATCGACCAAAACCACTTCACCATCGTTAACCGCAAAGAATACTGGCATGCGTCAGGCGGCCTTGAATACGAAACGGCGTTTGCATTTGGGCCAGTTTGCGGTGTCGATGATATCGACGCACTGACCTTTGCCGGGTACCTGATGAACGAACACGGCATGGATCCGATTTCATTTGGTGTAACCCTTGCGGCGGCTATGGAATTGTTCGAGATGGGTATCATCACACTGGAAGATACCGACAATGTACCGTTGAACTTTGGCAACGCCGAAGCACTGACCATCATGGCTGAAAAAACCGGCAAGCAGGAAGGCTTCGGCAAAATACTCGGCCTGGGTTCAAAACGACTGTGTGCGAAATACGGTCATCCCGAGTTGTCGATGTCAGTCAAGGGTCAGGAATTCGCAGGCTATGACTCACGCGCGCTACCCGGCATGGGCCTTGGCTATGCCACCAGCAACCGTGGTGCCTGCCATCTAAAGCATGATGTGTTTGCCGAAGACATGGCCGATCAAAGCGCCAGCGGAAAGGCTGCCCCCTGTAAAACATCGCAGGACGCCATCGCCACCATTGACTCAACCGGGCTGTGCCTGTTTACCTCCGGCTCGTGGGATATGGCTGACTTTGCCGAACAGATCGATGCCGCCTGCGAAGGGGACTGGACCGTAGAGCGACTGGAAAAAACCGGTGAGCGCATTTGGAATATCGAACGACAATTTAACCTGGCAGCCGGACTCAGCCGCGCTGACGACACACTGCCACCACGACTGCTCAATGACCCGGCACCATCGGGCACTGCCAAAGGTCGCGTCTGCGAGCTGACCACCATGCTCGACGAATACTACGAACTGCGAGGCTGGGACGCAGACGGCAAGCCACGCACAGAAACGCTGGCAAGGCTCAATTTGTTATAACTGTGCATGGAAATAACAAAGTGAACGTAACACAGGCATGTGCACATGCAGCTGACAATTAAAACCACCGGATTGCTGGGTAAGTATCTGCCAGAAGGCAGCTCGCGCAACAAAGGCGTGGTGGAACTTGCCAGCGGCAGCACCGTACGCCAGTTACTCGACCAGCTTGGCATACCTGACAATGGTCGCTGCCACGTCACGCTAAACGGGTCATTGCTGCAGCCAGATAACTGGAACAGCACAACTCTCGCTGCCACCGACGAAATCATTCTAATGGCGCCGCTGTCAGCAGGTTAACAACCAGATATTACCTGACAGATTTACACAGCGGCGCCGAGGAATAACGCGCTGATCACGCTTTCGTGATTGGACCGTCGTACCCAAGTACTTTCTCATCAGATGTAAACAACGTCATCTGCTCAACGATAGCCTGTGCAAGCAATATTCGATCAAACGGATCCCGATGTAAATCAGGTAGCTGCATCTGAGCGACCGCATGATCACTGGTAATT
>CAYMFQ010000051.1:25667-28945 GCA_964389335.1 uncultured Granulosicoccaceae bacterium
TCCGGGTTAAAACATGACAAACAAGACCATTGGTTTACTTCATCCAGGCGCCATGGGCAGTACACTCGGTCAATCAGCAGCCGCTGGCGGCAACCGCGTGGTTTGGGCAGGGGAAGGCCGCAGTGAAGCGTCAAGGAAACGCGCAGCCGAGAGTCAGCTTGAAGACGTCGGCTCACTGGCTTCACTGGTGCAGAGCAGCGACATCATATTTTCCGTATGCCCGCCCCACTCCGCTCTGGAACTAGCAACAGAAATTGCTGCAGAAAAGTTCACCGGAATCTTCGTCGACTGCAACGCCGTATCAACCGAGACCACACGCGCCACCCAACAGGTTATCGAAAAACAGGGAGCCAGCTTCGTCGACGGCGGTATCATCGGCCCGCCCGCACACCGCGAAGGTTCAACGCGACTATACCTCTCCGGTAAACAGGCAGACGACATCGTACCGTTACTGTCGAAAGGCCTGCTGCCAGGCATCAGCATCAGTGACAAGCCCGGAGATGCCTCCGTATTAAAGATGGCATATGCATCCTATACCAAAGGCCACAGCGCACTGCTACTGCTATCCCGCGCGCTGGCAAGTTCAGCCGGTATCGAACAACACCTGCTCGACGAATGGGCACTGTCACAACCCAACCTCGAAGCACGCTGCGCATCCGAAGGCGCAGTTGCCGCCAGCAAGGCATGGCGCTTCAACGGCGAAATGCGAGAGATTGCCAGCACCATGCAAAGCGCAGGGCTACCACCAGACTTTCATGAAGGAGCTGCGGAAACTTATGATCGGTTGGCAGGGTTTAAGCCTGATACTGGTGACGCTTCTTCTGGGCTGCCAGAGATTGAAGATATTATTGCGTCTCTGGTCAAACGATAGGTACATCAGAGAACAGCCAGTAGGCAATAAAACCCTGCGCCAATCACGTTGCGATCTGCTCTAATCAACTTCGGCTGCGATGGCGCATTAAGTTAAGTTACGTATAACACGCTTGAGGTGTGCAAGCGAGGGTGTAACACTCCACAGCAATAAAACGAGGTGTTTGTGGAAGAGCGTAATAAGACTTCAGACAAAGAGACAACTGCGGATTTCGCTAACACTGCGGTGCTGTCGTTGGCCAACTCGAGTGCTAACGACATTGATGAATTTATTCGTTTTATCGATGGCAATCAGATTGCACCGGTTGCGCGTATCAAGGGCTTACCGGTATATCGCCTGCGTGATTATCACACTAATCGTCGATGTTATATCGTTAATGAGCTGGCATCGATACCGACAGAGGTACCGGATAAGCTGGAATACTCGCTACTAGGCTCTTACCTGGTGTTTTGCGATGCAGACGCGATAATCAATTCTTTACCCGAACGGTACATGGTGCCTTTGGAGATCATCAACGTGGTGACGGCAGGTATCAGTGCGCAACCGCTTACCCCCGCTGAACTCAGACTGGCCGCTCAAATGATCTGTGGCATAGAACTCAAGGACGCCGCCGATAACGACAGTGTTTCAATAGAAACCAAACGATCGCAACTGAAGTCGATCACGGCAAAGCTGGGCGTATCACGTCAGCAGGGTTTGTTGAGGATGCTGCTGCCTGAAATAGCACACCTCACGAACCCTGCGAGTTGGGATAAAACCGGACAACGGCTTTTAAACCGGTACGCCGCTGACTACCTTCCCGCTGATGTGCGCTGCCACAGCCTTTCGGATCATCAGGGTAAATCAGTCAGAATTATCGACTTTGGTCCGGTTCGGGGTAAGCCTGTGCTGATGCTGCACTCGATGATCTTCCCGGATATCACTTCAGAGGATGTTCAACTCGCCCAGGAACTCGGATTGCGTCTCATCTGGCCGCTACGACCGGGGTTACTGGATGTAAAACCCGAATTGAAATCATCGTCTCAGTACTGCACTGAAGTCATTGAAGGAATTGAACTGGCATGGGAGCACTTGTGTGGCGAGCCCGTGCCGATAATTGCAATGGTATCCAGCGCATGGCACGCAAGCGCATTTGCCAAACTGCATCCACAACGTGTTAAGCACATTACGTTTGCAGCCACCTGCTTTAGCGCTGGCCGCTATGACAATAGCCTGCGCTATTTTGGCAGCAGTGTTGCCGAGCTTTGCAGTCGTAACACCTGGCTTATGTCAAGAACAGTCGATTTTATTCGTAAAAGCATGCACGACACGAGTCGCTTTTCCGCAACCATCAAACAGGTTTTCAGGAAAAGCGCACCAGACATCAACATATTGGAGCGTGAGTGTGACGCTGATAACGATGGCCAGCGGCTACGTACGGCGATGGTCGACTCACCGGAATCTGTCAAGCACGACTACTTTAATCAGGTGCACTTTAACTGGGCTACAGTCACAGAACTGACGATGCCGGTTCAGTTTATACACGGTGCACAGGACTCACTGCACCCGGTCAGCGATCTGAAAAAACTATTATTCGGGCTATCCAATCCGCGCCTGGTTATCTTCGAGCAGACAGGCCATATCATGCAATATGAGCACTTTCACCAATTGATACGTGAATGCGTTAAGAGTTGGGAGCGTGGTACGGCTGGTTAAAACGATGCAGACATGCGCTCGATAAACCCGGGCATGCCATCAAAGATCCCATCCATCACTGACTCACAGTAGCGACTTGCTTCCGCTTCATTGTTGCGCCAGTCGGGAACCACCTCATCGACATCGGGCATCGGCAGCGCTTTGCCGTAAGCGAGTTCGTTAAAGAGAATTGACTTAACGCCATACTGACTGTGCACTTCACGCTGGTGCTCAAAGTCCATTGCCACGATTAGTGTCGCACTTGCCATGATGCCTGCACTGAGCTTTCTCGGCCAGTGTGTGGCTGTATCAATGCCTCGTCGCAACAGGTAGTCACTGACGAACGAGACAATATCATGGGGTGCATCAATCAACCCTGCCGATTGCACATGCACGTTACTGTGACTGCCCAGCGTCTGCCTTAACGCGTATTCGGCAGTCATACTGCGAAAGATATTACCCGTACAGACAAAAAGCACCGACGGGTGGCTTGATTGATCTTTCACAAACAACCCGTTCTAAGCGCTTTCACCAACAGCTGTAGCAGACGGCATCCAGTGCAGGATCTTTTCATTGTCCGCGGTTGATGGCGTCGCACTGTCCTCGTCAACATCTTTACTTAAGCTGGCAAAGTCAAACAAATTGGTATCGGCCAGTTGCGATGGCTTTACGTTTTTGATGGCGGTGAATATTGACTCAACGCGTCCGGGGTATTTTGTATCCCACTCCTGCA
>CAYMFQ010000052.1:0-8733 GCA_964389335.1 uncultured Granulosicoccaceae bacterium
GCGTTTGGATAGATTATGCTCTTTATCAGGCCTTCGGTATCGGCCGCTTGCAATTGGAAAGCAGTGGCGCTTTCTTCGAGGGTAAAGCGATGGCTGACAATTGCATCCACATCAACCTTTTTTTGCGCGACCAGTTCAATGGCTCGTGAATATACATTGCCCATGCGACGAGACATTTTTATCTTGAGGCCCTTGCGTCGCATATCAGCAGCGTCCATAGCTGCATATTGGTTGCCGTCCGGTATGCCGACTAATACGACTCTACTCCCAATACTTGCTGCTTTGATGGCGTGCGCCATCCCAAAAGGCGAGTTGGTCGCTTCGATTACCAGGTCACAGCCACGACCGCTGGTGTGATCCAGCACTGCTTCGATGGATTCAGCACCCATATCAGCCCCGTGAGTTGTTGCGGCCTGGTGCCTGTGTGCCTGCGGATCAATCGCGATGATCGTTCCGCAGCCACTCTGTTTGAGCAACTGAATAATGCCCAGTCCAATACAACCGCAACCGAGCACAGCAACGGATTCCAGTAACCGTGGCCTGGCCAGATCAATTGCGTGAATACAAACCCCCAGGGGTTCAAGCATCGCTGCCTGATCGGCGGTAATGCATTCAGGTAATGGCACAATGCCTTCAACTGGGACTGCCAGTTTCTGGGTCAGTGCACCATGGTATGGTGGTGCACCGATAAAGATAACGTTAGGGCACAGGTTGTGATGGCCCTTAATGCACCATTCGCATTGATGGCAGGGGAGTGCGGGGTCGACGGCAACCAGTTGTCCACGGTTCAGCGACAGGGATTCGATGTCAGCGCACAGGTAAGCGGAAAACTCATGGCCTGGTATAAACGGTTCCTGTATTGCGGCGCTGCCGATACCACCATCTTTGTAGTAGTGAAGGTCGCTGCCACAAACGCCGACAGATGCAATATCTACCAGCGACCAGCCTGGTTTGGCCGGCTGTGCATCGTAGTTGCCTATACGTATGTCGCCTGCACCATGTATGTAAGCTGCTGTTCCCATGCACACATCCGCATTATGTTGCGGAGTATCCTCCATCAATTAGAAATGCTTCGCCGTTGACCAGGCCCGACGCTGGTGAGGCCAGATAAAGCGCCATATCGGCGACCTCCACGGGTTCGCCAAACCGACCCAGTGGTGTTTTATCGATCATGGGCTGACTCTTTTCCACCGGGCCCCAGATTTCTTTGCCCATATCCGTCAGGATGACCGTTGGGCAAATAGAATTTACCTGTATGTTATGTCTGGCCCATTCGATCATCATGCCGCGTGTCAGTGCGTTGAGGCCGGCTTTTGAGGCAGAGTAGGCCGCATGATTCTCGAATGCCACTACGCCTGCCTGTGACGACACATTTATAATCTTGCCCCACTTTTGTTTGATCATTGCAGGGACCAGGCACTGCGCCAGCAAAAACGGTGCCCGCAGGTTGATCGCCATTGTTTCTTCCCATTGTTGTAGATCGTAGCTTTCTGCGGGGCCAACCAGAGCAACGCCGGCGTTGTTTACAAGAATGTCTACTGTCGATACCGTCAGCGCTTGTTCGGCCATTGTCCTGATCGCTTCGGTATCCTTCAGGTCGCATTGTATTACGTTGCAATTTCTGCCCGATTTGCGCACGCTGTCTGCAACGTGTTCAAGCCCGTCTGTATCGCGGGCGGTGGCAATAATATTGGCCCCGGCATCTGCAAATACCTTGCAAATTTCCGCACCGATACCTTTTGAAGCGCCGGTTACCAGCGCCGTCTTACCTTGTAGTGAAAATCTGTCAATCCATCGATTCATCAGTCCGCCCAGATAGCAGTGCCTTTACCGTTGAAAAAATGCATGTGTGATTCGCTAAACTCAAGACTGATCAAATCACCAGCCTGATAGTTGTCCATGCCGTCAGTTTTTATCACAAATGTTGCGTCTGAACCCGTGTGTTTCGTATAGAGGTAAGCCTCACCACCCAACGACTCACGTACAGTGACTTGTACATCAACCCGGCCCTTGTGTGCCTCACCAATCCTTATGTGTTCCGGTCGGATTCCAAACTTGGCCGGTGTTGCCTCATTGCTGTAGCTGATCAGCTTATCGCGGCCGAGGTACACACTATTTTCGCGTGTCTCTACCTCGATAATGTTCATGCTCGGTGAGCCCAAAAAATCCGCGACAAACTCGGTGGCAGGCTTGTGATAGAGCTCCATCGGTGTACCTGTTTGTTCGATAACGCCCTCATTAAGCACCACAATCCGATCAGCCATGGTCATCGCTTCAACCTGATCGTGAGTAACATAAATCATGGTTGATCCGAGCTGATCATGTAGTGCCTGCAGCTCTATGCGCATTTGTACACGTAACTTGGCATCAAGGTTTGACAGGGGTTCATCAAACAGAAAAACCTTGGGGTTTTTGACAATTGCGCGCCCGATGGCAACACGCTGGCGCTGCCCACCGGAAAGCTGCGAGGGTTTTCTTTGTAGATATTCTTCTAGTCGCAGAATGCGGGCTGCGGTGTGTACGCGCTCTTTGCGTTCGGGTGCCTTAACTCCGTTGACCTTCATACCAAATGCCATGTTGTCAAACACCGACATATGGGGATACAGCGCATACGATTGAAAGACCATTGACACATTGCGCTCAGATGGCGCTTTGGCGGTAACGTCGATGTCATCAATTGCGACTGTGCCCTGATGAATGTCCTCAAGCCCGGCAATCGCCCTTAGCAGCGTTGATTTCCCGCAGCCGGATGGTCCAACGAAAACGGCAAACTCACCGTTTTTGATTTCAAGTGACACATCGCGCAGCGCCTGAGTTCTGCCATAGAACTTGTCTACCTGAGATAAGACGACGTTAGCCATTGAAGCAGGGTTTCCGTAAAAGGGACCGGTCTGCAATATACAGGGCGACTGATTTTAGGAACAGACCAACGGTAATCATGAATCAGCTGCTCTTTTTCTGTTGACTTAAAGTGCAATTTACATAAGTATTGCAAGCGTTACAACAGTAACGCATCTACATTCGGGAGGAACATATGAAATTGAAGCAATTAGTCAAGTCGCTTGCAGTTGCTGGTGGCCTTTATGCGGCGAGCATCAGCTCGGCCTCTGCATGGACCCTGGAAGAAGCTGCTAAACCGTACGCCGGTACGACTGTTGATGTAGTCTTCCTGCTGCGCCCCGGCTATGAAGCGGCGGAAGCGATGCTGCCTCAGTTCGAAGAGGCGACTGGCATTAAAATCAATATAATTAAACACCCGTACGAGAACGCACTGGGCGAACAGGTGAGAGACTTCGTCGCTGGTGGTGATCTGGAATCGCGCTTATTGACCTGGTCTGGATTGGTAACTTTGCGGAGAACGGCTGGATAGAACCTATATCCAAGTTCACATCAAACGCTGAAATTACCGACCCCGAACTTGATGTTGACGATTTTTTCCCGCTGGTTCTTAATGCATTCGGTGGCTGGAATGATGTCGTGTACGGCTTGCCGTTCGACAATTACTCCGGTCTGCTGTTCTACAATGAATGCATGCTTAAAGACGCGGGGTTTGACGGGCCACCAGCTACCTGGGGAGAGCTTAAGGATACCTATGGTCCTAAGCTGACAAAGGATGGAAAATACGCGTTTGCGCTTCAATCCAAAAGAAACGAAACTCAATCAGCGGACAGTTTCGCCAGAGTTCTGTGGCCTTTTGGCGGGTCTTTTCTGAATGAGGAGTTCCGTTCCAATCTAATGTCAGAGGAAAGCCAGGCAGGTCTTAAGTTTCGCCAGGACCTGATGCAGTATATGCCTGAAGGTATTGTGTCATACGATCATGCCGAGACCGTTAATGCACTGGGGCAGGGTGACGTTGCAATGATCACTGAGTGGTCCGCTTTTTATTCCACACTCAAGAGTCCCGATACTTCAAAGGTTGCCGATTGCCTTAAGATAGCGCCGGAGCCAACGGGGCCCGCGGGCAGAAAGCCAGCGCTGGGTGGTTTCTCACTGGCAGTGGCTTCACAGGCGAGTGAAAAAGAGCAGGCTGCTGCATGGCTGTTTATTCAATGGGTAACATCTAAAGCGAATGCTAAAGAGTATTTGGATCGCGGCGGTGTACCGGCGAGACAATCGGTATATCAGTTGGACGGTGTTGCCGACGAGTATGATTTCGTACCAGCACTGGTCGAGAGTTGGCAGGATGGTGTGCCGGAGTTCCGGCCCCGTTTTGCCGAGTGGCCTGAGATAACGGAGATTGTGCAGGAGTGGGGCACCAAGATTATGCTGGGTGAAGTGTCTACCGAAGAGGGTGCAGAAGAGCTTGGTACCCGAATGGAGGCCGTATTGGAAAAGGCTGGCTACTACAGTGGCAAAAAGCCACTAGCTCAATAGCACTATCATCATTGCGCTTGCGTCAGATGCGATACTGCATCTGACGCGTTTCACTACACCGGAAATTCTATGTCTCGTGCTGGCAGCCGAAAAACTCTCTTCGCGTTTCTCGGGCCTTCAGTCGTTACTTTACTGTTGGTCGGCATCGGGCCGCTGCTGTACGCGTTGTGGACATCACTGCACTACTTCAACCTGACCAAACTCAGAGATGTAGAGTTTATCGGGTTGGAAAACTATGCCACGGTTCTGACGGATGGCGTGTTCTGGGAGGCAATGGGGCGAACATTTACGCTGCTTATAATCGCCCTGCCCATTCAAATAATCATCGGTTTGTGCATTGCGCTGCTTCTGCATCAGCCCGGGCTTGGCTTTCTACGCACTATCACCCGGCTGTCATTAGTGCTGCCAATGGCGACCACGTATGCCGTGGTGGGATTGCTTGGTCAGGTGATGTTTAATTTAAAGTACGGCGTGGTTAACCAACTCATCGGGTTTATTGGGATTGATCCGATAAACTGGATAGGGGACCCGTTTAACGCATTTGTGGCGATAATATTTTGGGATATCTGGCAGTGGACGCCCTTCGTCACTCTGGTTTTGCTTGCGGGTTTAACTACGGTACCTACTGAGATCGAAGAGGCGGCCAAGCTTGAAACCAAACGATGGACTACGATACTTCGATATGTGCAGCTCCCCTATTTGATTCCCGGGCTAACGGCGGTTTTAATCCTGCGTACTGCAGATACACTTAAGTTGTTTGATATGGTGTTCACCATGACTCGTGGCGGTCCTGGCTCTTCCACTGAACTGATCTCACTTATGATTCAGCGCGTCGGTTTTCGCGGGTTTGATCAGGGCCTGGCATCCGCCCAGGCTATTGTCCTGTTGATCATTACCATTGTACTGAGTCAGCTATACATAAGGCTGCTGTATAAGGAGGTCAGGTAATGACTTCTACGGCGAGCGGGTCGCGTGCACTGGGTGTACAGGTGCTGTTATTGCTGCTCATTATTCTGTTCTGTGTGTTTCCGTTCTACTGGATGGTCACAACCAGCTTAAAGACCCAGATTCTGGCATTGCAAACTCCACCAGCGTGGGTGTTTGAGCCGACGTGGTCAAACTATACTGAGGTACTGTCTAAGGATGGCGTCGGCAAGACACTTATCAACTCGCTGATCGTCGCGGTGTGTACGACTGTACTGGCGGTGTTGTTGGGTTGCCCGGCGGCATATGCACTGGCACGGTTTGAGTTCCGTGGCAAGCGTGACCTTTGGTTTTGGTTTATAACCAATAGAATGATTTCGCCCGTCGTTCTGGCGTTGCCATTCTTTCTGATAGCTCGCAATCTGGGTCTGCTGGATACACACCTGGTATTGGTGCTTATTTATCTCACCTTTAACCTGCCCATCGTGATCTGGATTTGCACCGATCAATTTCGATCAATCCCCTATGATCTAAACGAAGCAGCCGAGCTTGAAGGTGCCTCTCAATGGCGCATTTTCCGTTCGATTTGTTTGCCCTTAGCCAAGCCTGGTGTCGCTGTGAGTGCGATTTTTTCGTTTATTTTTTCCTGGAACGAACTTATGTATGCGTTGGTCCTGACAAGAAACGACGCTAAAACAGCCCCTGCAATGGCGGTCAGCTTCATGGAAGGTTACAATTTGCCGTACGGCAAAATCATGGCGACTTCAACCCTGATTGTCATCCCTGTACTGATCTTCGCCCTAATCGCATCCAAACAACTGGTACGCGGCCTTACCATGGGCGCAGTTAAGTAAGTCTTTGTTTCTTCTACCGAGAGCTAATTAGTGACCGGCCAATCCAATGTCGTCATTCAGGACGAGGAGCGCATGCTGGTGCGTATTGCCTGGGCCTGTGAAATTGAGGGGCTGACACAGGCTGAGGCGGCACGGCAGTTTGGTATCACACGGCTTCGGGTCAATCGAGCGCTGGCTGAGGCAAGACGGCGCGGCATTGTGCAGGTCTCGATTAACTCGAGCTATGAACCGTGTGCTAAAGCGGAAGCGCAGTTGATCAAAAAGTTCTCATTACTTGATGCGCATGTAGCGCCGGCAGCGAAAAACAATAGCAATGAGCATGCGTTGATCGGCCAGTACCTTGGTCACTACCTCAACAAAGTCCTGGCTGATCCGTCTATAAAGCTGTTTGGTATGTCCTGGGGTGAGACGCTAAATAGCGCCATGCAAAGCATGAAACCCCTAAATCGTCCGGATCTGCAGATTTTGTCTGTGATGGGCTGTGCGATACGCGCCTCGCGATTGAATATTATTGAGAGCACCCGATTGCTTGCAAATCTATGCAATGCGGAACAGAGCTATTTCACAGCACCTTTGTACGCCGGATCTGCAAAGAGCCGTGCGACGCTGCTCGAGCAGGATGTGTTCAAGGACATGGTTGATCGAATTTGTACCGTCGACGCGTTAGCGATGACGCTCGGTGACACATCTAATCGATCGCATATGGTGCGTGACGGGTTGCCCGAGTGGGTGACTATCAATGAGTTGATTGAACACGGCGCCGTAGGTGATGCGCTGGGGTACTACCTCGGTCCCAATGGCAAGCCTATCAGGCATCCACTCAATCGATGCGTGTTGGGCATGGAACTTGACGACCTGGCGAATATCCCAAACGTTATTCTCGCTGCCGGTGGCAACCACAAGTTACCGGTGCTGCGAGCATTCCTGAAGCGCAACGTGGTGAATACACTGGTGACTGATCAGGCTACTGCCAGAGCACTGCTCAAAGAGGATGTTTCAGCGTCTGGCTGACGCGCAAGAAATGGAGGTTATCCGGCGGGTCCCTCCCGACTGACTTCACCGCACAAGCTTCTGGAGTGTGATTTGCGGGGTCAGGTCCGCTCTTGCTTAGGGCAGCAACAACTGCTGTTGCAGCACTTACACTCTTTGGTTTTGCATTCTTCAGCGGATTCGCACTCACATTCGCAGCATTCTTTAGTCATTTCCTGTTTCCTTTGGTTAGGGGGTTGATTGGGGCGCTTCAATTTTGTCAGCCAGAGATCGGAGTTTTTCAGCGACTTCCCGCCGATTGAGTGAAAAAGAGATTTCCCTGCCTTTTTTTTCGGATGTGACTACGCCCTGCTGTGCCAAAATTTTCAGGTGCCGCGACACACCCGATGCATCGACACTGCAGCACTCACACAGGCACATGGCGTTTTGCGGTGCCTTACAGTTGCACAGTTCATATACCAGCGACAGCCGGTTGAATTCTCCCAGCGCCTTCAGCAAATTGGCGATCTCTTGGGTCTCTGTCTGTTCCATGGGTAGATATTTGCATATTTGCGCAAATATCTCAATAGCAGTTGCCGGGCCAGCGTGCACAGCAAGCATCGGTCGAGGTGATTTACACCGGGCGGCATCAGTTGCCGCCACTCGACCTATCTGTTGTTAAATATCGCGGGCGCTAACTACCGCGGGTTGATAACAAACTCCATGCTGTAGTCGCGGTTGACGCTGGTCTGTTCTACCCAGATAAAGTAAGTGCCAGGATCATCAACGGTCAGCGTGGTAGCGGAACGATTAGTGACATCTATTTCGTTAACCTGTAATAACGTTGTCTTTGAGTCGATATCTGCATAAGCATTAGTGGCGTGCGCTGCATAGATAATGTTAGTGCGTTCACCGTTGGTCAGTGCCGCATCAATCACGATGTCGTAGGTGCCTGCCGCAAGCGACACTTCAAACCACATGTCGGTATTTCCGGTGCCCAGACTGAACGCCTCTGTCACCCCTGTCGTTGCGGTACGCGCCTGTGGGCAATTGGTTAGAAACGGCACCGGTACCTCATCGTCGACACCGTACAATGCCAGCTGATACTGTATTTCCCCAAACGCTGAAAGTATTCTGATGCCGCCTGGCGCGGTACCGGTTTTGTTAACGAATGTGAAGTGTCTGATCTGCCGGTGAATTTCATTGGAGCGATAGAAGCGCGTTGCGTCCACGCCGAACTGACCGGTTGGTATGACCTCCACACCAATATTGGTGCGACGATCAGAGTCGCTGCGCACCGCGTCGACTGCCAGTGCATAAGAGCCTTCCGGTACATCGAAAGCCCAGTAGTTTGATGAACTGGATCCGGTTGCCGCAACATTGCCCTGCGCAATTTGTCCCTGTAACAACAGGCCCGGATTGTCCGGGTCGGTCGAGGGCGCTATGTTGACAGGAGTTCCACCGCAGGCGGTGCGTGAAAATTGCCCACCGGTATTAACAGTGCCTGTGTTGCCTCCATTGTCGTTGCCCGTATTGGTGTTGGTGTTTTCGTCGTTATTATTATTGTCGTTATCTTCGCCGTTGTTGTTCTCGTTATCTTCGTCGTTTGTAT
>CAYMFQ010000052.1:8833-12207 GCA_964389335.1 uncultured Granulosicoccaceae bacterium
TTATTATTGTCGTTATCTTCGCCGTTGTTGTTCTCGTTATCTTCGTCGTTTGTATCGTCGTCTTGCTGGGCGCTGTCGGTTATCGTGCTTTCACTGCCGCCGCTGCTGCCACCACCACAGGCAGACAGCGATAACATCAGCGACAGTACTGCCAGCAACGTAATTTTCTTCGGGGTTAAAGTGGTTCGATTCAGTGTACTGCTCATTCGCTCAATTCTCCTTGGCAAGTGACGCAACGGGCGAAAATGGCCACTGATACTTGTGACCTGTCTCGTTACGATGTTAAGAGAGAGCGTGCGCGCGAAGGCGCAAGAAACACGAAACTTAAGCGAAATTTTCGTGTTCGGGTTTTGTTATCTGTGCTCTGCCTAAGCGGGTGCGTTGCCGGCAGCTGGTTGGGCTTCGCGTGGTTCGCTGATAATCTCCACAGTGGCATGGTGAACACCCTGATGTGTGGTCAGGTAGTGTTTTACACCGTTGCGCAGTTGTTCCGGGCAGGCGTTGCGCTGTGCTTCGATTTCTATAGTAACCACTGGTTTGTCTTCGGTTAGCAGCCACACATGAGACTGGCGGATCACTGCTATACCGCTAACGTTTTCCATGAGCTCAGATTCAATGGAAGCAGGGGTCAGGTGACCGGGCGCACCCTGTACCAGAATATGACCGGCGCGACGGGTAATGCGAATGCCTGCCACCAGTACCAGTGCCGCGACCAGCATCGACAGGATCGAATCAATTGGCAGCCAGCCTGTGGTGATAATAATAAGTGCAGCCAGTATTGCCGCGACAGACCCCAATAAATCACCCAGCACATGCATCAGTGCACCGGACAGGTTGATGTCGTCCTGGTTGCCACCATGCAGTACCCATGCTGCGATGAGGTTAATGACAAGCCCGCCAAAGGCCACAGCCAGCATCAGCGAGCCCATAATAGGCTGTGGGTCTAATAGTCGCAGTATGCCTTCAATAACAATCCATACTGACAGTGCCAGCAGCGCAAGTCCGTTGGCGAAGGCGGCCAGCACGCGCAAGCGCCCAAAGCCGAACGAGCGCGTTTCATCAGCGGGCTTTGCGGCAAAGTAGTAGCCCAGCCACGCGAGTGCCAGTGAAGCCGAGTCAGTCAGCATGTGCGCTGCATCAGCCAGCAGCGCCAGGGAACCGGAGATTACACCGCCAATGGTCTCTATGACGGTAAATACCGCCGTGACGATACAGGCTATGGCTACGCGACGACGCCCGTCAGCGGTGTTCAGATCCGCATGTGCTGCATGGTCGTGCCCGTGACTGTGGTCGTGCCCGTGACTATGCCCGTGCCCGTGACTATGCCCGTGATTGTGGCTGTGCCCGTGTGCGTGATTGTGACTGTGGTCGTGATGGTTGTGTGCCATATACCTGTAACGGTGCTTTATTAGAGTTCTTGTAGCGCCGGTCAGGCGTTATTTGCCTCCGAGTGCGGTGGCAATATTTTCTGCGTTGAATCGTATCATGTCGAGATAGCTGGCGGCAGGGCCATCGGCTTTCGACAGTGCCCCCGGGTAGAGCTTGCCGCCGATGCTGGCACCGGTCTCGTTGGCAATTTGTTTTATCAGGCGCGGGTCGCTGATGTTTTCAACAAATACCGCCGTAATGCCATCGTTTTTCATTTGTGTGATCAACGTGGCAACGTCCTTTGCCGATGCCTCGCTTTCCGTGCTCAGGCCCTGCGGGGAGCGAAAAGTCAGGTTGTAGTCGCGGCCGAAGTACTGAAATGCATCATGTGATGTGATCACCGTGCGGGCGTTGTCCGGCAATGCTGACAGCATTGTTTGAATGTCGGTGTCGAGTTTTTCAATATCGGCTACATAGGCTGCGCGGTTGTTGTAGAACGTGCCAGCCATGGCGGGGTCGGCTTTGGCCAGTGCGGCGGTGATGTTATCGACATAGACGATGGCATTGCGCAAACTTTGCCAGCCGTGCGGATCGTAGGTGCCGTGGTCGTGATGGTCATGGTGATCATCTGCGTGTTCTTCGTGATCATGCGCCTCGTTACCGTGTTCTTCCTCTTCTTCGTGGTCACTATGCTTTTCATCTGTACCGTGATCATCATGATCTTCGTGTTTATCGCTGTGTTCGTCTTCGTGATGCTCATCGTGTTCGTCGTCGTGATGTTCATCGTCGTAGGCGATCAGATCGATACCGTCAGTGGTTACCACGGTTTCGCCACTGAATGATGCCGCCTCAACGAGTCTGTCGAGCCAGCCTTCAAACTGCAGGCCGTTGACAAACAGCAGCCTGGCTTCTTTAACTGCTCGGGCATCAGCGGGTGTGGGCTGATACACATGGGTGTCGCCATCGGCACCGACCAGTGTGGTGACTTCGATGGCGTCACCACCAATACGTTTGACCATATCGCCGAGTATTGAAAAGGTTGCCACTACCGGTATCGGTTCGTCAGACAGTACCTGTTTGCCTGGCAACACCAGGGCGATGGCGAGAGCAGATTGTATTAACACACGGCGATTAAGCATGGTAAGAATCCGGGTGAAGTTAGTGGTCAGCGGCAACGCCTGAGCGAGGGATCAGGCCGCCATTGGGTCCAAAGACAATAGAAACGCTATAGATAAACCCGGCCACCAGAATAATGGCGGGGCCGGAAGGTAAGCTGTAGTGGAACGAGAGTAGCAGACCGGCAAGGCCGCTCAGCACAGCGATAGAAGCGGCGATTGCGATTAACCCGCCAATGCCAACCGCCCAAAAGCGCGCCGACGCGGCTGGTAGTATCATGATGCCAACGGCCATGAGTGTACCCAGCGCATGAAAACCACCCACCAGGTTAAGCACCACCAGCGTCAGAAAAACGAAATGCGTTACGGCACTAAGGCCGCTGACGGAGCGCAAAAACTGTGGGTCTGCACACTCAAGCACGAGCGGCCGAAACAGCAGGGCCAGTGTTATAACAGATACACTGGCTATGCTGCACAGCAGTATCAATGCGGCGTTATCCAGTGCCAGCACAGAGCCAAACAACACGTGCATTAGATCGACGTTGCTGCCACGCACTGAAATAATCATGACGCCCAGTGCCAGTGAAATCAGATAAAACGCCGCCAGGCTTGCGTCTTCTCGCAAAGCGGTAGCGCGAGTAACAAAACCTGAAAGCAGCGCCACAGCCATGCCCGCAATCAACCCGCCAATGGTCATGGCACCGAGAGAAAGTCCGGCGACCAGATAGCCCACCGCAGCGCCCGGCAGAATCGCATGGGCCATTGCATCGCCGGTCAGGCTCATGCGTCGCAGCATCAGAAACACGCCCAGTGGTGTGGCGCCGACGGCTACTGCTGTGCAACCGAGTAGTGCGCGCCGCATAAAGCCAAAGTCGGCAAACGGCGCAATGA
>CAYMFQ010000052.1:12307-18862 GCA_964389335.1 uncultured Granulosicoccaceae bacterium
GTGCAACCGAGTAGTGCGCGCCGCATAAAGCCAAAGTCGGCAAACGGCGCAATGAATAGTTCCCACATTAGCTCGCTACACGTCCACAGGTATGCGGAGGGCCGTCGCAGGCTTCGCACATTTGTCGTGCACGAAACTGGTTGTCGGGTGTCAGTACTTCTTCTGTTGGCCCGTGTGCGACAAGTTCACGCGCCAGCATCAGCGTTTGAGGAAAGTGAGAGCGTACGGTATCGGCATCGTGTAACACCGCAACTACCGTTCTACCTTCATTGTGCCATTGTTGTATAACGCTCAGCAGGTCGTTCATGGTGCGGGTATCAATCGAGTTAAACGGCTCGTCGAGCAACACCAGTTGCGCATCCTGCAACAGCAGTCGCGCAAACAGGGCGCGCTGCATTTGTCCACCGGATAACGACCCGATAGGGCGCGCTTCAAAGCCGGTTAGTCCGACCGCCGATATGGCGTCATTGATGCGGGTGCGATGCGCCCGACCGATGCGTGCAAACGCGCCAATCTCGCGCCACAGTCCCATGGCGACAAGTTCAATCACCGTCATAGGGAACGATCGATCCACTTCCGACTGTTGCGGTAGATAAGCGATTTCTGTTCTTTCAATATCGCCAAGGCACATGCTGCCGGACAGCGGCGGTAAGGTACCGACCACGCCTTTGAGCAAAGTGGATTTGCCGGCACCGTTAGGACCGACTACGGCGGTCAGGCTGCCCTCGGTGATTTCTGCCTGCAGCCGTAATACCGCCGGGTGCCGGTCATAGCCAAGCGTGAAATTATCAAATGCGATCGCGTGACTCATTACACACCAACACCGGCCGTTGCCCAGAAGAAACCGCCCCACAGCACCGCGGACACCAGTATTGCCACGGCCAGTCTTGGACCGATGCCGGTTAGTAACAGTCTGCTGTTTGAATTACCACTCATGTTCCGACTACCTCTGTATCGCACGCTGCGCACACGCCGTGCAGTTCAATGACATGGCGTGTGGCTGCAAAACCGTTTTCCCGTGCGAACCCGGTCAATGCCTTGAGCAGATCCGGTGCGAGGCTTTCTTCAACAATGCCGCAGGCCTTGCACACCGATAGCACCGACGCCTGCAGATGCCCGCGGCACTGACAGGCAACAAACGCATTGAGTGATTCAATGCGATGCACCTTGCCGCTTTCAGTCAGCGCGGCGAGTGCCCGGTATACCGTTGGAGGGGCGATCTTCGGGTGCTTTTGCCGCAGCACGGCCAGAATATCGTAGGCGGACTGTGGCTCGCGCCCGCGTCGCCGCAGCACGGCCAGTACTCTGGACTGCCAGTTTTCGGAACGTTCGTTCATGGGATTAGGAGGAAAAGGGGCGTAAGTCTGTAATGTTATAACATAACATAGAAAAGGCAAGCCTTTACTGCAGCTTGCGTTACACAGGTGAGGCAGCTACCGGTCTGCCACGCGCTGAGAAGGCAGCAGCGTGTTGGCGATATACAGCAACAACAGTCCGTATATCCCGGTGGTAAGCACAATGGTTGGAACCGTTGAAATGCGATCAAAATACAAAGAAAGTGCAAAGCCCGCAGCGAAACTGACCGTGGCTGTAAAGGTCACCATCAAGAGATGCAGGCGTATGGATGGGACCTTCAAATAACTGAATATCACCGTAGGCAGAAATAAATAGGCAATGGTGAATAACAGCCCCATGGCATAAATACACGTACTGATTAGCAGCAGCGTGAGCAATCTAAAGCAAAACAACGCCAGCTTATTATCTATATGTTCGACACCCAATACGGAAATTACAAACGAGTGATTGGCCATCGATCTCCACCAGACGATGAGTGAGGCAAGCGCTAACGTTGATACCGCCGATGTGAACATCAGCATAGGGCCCGACAAGGTCACAATGTCGCCGAAGAATGCCTGAGACATATGGCTTTCCAGTGCCGGAAAAAAAGAAATGAGCCAGTAGCTTGTTGCCAGTAGTAATGTAAACAGCGTTAGATGCACACTGGTTTTGCTGGCGCGTTTGTTGTGGACCAGCTTTTCTCCGAGTGTGTAAAAGAGCGCTGCGATCGCGAGCCCTGTTAGTAATGGCACCGTGCTGGCAGTGGTGTCTGATGCGCCGTGGCTATGCGAACGAAAGCCGATCAACAACACCGCTCCCATTAACACGCCAACGGTTGCCGCCTGACTGACTACCAGGCTTTGCAGCGACTGATCCCTCGATGCCAGATGGCAGCCGAGTAATGACAGCGCCGCGGCGCTCAGCAATCCGGTAATGATGGCACCGGTGTACAGCGACAGTAGTTCGATCACAGGCTGATACGCCTGATGGTGAGTGCAGCCAATGCCGCTTCGTTGGCAAAACCCTCGTGGGTGGTCAGTATGACGCTGGTTTGCCCGGTAGTTACAACCCGGCTTATTGTCGACACCATTGCCCTGCGGCTGTCCTGGTCAAGGTGATTAAAGGGTTCGTCGAGAATGAGTAACCGGGGTTGTTTTAGCAGGGTGCGAGTCAGCAGGGTACGACGTTTCTCGCCGCCGCTGGCGTGGTTCCAGCCGAGGTCGAGCTGGTGCAGTTCAAGCAGTCCGTGGCTTGTTATGGTCGCGTCGTCCATTCTGGCTCTGGCCTTAGCTGGCATCGCTGTGGTTAACACATCGCGCAGGCTGAATGGCATATGTGTTTCGCTGTCCTGCAACTGCGGCAGATAGCTTATGGATGTTGCCGGCAGGTTCAGTTGTACTGTGCCGCTGTTGCAGGTCTGCCGGCCAAGTATGATCTCCAGCAGCGTGGTTTTTCCAGAGCCGTTTGGTCCGGTAACCAGCAACACTTCTCCTGCACCGAGGCTGCTATTGATATTGCTGCCAAGGCTGCGACCATCGGGAGTTGTGTAACTGACGTTGTGCAGCGATACGATGGACTGGTTATCGGTCAATTGTTTAGCCGGGCTGCCTGTAGCAGTGCATCGGCAATATGGTGTTGCAGCTTTGCGTAGTCACTGACGGTGCCACGTGTTTGTATAGATGTGGACACCTGTGTAAACGGCACACCCGATAGTGATGTAAAGCGCTGCAGTACTTTCACAGGGTTATGTGTGGAAGCAACCAGCAGACGCACGCCATCTTTCTTCGCGCTAATGGAGGTTTTGGCAAGTCGACCAGCAGACGGAGGTACGCCAGGCACAGATTCCAGTGCCCCGACGGAGTTCAGCCCGTACACTTCAAAGAAGTAACCAAAGTCTTTGTGATACTCCAGCAATTTGTAGGGCGTTAATGGCGCAAGCTTTGTTTGTATCTCTGACTGTAGCGTGGCGAGTTGTTGCGACAATGCATCGTGGTTTTGCAGGAACTGCTCAGCGCTGTCGGGCTGCAATTCGATGAGTATGTTCAGGATGTTGTCACCAGCCTGCAACAGGTGCACCGGACTGAGGTGATAGTGCGGGTTGCCAGCCGGATGCACATCACCCATGGAGCGGTTGACGTTGCCAGTGATCACGTCCAGTGCATCAATGTTCTGGCTCGCGTCGCAAAAGCCTCTGCCTCCGGGTTGTACCTGCGCGTTAGCCGATTTCGACAATACCTTCGGTATCCAGCCGATTTCAAGGTCCATACCCACAATGCAAACCGCGTCGGCATTCGCGACCAGATGAATGTACCTGGGTACCGCATCAACGTAGTGCGGATCTTCGTCACCTGTCAGTAACGCGGTTACCTTTACCGCATCACCACCGATTTGTTCCGCGAGCCAGCCGAGGTCAGTAGTGGTGGTGATAATTTGCAGGGGTGCGGCGGTTAACATAGCTGAATAGCAGTTCAGCAGCACGATCGTCAGCAGAGTGGCAAGTTTAGTCATGTGTTAAAACGTATGTGCCGGGTGGGCACCCAGTATAAAAATTGCCTGAAACTGCAGGAAGCGATCCCGGTCAACGGTGCGATCGTTTAATGTACCGCGCTGGTCGTTGTAGGCGATGCGAAACGTTGCAAACTCACTGGATCGGTAAGTCAGGGTGGGTACCCATGCGAAGTTGAAGTTGTCTTCATCGCGCCCGAGTGCATCCTGCTGGCTAAGGACGGTAAAGGCGTCGAGGCGCAGGCCGAGTTGCCAGCGTGGATTAAAGCCGTATTGCGCATACAGGTATCCACCGAGTGTTCGCTCCGTGCCACCCGGGTTTCGGGTTTCTTCGCGATACCAGGTTTCTGATTGCACTAGATACTTAAGCGTGCGTGTCTCGCGTTTCTTGGCGACAAAATCGAGTCCGAATGTCAGGGTTTCGGTGTCCTCTGCAGACGTTCGGCCTATGTAGTTAAAGCCGAGCTCTGCATCGCCAAGCGCACCCGCGCCGAATGATGACGCAAGCCGCGCATAGTGCGTCGGGATATCCGGTTTGAGGCCTTCGTTGTGCGTGTGCCCGAATGTCCAGCCCGAAGTAACACCCACTGTCAGTTCAAGAAAGCGTGGCAACGGCAGCAGGTAGCTTAGTTCGGCACCTGTATCGATGATGCCTTCGTCATCAAAGAAGCGGGTGTGTACCTCAGGCGCCGAGATAAACGGCCAGTCGTGTTGGTGAAAGCGCTGCAGCCGCCCAAAGGCCGGGAACATCTGTCCGATGCGAAAGCGTCCGCGTGGAATGATCTTGCTCGACCCTATCCACAATTCGTGTGTTTCAAAAAAGAGTTCACCGCGTTCATCGTGTGCTGTAGCGCTGGCGACGGCATCAAAGCGATGATCAACCGGTGCATAGAACATCAGTTCAAACGCGCGCGGCGACAAGCGCTCCAGTGCATTGGAATCATCAGACAGCGCGCGTTCTGCCACCAGGTCACCGGCCACAGAAATCTGCAATCCGGTGGCTTCAAGGCTGCTGGCAGTGCTGTTTGAAAAGGCGGTCACGAGTGCAACCGCCATTACAGCCTGTGTAACGCGCATTGTTAGTCTTCGAATCGATCTTCGCTGGCGGCAGCGGAGGTGACTTCTGCGCCGGTGAGTGTAATGCCCCAGAACGCGCCCGCGCCCTGACCGAGTACGGTACCTGTGTCTTCACTGTTCTCAAGAGTGGTGGTATCGGAGAACTCGGTTTCACCCGCAGGCCAGATCAGCACGTGCGTTGGATTTTCATCGTTGTGGACATCCATCAGGATGTTGATGGTTGCGTCTGCAGCCACATCGGTAAATGCGCTTGAGATATCAGAGCCATCAATAGTGACTTCAAGGCTGGTCGGTGTGTTCATCGGACGACTGACAACCAGATCTATGCCGTTGGCCAGCTGATCATCGGCATAGGCGTGAATGGTGAAGCTTTCACCTTCGTCAAGCGCTGCGGCAACCTGAAAGTGTCGGCCGCTGTCTACAGCGCCAAGTGAGTTGGTAAAGATGATGCTGCCGTCTCCACTAATGCTGTTGTCAGCAATGGTTGGCGTACCGGACAGGACGCTGTTGGCCTCAATGGCGGAGGCGACATCACCTGATGTGTCGTCATCGTCATCACTACTGCATGCGGACAGTAAAAAACCTGATGCGAGAACTGAAGCAAGCAGGACATTGCGGGCAGAAAAGGCAGGTCGTCTCACGGTTGTTATCCTTCTATTGGTTAGCGTGCGGCGGTTGTGACGCCGGGATGCCGGGTTGAAATTTATATGTGATGTTACAACATAACATATTCGGAGTGCATGTGGGCTACTCCCACACGTTGCACGTCAGTGCGGCGCTCGATCTATGGCTCGGCGTAGGGTTCGTGGCCGGCTAATGTCATCGAATAGGCGGACGTGGCGAGCTCGTTTTCTTCAATGCCGGTGTGCAGTTCGCCGGAGAGCCAAAAGGGCATCTGCATATCATCTATGCGGACACCACGTTCGCTGTGTACCAGAATGATCTGATTGGGCGGTGGGGGTGGCACGTGGATACACGCACCGAAAAACGGCACTGCAAAAAAAGTGGTTGCCTCTTGTTTGTCGTTGTATTCAAGCGGCACCAGGTAGCCGGCGATACGAATCTGATTGCCGTCAAGCTCTGGTCTGACCCGTGTTGACGTCAGTGCCTGCTGGTAGCTGTCTGCAGGCTCGGTAATAGTTGATTTCAGCATGCCGGCTGGTTTGTCTTCTATTGACCCTTCAGACACTTCCAGTACATAGTCCGGTGGATTAAGCAGTGCTTCAAGATCACTGGCGGGCATCAGGTCAGTCCAGTCCACTGTGTCGTACGCGTGTTTGCCTGCAGCAGGGTTATGCACGGTGCCGCCGTTACAGGCGCTCAAAAGCAGGATGAGTGTGAGGCTCGCCAGCCACTTTTGGGGCGTAGACATCAGGTTGGGGATCCTTGTTTTACTGGTTGTTAATGCGTGTTGAATTCACGCAGCAGGACGGGGCGTGAAAAATGATATGTTGTATCATAAATGGCGCACACGGAGACGCACCTGTTATTTTTGTCATGTGTGCGTGTTGAGCAGTGCAGGTGCAATGCTTACCCGGCCACGTTTGGGCGGATAGCGTTGCGGGCTATGGTATTGAGGGAAGTTTTACAGCGCGGGACGGGCCATTGTCGGTGTTGAATGCTCTGCAGTTTTGC
>CAYMFQ010000052.1:18962-22647 GCA_964389335.1 uncultured Granulosicoccaceae bacterium
TGCTCTGCAGTTTTGCGCAGGATGGAACGCAGGACAGAAGTAGTAAACTGCGTGGCCCGCAGATCGCGGGCCACGTGCATGGGTTAGTTCAGAAGATTATCCGCGCAGCTGACGAAAGCGGCGCGCTATCCACAACATTGACAGCATAAACATGCCGGGTAGCAAGGGATCGGTACCACCAGAGCCACCGATGCTGCAACCAGCACCACCGGCAAGACCAGTCAGTATTTCACCGTTTGCTTCCTGCAACCCCGGGCTGTCGCCGTTTTGCAGATAGTCGGCAACACCGTCATTGTTGGCATCAACCACCGCGCTTACCAGACTGTCTGCGTTGCCGTCGCCGTCGGAATCAGTACCGCCGGTTTCGATCAGATCAGACAGGCCATCGTTGTCAGAATCGGTGTCCTGAAAGTCAGGTATGTTGTCGCTGTCTGTGTCGGCTGGTGTTAGTGGCAGAGCGTTGATGCCATCGTCGATACCGTCGGCATCATCGTCAAGAAAGCCATCAACAATGCCGTCGCCATTTGCGTCAGTGCCACCGGCTTCGAGCAGATCACTGATACCGTCACCATCCGAATCAACCTCTACTGCATCGAAGGCACCGTTGCCGTTGGTGTCAGCCGGTACCGTTGGTTCTGCATCGTTTACGCCGTCACCGTCAGCATCGATAAAGTCATCAAGGCGCCCGTCACCGTTGGCATCCAGTGCGACACCGAACGATTCCGCAGCATCGGTTAGACCGTCGTTGTCGCTGTCGCCGTCACGGAAGTCAGCCAGGCCATCGGCATCGGTGTTGCGCGGTGCGCCGCCGGCGCTGGGTAACAGACCAGAGGTGCCTACTGCGGCAATGGTGCGATCCACTCCGGCTACTGCGGTATCGTCAACGGTGCCATCAAGGTCCCGGTCGTTGTGGTCAGACTCAAGTGTGTCGAGCAGGCCGTCGTTGTCAGAATCGTGATCGCGATAGTCGGCAACGCCATCGCTGTCGATGTCCGGCAGGGTGTAGTTCTCAACGCCTGACTCTGCGGTGGTTTCCACGATGTCAGCCATACCGTTTGCACCCATCGCAAAGGTCAGGTCAATAACACCGTTGAGGTCGGTGTCGAGTTGGTTGACTTCAGTCATGCCGATGCGCGCTTCAACGATATCAAAGATGCCGTCGTTGTCGACATCGAGGTCGCGGAAGTTTGCGATACCATCACCGTCGCGGTCAGCGGCTGTTTCCACAGCGTCGCTAATGCCGTCGTTATCGGAGTCCACATCGAGGTAGTCCTGCACGCCGTCACTGTCGCTGTCAGCACTGCCTTCAACGCTGTCAGAAATACCATCACCGTCGGCATCGGTGTCTGTTTCTTCCGTTGTGCTGTTCTCGGGAGTTGTCGCGTCAGGGGTCTCCGTTGCTGTGCTTTCTTCAGTGCTGCCTTCGCCTTCGGCGGGCTGCTCTTCAGTTGACAGCTCTTCAGCTGGCTGCTCTTCGGTCTCGGGGTTCTCCGCTTTGGCGTCGGGTGTTTCCGCTTCCTGTGCCTCGGCTATGGTCTCTACAAACGGTACCGTAATTGACACACTGGCCACGTTAGAAATATTGCCTTCGTCATCACTGACAACATAAGGGACCGTGGCAACACCGCTGAAAGTATCGGCAGGTCGGAATCTTACGCGTCCGCTGGTGCCCACTGTCCAAAGACCGTCAGCGGTTTCAAGGCTGTCTTCGATGTCGGTAGTTTCAGGGTTAAAGTCAGTTGTGCTGAAACGAATGTTATCGTCAGAATCGGTAACGTATTCTGATAGCTCAATCACCACGCTGTCGTCGTCAGCGCCGGCAGTTGCGGCAACGTCAGAGGCGACTGGTGCCGGGTTGGTCACAGTCACACGAATGGCAGCTGTGTTTGAGACATTGCCTTCGTCATCTCCAACTGCATAGGGAGCCGTTGCAACACCGCTAAAGCCGTCAGCAGGATTAAACCTTACTCTGCCACTGGTGCCAACGGACCAGCTGCCACCGGCAGTATCCAGGCTGTTTTCAATGCTGGCTGTGGAAGGGTCGAAGTCCACTGTGCTGAAACGGATGTTATCGTCAGAGTCAGTAACGCTTTCTGACAGTTCAAGCACAGCACTTTCACCGGCAATTACCGAGGTCGATACGTCAGACGCAACCGGGGCCGGGTTAGTCACACTGACGCTTATGGTGGCGGTGTTTGACACATTGCCTTCATCGTCGCCAACCGCATAGGGAATGGTTGCAACACCGCTGAAACCTTCAGCAGGATTAAATCTTACTCTGCCGGATGTGCCGACACTCCAGTCACCATCAGCAGTAGTCAGGTCGTCATCGATGTCAGCGGTTGAAGGATCAAAGTCTGTGGTGACGAACCTGATGTTGTTGTCAGGGTCGGTAACGTAGTCCGACAATTCGAACACGGCACTGTCACCAGCTGCGATTGTTACTGCAACATCCGTGGCGACGGGCGCCGGGTTGGTGACACTCACACTGATAGTGGCAGTGTTTGACAGATTGCCTTCGTCATCGCTAACCGCATAGGGAACAGTTGCAACACCACTGAATCCCTCTGCCGGATTAAACCTTACGCGTCCGGACGTACCGACACTCCAGTCACCATCAGCAGTGGTCAGATCGTCGTCAATGTCGGGTGTGGAAGGGTCGAAGTCAGTGGTTGCGAACCGGATGTTGTCGTCAGGATCGGTAACGTAGTCCGATAATTCAAACACTGCACTTTCACCGGCACCTGCGGTTACCGCGGCGTCAGTGGCGACGGGTACCGGGTTAACAACGCTCACAGAGATACTTGCAACGTTGGACAGGTTGCCGTCTCTGTCCATTACCGTGTATGAAATTGTTGTGGTGCCGCCGAAACCTTCCGCCGGATTGAAGCGAAGTCTGCCGGTGCTGCCAACAGACCATTCACCGTCGGCTGTGTCGAAACTATTTTCGTCGTTCGGTGTTGAAGGATCGAGGTCAATCAGTGAAAGCCTGACGTTGTCGTCGGCGTCGGTGATGTAGTCCGACAGTTCAATGACCGCGCTGTCTCCGGCGCCGATTGACGCACTTGCATCGCTGGCAACCGGTGCAGAGGCTTGTGCGATTTCAGGATAGCTGAGTATCGTCAACGGTAGTGCTATCGACGCAGCGATACCTACCGGAAGGGTATTGTGTTTTCTCATTAATTTACCGCCAGAGTGAATATTTGTCGTGTGTTACAGGCAAAGTTCAACAGCAACAGACAATCAGACGGTCCGAATACCCTATCAATCCGAGTGCTTACTAACTAACGCGCACTCAACAGCACAAATCTTGTGCTGACTCTTTCTTACTTCTACGCATACTTGAACTAGCGCGAGAGTGCTAACACATGCAATGCCAAATGAGCGAAATGACAGGGGTAGACGCCCGGCCGGGCGTTCGGATTGTGCGCTCTGTCAATAAAACTAATGCTTGCTGCAGGTGCTTTTGCGGGTGTTGTTCATCCAGTAGCTCAGGGTCCGTTGTGCCAGATGAGTGATGTGGATTCCGGTAATGATATGTTGTAACATCGCGAGAATTCGCCGCAGCGGTCTGTCTGCTTTGCAGGCGCCCAACGGTAATTTTGAAATTTCATTGCTCCTATCGAGGCATCATGATCACGTCCATCCTGAAACGGCTTAGTGCCGCCCGTACCGCGAAGCTGAG
>CAYMFQ010000052.1:22747-28686 GCA_964389335.1 uncultured Granulosicoccaceae bacterium
CCTGTAGCTCACGCCAGCAGCCTGACCATCGCTACCACCTGGGGGCCAAACGCCGAAGTGCCTGATCCGCGTGCGGGTTACAACGGGTGGCTGTCCAATCAAACCGGTGTAACCGAGACCCTGATGGGCATTGACTACGATATGAACCTGTATCCGCGGTTGGCTGAAAGTATCGAGCAGGCCTCACCAACGCAGTGGCGCGTGACACTGCGCGATGTGAAGTATCACGATGGCACGCCGGTCACGGCACAGTCGGTGGTTGATTCCATTGCCGCGATTCTCGATGAGGAAAACGCCGGTCACAACGCACGCGTTGCGAAACTCCTCGATCTTGCCGGCATGTCTGCTGATGGCGATAAGGTCGTTGTGTTTGACACCAACGGTGCCAATGCAGCATTTCCATGGACCCTGTCAGAGCCGGGTATCGCAATTCTGGGCGCCGCCACAGACGAATTCCCGATCAACGCCACTGGTCCCTACATCTTCCGCGAATCAGTGCCTGAGCAACTGTACCGCGCTGAAGCCAATGCCGACTATCGCGAAGGCGCACCCGGGCTTTCGGAAGTACGCGTTGTCGTATCCGGCGATCCAGCCACCGCGGCACTGGCTTTCGAGGCCGGTGAAGTGGATATGGTGATCAACTATCCGGAAGCGGATTTTGAACGTATACAAAGCACCGGTGCGCAGGGTTTTTCTGCACCCACAGCACGCTTGTACTTTTATACCGTTAACGCGGCCAGTGGCCCGATGGCCAATCCGCTGATTCGACAGGCGGTATCGCTGGCTATCGATCGCGAAGGTATTGTGCAGGCGGCACTGTCTGGTGTTGGCGGTGAAGCGGCAGGCACTATCTACCCGGATGGTAAGGGCTGGGCTGCAGATATAAAGGTTGCGCACGATGCGGCAAAAGCAGAAGCACTGCTGGCCGAGGCTGGGGCAGTAAAAGAAGGCGGACAGTGGATGCTCGATGGTGAGCCGCTTGAAATTGACATCGTCACCTATTCATCGCGTGCCGCGCTGCCACCAACTGCTGAACTGACACAGGCTTTCCTGCAGGCGATTGGTGTCAGTGCCAACGTTAGTGTTGGTGAATACGGTGCCAGCAACGATGCCATTGCAGACGGTACAGCGGATATGTTTTTGCAGGCATGGGTCACAACCCCACAGGGTGATCCGGGTGCGGTGCTTGAGTCATTACTTAAATCTGATGGGGGTTCCAACAGTGGCAAGTACGCCAACCCTGAACTCGACAAGTTACTTGCGGCTGGTCGCGAAACTTTTGAGCAGGCTGAGCGCAAGAAAATCTACGATCAGGTACAGCAGATTGTTGCCGACGATGCCGCGATGATTCCGGTATTCCACGTCAGTCAGGTCAACGTGGCGCGCGCAGAGTTAAAGAACTACGCAGTGCACCCGACCGAGACTTACTGGATCACCCACAAGACTACCCTTGCTGAATAACGTGTTTGTTTTTTTATGACACTATCTGTTTCCGGCCTGAGCGTTGTGCGCTCGGGCCGGACGCTGTTACACCCCACCTCGCTTAAGTTTGGCGCCGGCGAACGAATCGGTCTCGTTGGCGCGTCCGGATCCGGTAAATCAACCCTCGGTCATACACTGATTGATGCACTGCGCGAGCAGGGCACAAGTGTGGCACACGTACCGCAAAGCCCTGACGAAGCGCTCGACCCGTTGCGCAGCATGGCGTTTCAATGGGGTGAAGCAGAGCGTGCATTGGGCTATGATGCCAACCCTGAAAAGCGCCGGCAGCTGTTTAGTGCGCTGCAAATTGAAGGTGGTGACCTGCGCAAGCGCCCGTGGGGCTGGAGCCGGGGTATGCAACAGCGTTTTGTGATTGCCATGGCGCTGATTGGCACACCGGACCTGCTGGTGCTCGATGAACCCACTTCAGCACTCGACCCGGTGGTGGCAGCCAACACCATGGACTTGTTAGACGCGGTTCTCGATGATGGGCAGACGGCGATGTTATTAATCACACATGATTTGGGGCTTGCGGCACGCAGAGTCTCGCGCCTGATGGTAATGGATGCCGGGCGCATTGCCGAAGACACCTCCGCCGCAGAACTGCTGGCACAGCCGCAAACCGAAGCCGCCAAAATACTTGCCAGTCATCGCAGCTGGCCTGCGCAGGTTAACAACGCCGTTACTGCTGTTTAGCTCTGCGCACTGCTGCTCAATACCGTGTTATTTAATTGTCTGTTAATGCGAACCGCAATTCCCGACTCTGAAGATTGCAGGGTCGGCTTGTCTGCAAGCGTGCTCACTCGCTCGTGCTGACCGTTGATGCAGTTTCCGTCAAACGCGGCCAGTTGTTAACACTCGATAACGTGTCATTAAACGTGGCAGCGGGTCGCACCGTGGCCGTGGTTGGTGAAAGTGGCGCGGGTAAGTCAACGCTGATCGCCGCGGTGCTCGGGCTTGTAAAGTTATCGCGTGGGTCGATCACCTGGAACGGCGGGCCGGTGCGCCAGTGTCGTCCGGCGCTGGTACTGCAGGAGCCGCGCGCGGCGTTTAACCCGGCTCTGCGCCTGCGTCGATCCGTAATGGAGCCGTTGGTGGCAGCGGGCAAAACTCTAGCGCCGGAGCGATTGGCGCAGTTGTGTCAGCGGCTTGAGCTATCCCCCGACTTACTCGACCGTCGACCGGCTCAGGTATCTATTGGTCAGGCGCAGCGCATCGGTATTTTGCGTGCGCTGATTGCAGCATCGCCACTGGTGCTGTTTGATGAGCCGTTGTCAGCACTGGATGCAGTAACCCAAAAACATACGGCACGGTTGATTGCAGACCTGCAGGCCGAACACGGCTTTGCAGCACTGATTGTTACCCATGATCTGGGCTATGCCGCGGCTTACGGCAATGATATTGCCGTGCTGCGAGCGGGGCGCATCGAAGAGATTACTGCAGCTGATCGCTTTGTGAAAGCGCCGGCTACCTCTTATGGCAATACACTGCGCGATGCCGCAATTGCACTGGGGGCGCTCGAGCCATGATCGGCATTATCGTTGGTCTGTTGGTGCGTGCGGTTATTGTGCTGACCGGTACCGCCGTCGTTACCTTTTCACTGCTGTGGCATGCACCGGGTGATCCGGCACTGGCGATTGCGCTGGCACGCTATGATTCGGTGCTGCCGGATGGGCTTGTCGATATTGTCAGGGCCGAGGCCGGGCTTGATGCCGGGTTCTGGCCGGCGTTCCTTGCGTGGGTTAAACCGCTGCTGGTTGGCGACTTCGGGCAGTCATCCGTCACCGGACGCGAGGTGTTGCCGGAGTTACTCACAGCCATCAGCTATACGTTTCCGCTGGCACTGGCGGGGCTTGCTGTGGGTATATTCATCTCGCTGCCACTGGCCTATATAGCAACGCGCCGACCAGGTGGGTTGATTGATCGCTTCGCAGTGGCGCTCGCCTCGCTGGGTGCTGCCATTCCTGCGTATTGGCTGGGGCTTTTATTAATTTTATTGTTTGCAGTAAAGCTTGCGTGGTTACCGGCGATGGGCGCGCGTACACCGATGCATGCGGTACTACCGGCGCTGACACTCGGGCTGGGTGTTGCCGCGGCACTGACCCGCATTATTCGATCCGGCATTCTGGAAGCGCGGTCGCAGCCGTTTTTGCCTGCGATCAGACGGCGTGGCGTACCAAAGCGATTAATTGGCCGCGACCATATTGCTCCACATGCAGCTATTCCGGTGATCACAGTGCTCGGTCTCGAGCTTGCCTTTTTACTGGAAGGTCTGGTCATGGTTGAGGTAATTTTTTCACGCCCGGGGCTCGCCACTTTTCTGGTCAACGCCATAGAGGCGCGGGACTTTCCCAAAGTGCAGGCGGTGGTGTTATTAACCGCACTGTTGTTTGTGACTATAAACCTGCTGATTGATTTAATTTATCGTGTTGTCGATCCGCGAATTGGTGAGCACCATGCGTAGTTCTTTTTGTAGTTCTATGTGTAGCTCGATGCCTGATCCTGTGCCCGGCCCTGTGTATAGTCCCCATGCGTAGTGTGGTGGCACTGGTGGTGGTATTCGTGGCACTGGCCGTGTTCGGGCCAATGCTCGCACCTCATGACCCAACCGCGATTAACATACCCAATCGCCTGAGTCCGCCCAATGATCAATGGTTACTTGGCACTGATGCACTGGGACGCGATATATTATCGCGGCTGTTGCATGGTGCGCGCTGGTCACTGGGGCTGGCGTTCTTAATATCAGTGATCGGGCTTTGCATCGGTACGGCAATCGGGTTACTGGCAGCACTCGGTGGCAAAGTGGCCGACTGGCTGGTGATGCGTACAACGGATACCTTTCTTGCCTTTCCCGAGTTGGTGGCCGCGGTAGTTATCGCTGGTCTGCTGGGGGCGGGCACAGGCAGTTTGATTTTTGCACTCAGTGTTACCGGCTGGATGCGCTACAGTCGCGTCGCGCGTGGTGTTGGATTGTCGTTACAGAGCAGAGGGTATGTTGTGCAGGCAAAACTTGCCGGTCTGTCTGCAGTGTCCATTGCGCGCTGGCATTACCTGCCGGCACTGATGCCTTCGCTGATGGTGGTATGGACCGGTATGTTTGCGCGCGCCATTCTGGGTATTTCCGCACTGGGGTTTCTCGGTTTTGGTGTGCAGCCACCGATGCCGGAGTGGGGTACCATGTTGCTCGATGCACGCATTCATATGCGCTCGACGCCGCTGCAAATGATATGGCCAGGTATGGCCGTGGTGTTGTGTGTGCTGGCGATTAACCTCGCTGGTGATGCGTTGCGCGATGCGCTCGCTTGCGACCACGATTGAGTACGTGTTTGAATATATGCCGCAGTGCGGGGTGCCGGTGTGTTGTCGTTAACGAGATGCGGTAGCTGATGAGCTACGTTGACAAACCGGGTCTGGGCATCGTACTGCGTATTGTGTCGGGTGTGCTGCTGGCGGGTATGTATGTGAGCGTCAAGGCCGTCAGCGACGCGGTACCACTTGGCGAAATTGTTTTCTTTCGCGCCTTCTTTGCATTGATACCACTGCTGTTATTTCTTTGGTGGCGCAGTGAATTCCCGCATGGCATGGCCACGCAGCGCCCGTATGACCATCTGCTGCGCTCTGTATTTGGTGTGGTGTCACTGTTTGCATCGTTTGCGGCACTGGCGCGTCTCAGTGTGGCGGAAGCCGTGTTGATTGCGCAGTTGTCGCCGATGCTGACAGCGGTGGCCGCGGTGTTTATTTTATCTGAGCGCCTGACCATCTGGCGTGTGCTTGGTGTACTGGTAGGGTTTGTTGGTGTGCTCGTGCTGGTGTGGCCTGACCTCGGTGGCGGTACACTCGAGCGTGGGAGGATTGCCGGTGTCGTGCTGGCACTGGTGTCGGCAGCACTGTCGGCACTGTCGATCATTATGGTGCGCAGCCTGAACCGTACGGAAAGCCCTGGTGCCATTGCGTTATACTTTGTTATTGCGTCAATGGCCTGTGCGTTGTTAACGCTGCCGTGGGGATGGGTTGTGCCGGACGGCAGCACCCTGGTGATGCTGATTGCCGCTGGCCTGTTTGGTGGCTTTGCCCATATTGCGATGACGCTGTCGTTTCGTTACGCCGAAGCTTCGCGCCTTGCACCTTACGAATACGTGGGATTATTGTGGCCATTGCTGGCAGATCTGCTTATATTTCGTTTGTCGTTGTCCGCAAGCTTTTTACTGGCGGCTCCACTGGTACTCGCGGGTGCCGTGGTTGCTTCCATGGAAGGGCGAAATCGTGCATCGCCAAAGCGCTAGTGCTCAGACAAGGCTTTTGCATATCGCGAGTACATCTGTGGCATGTTGAGGCAGGCACATCATCATGAGTGGGAATGGACGGTAGCAGTTACCGGTGGATCATGACACTGGTGAGCGGGCTAAAGAGCGAAGACAAAGAACATAGACTAAATAGCATTACTGAAGAACCTGGAC